>JBEKMZ010000040.1:0-61372 GCA_049523315.1 Acidimicrobiales bacterium | reverse complement strand
ACCGGACGATTGCCCATCGCCTCACCCAGATGGCCCTCGTGATCACATTGCTCATCACGGCGAAGCTCATCGACTGGCGCGATCGCTGGAGTCCGCGCTGAACGCCTATCCGCGCAATCTCTTATGCTGCGCGGGTGGTCCGACAAGTGATTCCCCGGCCGCCCGGGGCCAGGCGGATCGACCCCCCTAACGGCCCCAACATCGGGGACCGGTCCCTCGGGCTGACGATGGCGGCTGTGCGAGACGCTTTCGCGCCACAGTCCGGCGTGGCCCCCACCGAGCTTGTCCCGAAGGAAGCGGTGTCCGGCGCGGCCGTGCTGATCGTGCTGCTTCCGGGCGGGCCTGAGGCTCGCACGCAAGGCTGTGAGACCGACGAGGAGGCCGCGAGCTCGGTCGTGCTCATCCGCCGTGCCGGCCACCTGCGGGCCAGCCCGGGCGAGATCGCCTTTCCGGGCGGGCGCATCGAGCCGGGGGAGTCACCGCTCTCGGCGGCGCTGCGCGAGGCTCTAGAGGAGGTGGCGCTACCCGCAGGCGCGGTTGAGGTCCTGGGTGAGCTCCCGATAGTGCACGCCTCGCGGCGCTCGGTGCCCGTCCTCCCCTTCGTGGCGGCCGCGAGCGCCCTCCCGGCCCTCGAGGCATGCCCCGACGAGGTCGACTGTGTTCTCGTCGTGCCGCTGCGCGATCTCGTGGCTCCCGGCCGGTACTGGCAGGAGCAGTGGGACCTGGGGGATGACCCTGCATGGGTGATGCACTTTTTCGACATGGGCGAGGACGTGATTTGGGGCGCTACGGCCCGGATGCTCTACGAGCTGTTCGTGCGCCTGCTCAGCCGCGGGTCCGACGGGCGAACAGGTGGGCCGCCAGCGGGGCGAACACGACCAGCATCCCGATGGACCACAGCAGCGTCGTGACGATCGGGTGCTGCATCGGCCAGACGTGCATGGCCGCGGACGGGTTCGGGTTGCCGAAGAGCTGACGGGCGGCAGCCGTCACGGCACTCACCGGGTTCCAGTCCGCCACGAATCTCAGCGCGGCGGGCATGCGTGCGGTCGGCACGAGGGCGTTCGAGACGACCGCGAGGGGAAAGAGGATGACGAGGCCGACCCCCTGGGCGGACTCGGGACCCTTGCTCACTATGCCGAGGCAGGCACATCCCCACGACACGGCATAGCTGAAGAGCAGGAAGATGGCGATGCCCCCGATGCTCGACGCGGCGCTTGCCTCCGGGCGCCAGCCCACGAGCAGGCCCGTGACAAGGACGAAGAAGGTGCACATCATCGCTGTCAACAGGTCTGTCACGGACCGTCCCACGAGCACCGCCGGTCGCCACATCGGCAGCGAGCGGAAACGGCTGATGATGCCGCCGTTTAAGTCGTTGCTGAGCCCGACCGCGGTCCCCATGGCCGAGGTTGTCAGGTTGAGGGCCAGCATGCCGGCGATGGCGAAGTTGGCGTAGCTGCCTCCGTTCGGGAGGATCATGCCCGCCCCGAAGACGTAAACGAACAGCGCCGTGAACAAAACGGGCTGGATCGTGACATCAGAGAGCTGCATTGGCTCGCGCGAGATGTGGCGAAGGTTGCGACCCGTGAGGACGGCGACGTTGCTCAGCTGGCGGATCATCCGATCGGCCAAGGACGCTGCGACCGGCGCGACGGGCGTCGTCGTGACGGTCATCTGAACGCGACCTCCCTGTCGGTCTCCGATGGCTTGTCCGTCTCGGACGCCTCGCCGCCCGGTGGCTCCCCACTCGGCTCCGAGCTTTGGGCGTCTTCGGCCGGGTGGCCGGTGAGGGCGAAGAACACGTCGTCGAGCGAGGGCTGGTGCAATGTCACGTCGTCGACGGTGATGCCTGCCTCGTCAAGGGCCCGCACGATCGTCGTGGCGAGCCCGTCCCCGCTGCGCACGGGCGCCCGCAGCCGGCGCCCGTCGTGGCTGAGGTGGATCTCACCGGCGACGAAGGGTCCGAGGGTGCTGACGGCGGTCGGGTCGGCGGAGTTCAGCGTCACCTCGAGGCGGGCCCCGCCGACCTTGGTCTTGAGCTCGGCGGCGGTCCCCACCGCGATGACCATGCCGTGATCGACGACCACGATCCGGTCGGCAAGCTCATCGGCCTCGTCGAGGTACTGCGTCGTGAGCAGGAGCGTCACCCCCTCTGCGACAAGACAGCGGATGACACCCCACATCCTCACCCGGCTCGTTGGGTCGAGGCCCGTGGTCGGCTCGTCCAAGAACAGCACCGGGGGTCGCGTCACCAGGCCCGCGGCGAGGTCGAGGCGCCTGCGCATGCCACCCGAGTAGCCCTTCAGCACCCGGTCGGATGCATCGGCGAGATCGAACTGGTCCAGCAGCTCGACCGCCCTCGCCCGTGCCTGTGCGCGGTGCAGGCCGGAAAGGCGCCCGATCATGGCCAGGTTCTCGCGGCCAGTGAGCATCTCGTCGAGGGTGGCATCCTGCGCGGTGACGCCGATGTAGCGTCGCACCTGCGCGGCCTCGCCGACGACGTCGTAACCGGCGACGCGGGCGCTGCCCCCGTCGGGGATCGCGAGCGTGGTCAAGATGCGCACTGCGGTCGTCTTGCCGGCCCCGTTCGGCCCGAGCATCCCGAGGATGGAGCCGGTCGGCACGTCGAGATCGACCCCGGCCAGGGCCACCGTGGCGCCGTAGCGCTTCTTCAAGCCCTCCGCCTGGATCATGGATTCGGTCGGCATCCTCTGTGTCCCCGTCCTCGAGAGGCGAGCTACTAACTTGTCGGATGGTAAGTGAGCTACTTACCGGTTGTCAAGTAGAATGGCCGGCATGGTCAAGGACACGACGAAGGTGGGGGAGGACGGGTCGCAGGAGACGACGCGCGAGCGCATCCTCGACATCGCCATGGAGCTGTTCACCGGGCAGGGCTACGAGAAGACCTCATTGCGTCAGATCGCGGAGCGGCTAGGTTTCTCGAAAGCCGCGATCTATTATCACTTCTCCAGCAAGGACGAGATCCTCCTTGCCCTGCATATGCGCCTTCACGAGTTCGGGCGCGGTGCCCTGAGCACGGTCGAGTTCGGGGAGCTCGGTCCCGACGGCTGGCTTAAGCTCCTCGACGGTCTCGTCGAGCAGATACTGCGCCACCGCAGCCTGTTCGTGCTCCACGAGCGCAACCGGGCGGCCCTCGAGGAGCTGCACCGCCACGGCCATGACGCCGAGCACCAGGACCTCGACATCCTGTTCCGCCAGGTGCTGGCGAACCCAGCCCTCTCAGCGCGCGAGCGCGTACGGATGGCCTGCACGGCGGGGGCGGTGATGGGCCCCCTTGTGCTCTCGGGGGAGGTCTTCGCCGACATCCCGACCGAGGAGCTGAGCGAGCTCGTGCGCGAGGCCGCCCGGGACCTGCTGTGCCCGCCGGCACCCACCTGAGGGCGCCGAGGTGGGCTCAGCCGAAGGCGGCGCTCAGCGCGGTCCCAGCGAGGCGCACGGGCGCTATCTGCTCCGAGTCGGGCATGTTGAAGATCATGCCGTCGAGACCGGCGTCGAGGAACGGGGCGACCTGCTCGCAGATCGAGTCGGGGTTGCCCACGAAGATGAACCCGCGCAACGCCGCCGCGTCGATGCCGCGCGCCTCGGCCATCCGGGCCGTCTTGTGCTCCGCCTCGGCGGTCGTCTCCGCGACGATGATCGTCCCGAGACGGGTCTTGGTGATCTCGGCCGGGTCCCGCCCGACGGCTTCGCAATGCGCCTCGAGCACCTCGAGCTTGTGACGGACCGTCGCCAAGTCGCCGAAGAGGTTGCAGGCGTCCGCGTACTTCGCCACGAGGCGCAAGGTCTTGCGCTCGCCGCCGCCCCCGACGAGGATGGGGATGCCCTCTGGCCGGATCGGGCGGGGCCGGTTCAGGGCTGCGTCGATCGTGTAATACCGGCCGGCGAAGCTGGGAGCCTCCTCGCTGAACATGGCGTGGCAGATCTGCAGGGCCTCCTCTAGGCGTTCGAGGCGCTCGGGCACCGACGGGAAGCCGAAGCCGTAACCGGTGTGCTCGTCGTCGTTCCACGCCGCCCCGATGCCCAAGATGGCCCGGCCCGAGGAGATGACGTCGAGCGTCGTCACGATCTTGGCCAAAAGGGCCGGGTTGCGGTAGGTGACGCCCGTCACCATGGCGCCGAGCGAAGCGCGCCTCGTGCGGGCCGCGATCGCACCGAGCAAGGTGTAAGCCTCGAACATGGGGTCGGTTCGCGGCCCGACGTTTGGGATCTGGTAGAAGTGGTCCATCACCCACACCGAGTCGAACCCCGATTCCTCGGCGGTCACCGCGATCTGGTCGACCTTTTCGAACAGCTCCCCGTCCTCCACGCCGGGGAAGGTGAAGTTGGGTATCTGCAAGCCGAAGCGTGTTACCTGCATGGCGCTGACCTTTCCGGGGAGCGCCGTGTCGCGCGAGGTGGGCCGCGGCGCCAAGTGGTTGGTGTTGACGAAATGCCGACCCTACCGCCGGCGCGTACGGCGCGCACCACCGGCGCCGGAACGAGACGGGCGATGCTGAAGGGTCGGATCTGGCTTCTCTTGGGCGTCGCCGCCGGCGTCGCCATCGGGATCGGCAAGCTGCCCTACTTCGCCGGCGCGGCGACGTCGCTCTCAGACACGGCACTTCGCATCGCGGGCTCCGGGGGCCACGCCCTCGTGCGCGCCGCCGCCAGACACGGTGCCTCGCGGCGCGTCGTAGAGGGGATCACAGCGATCGTCTCGGTGCTCGTTCCCGGTGTGGCCGCTCTCTTGCTCATCTATGCCGCCCGCACGACGCTGCACCTCCGGGCGCTGATCGCGGTCCTCCTCGGCGCGCTTGGCGTAGCCGCCTTTTTCTACCTGCCGCACGGGACCGCGATCGGGGTGGCCGTGCTGGCCTTTGCCGCAGCGGGGATCGCCGTGGCTGCCACGGGACCGCTCGTCGCCGCTCCCCTCGCCGCGCTGGCGGCGCTGATCGCGACCTCGTTCCTTCCCCGGATCCTCTCCAGCCACAGCACGCTTCCGAACGTCCCTGTCCGCGCGATCAACCAGGCGTTCTTCGCGAGCGCCGGCTCGCCGTACTGGCTCAGGGTCGTCGTGCTCGCGATCGCGGCGCTCCCGTTCGCGATCGCCGCCCGCCTTATCGTGCGTTGAGGCGAGCCTGCTCGCGTTTGCCAAGGTCCAAGCCGGATCTGAAGCGGCGGCGGGCTTCGCATTAGTTTGATGGGTTCTATGGGCGCGGCACCGACAGGAGGCAACTGGTGAGCGAGATCGAGATCGGGATCGGGAAAACCGGTCGCCGGGCCTACGGCTTCGACGACATCGCGATCGTCCCCTCGAGACGCACGCGCGACCCAGAGGACGTCGACATCTCCTGGAAGATCGATGCCTACGACTTCGAGCTGCCCTTGATGGCCTCCGCCATGGACGGCGTCGTGAGCCCTGCGACGGCCATAGAGATCGGCCGCCTCGGCGGCGTCGGCGTTCTCAACCTCGAGGGGTTGTGGACCCGTTATGAGGATCCCGAACCACTCCTGGCAGAGATCGCTGAGCTCCCAGCGGACAAGGCGACCGCCCGCATGCAGCAGATCTATCTCGAGGAGGTCAAGCCCGAGCTCGTCGGCCAGCGCATCCGCGAGATCAAGGAGGGGGGCGTCACCGCTTGCGGGGCAGTCACGCCTGCGAGAGCTGCCCGGCTCGCCGCGGCCGTGCTCGGGGCCGACCTCGACTTGCTCGTGATCCAGGGGACGGTGGTCTCGGCCGAGCACGTCTCGAAGAACTCCGAGCCGCTCAACTTGAAGAGGTTCATCCGTGAGCTCGAGATCCCGGTCGTGGTCGGCGGGTGCGCCTCCTACCAGGCCGCCCTGCACCTCATGCGTACCGGAGCCGCTGGGGTGCTGTGCGGCGTCGGGCCTGGAAACGCTTGCACGACCCGGGGTGTGCTCGGCATCGGCGTGCCGCAGGCGACGGCCATCGCGGATGTGGCCGGGGCGAGGTCGCGCCATCTCGAGGAGACGGGCGTTTATGTACAGGTGATCGCGGACGGCGGTATGAGCCGCGGGGGCGACATCGCCAAGGCCATCGCCTGCGGTGCCGACGCGGTCATGATCGGCTCGCCGCTGGCGGCGGCGCACGAGGCGCCCGGGCGCGGTTACCACTGGGGTATGGCCACGTTCCACCCGAGCCTGCCCCGGGGAGCTCGGGTGAGGGTGGAACAGCGCGGCACGATCCGCGAGGTCCTCCTCGGCCCTGCGCACGAGAACGACGGACGGATGAACCTGTTTGGGGCGCTGCGCACCTCCATGGCGACTTGTGGCTACGAGACGATCCGTGAGTTCCACAAGGCCGAGGTCATGGTGGCCCCGGCGCTTCAGACCGAGGGCAAGCAGCTGCAGCGGGCCCAGTCCATCGGCATGGGCAACTAGCGGCCCGGAGATGGCGCCTGCTTACGACACAATCCTCGTCGTCGACTTCGGGGCGCAGTACGCACAGCTGATCGCCCGGCGCGTGCGGGAGGAGCACGTCTACTCCGAGATCGTCCCCGCCACGATGACCGCGGCCGAGATGCTTGCCCGAAAGCCCCGCGGCGTCATCCTCTCCGGCGGGCCGAGCTCGGTCTATGCGCCCTCGGCCCCTTCTTTGGACGCGGGCGTGTTCGAGTCGGGCCTGCCTGTGCTCGGTATCTGCTACGGGGCCCAGCTCCTTACCCAGATGCTCGGCGGGCAGGTGGCCCGCACAGGCACGGCCGAGTTCGGCCGTACCACCCTCTTGGCGCGAGGGACCTCGGTGCTCATGGACGGCTGGCCCGCCTCGAGCGAGGTCTGGATGAGCCACGGGGACTCGATCGTCGGGGCACCGAAGGGGTTCAAGGTGACCGCGGCCACCGCCGATGTCGCCGTGGCGGCCCTTGAGAGCCACGAGCGCGCCCTTTACGGGGTGCAGTTCCACCCTGAGGTGGTGCACACCGAGCGGGGACAGGAGCTGTTGCGGCGATTCGTGTTCGAGGTCTGCGGATGCCGGCCCTCATGGACGCACGCCTCGGTGATCGACTCTCAGGTCGAGGCCATCCGCGCCCAGGTCGGCTCCGGCCATCTGCTCTGCGCCCTCTCGGGCGGGGTCGACTCGGCGGTCGCGGCCGCGCTCGTTCACAAGGCGGTCGGGGACCAGCTGACCGCGGTCTTCGTCGACACCGGCCTCATGCGGTCGGGGGAGAGCGAACAGGTCGAGACCACCTTCTTGAACCAGTTCGCCATCGACCTCGTGCACGTGAAAGCCTCGCAGCGTTTCTTCGAGGCCCTCGAGGGTGTGAGCGATCCGGAGGACAAGCGCAAGGCAATCGGCCGCCTGTTCATCAGCCTCTTTGAGGAGGTGGCCCTCGAGCAAAAGGACGCCAAGTTCCTCGTCCAGGGGACGCTTTACCCGGACGTGATCGAGTCGGGGACCTCGCACGCGGCCACGATCAAGTCGCACCACAACGTCGGCGGGCTCCCAGAGGAGATGAACCTCGAGCTCGTGGAGCCGCTCCGGCTCCTTTTCAAGGACGAGGTCCGGGCGATAGGCGAAGAGCTCGGCCTGCCGCCCGAGATGGTCTGGCGCCAGCCGTTCCCGGGCCCCGGCCTCGCGGTGCGCATCGTGGGCGAGGTGACCCCCGAGCGCGTCGAGATCCTCCGCCTCGCCGACGAGATCGTTCTCGAGGAGATCGCCCGCGAGGGTCTCGACAAACAGCTTTGGCAGTGGTTTGCGGTCCTTCCCGCGATCCGCTCGGTCGGGGTGATGGGCGACGAGCGGACATACGCCTACCCGATCATCATCCGGGCGGTCACGAGCGAGGACGCGATGACCGCCGACTGGGCCCGGCTGCCCTACGAGGTGCTCGAGCGCATATCGAGCCGAGTGATCAACGAGGTGCAGGGGGTCAACCGCGTCGCCTACGACGTGACCTCAAAGCCCCCCGGCACCATCGAGTGGGAATGAGCACGACGCGCGCAGCGGTCCGTACAGGCCGTAGGCCGGGTACCGCGACCCGCGCGGCGGATCGACTCGCGGGCGCCTTGACAACTCCCTCCGACAATAAACTTGCCTCTGATCTGGGGGCGAGCCATGGCTTTGGGGGGTGGCGCCGTCCGGCGCCGGCGAGGAAAGTGGGCGACCGCTCCTAGCCGGGATGGACGTCGCCATGTTGACTCCGCATCCTCGCGGGTTCCGTTCCGTCAACCTCGGGAGGAGGGCCCTGTCAGTGCGGCCGGTATCCAACGGTGAGCAGAACGACATCATGACCGCAGCGGCAACCGTGAGGCTCTCGCGAAAGGGCTGGGGCTCGAACCAGTCGAACCACGGCCGGAACTGGCAGTTCGTGATCGATGGGCGAGTCGTTGGTTCGATCGCCAACGCGCAGACAATCGAAATACCAGTCGAACCGGGACCCCACGCCTTACGCGTGAGGTCGATGCGGCTTCTTCTCAGTCCCGAGAAGCCCTTTGAGGCAATCGAGGGGCAGGTCGTCGGATTTTCGTGTCGGTCGCGAGCCCGCAGTCCTCTGTTCGTCCAGCGGTCGATCATCTGGTTGTTCGTGAGCCTCGTGAAACACGATGTCTGGATCAGCCTCAAGCCCGACGAGACCGGCGATGGCGCCTCCAGACAGATCACCCGAGCGGCGGCTCCACACCAACCAACAGAGCTCGAGCTAGCTGACGCCGGTTTGAGAACAGAGCCGTATGCGCCCGCGTCGTCGGTCGCGCGCCCCCTGCCGAGCACCGATGCACGGGCGCTCGACGGCAACGAAGCCAAGCTCGCCCTCGTCGTCGATCAGCTCACGAAGCGCTTCGGCGGACGGACCGCCTTTTCCGAGGTGTCCTTCGAGGTCGCCCACGGGGAGGTCTTCGGTTTCCTGGGCCCGAACGGCGCCGGCAAGACCACGACGGTCCGCGCGCTCGGTACTTTGATCACCCCGACCTCGGGCACCGCCACCGTCGCGGGGATCCCACTCAGCCCCGAGAACGGAATGGAGATCCGTCAGCGCATTTCGATCATGCCCGAGTCACCAGGTCTTTATCTTCGTCTGACCGTCACCGAGAACCTGCAGTACTTCGCCGGTCTCTACGGTCTGCATCCGGCCGGGCCGCGCATCAAAGATGCCCTTGAGGCCGTCAACCTCAGCGATCGTGCGGGAGATCTCTGCGGAGGACTCTCCAAAGGTCTCCGCCAACGGGTCGGCCTGGCACGAACGTTGCTGAGCGACCCGGTGATCATGTTCCTCGACGAGCCGACCTCTGGCCTCGACCCGGTGGCCGCTCGCGAGGTGCATGAGTTGATCAACGGGCTCCGGCAAAAAGGAGTGACGATCTTTCTCACAACCCACCGGCTCGACGAAGCCGAGAAGCTCTGTGACCGCGTTGCCATCTTGAACACGACGCTGCGAACGGTCGGACGGCCAGAGGACCTGCGAGAGCAGCTGTTCAAGAGCGCGCTCGTCGTCAAGACGCTCGCGCCGCTCAGCGACCCCGGCAAGCTCTTCGCCCACATCACCTCCGTCGAGGGCTGGCACTGCGAAGATCGCGGCTCCTATGTGCTCTCGGTGTCCGATCCGAGGCTTGCCGCACCTGAGGTGACACGGAGCCTTGTCGGTGCCGGTGCCGATGTCCTTTCCATCAGCGAAGCTCAGCACTCGCTCGAAGACGTCTACCTCGAACTGATCGACGACGACGTCGAGGTCCGCAAGCAGTGATGGGCGTCGATGCCACACGCGTCCGTGCCGTCGTCCGCAAGGAGCTGCGGGACTACCGTCGCAAACGGTCCATCGTCGTCGCCATGGTCATCCTTCCGGTCATCTTCCTAATCCAGCCGACCCTTTCGATCTTCCTCGGTTCGCCAGCGCCGGCGAGTAACACGTACTACAGCCTTCCGCTCCTCCTCCTGCTCTTGATTCCGGTCATCACACCATCCACCCTCGCCGCGTACTGCGTCGTCGGCGAGCGCGAGCAAGGGACACTCGAGCCGTTGCTCACGACGCCAATTCGCACCCCGGAGTTCATCTTGGGCAAGGCCGCGGCCGTGATGATTCCCACCTTGGCGCTCGCGTACACGGTGTTCGGAGTCTTTCTCGCCGTCGTTTGGCTGTTCGCCAACCCCGCGACGGCTTCCGGTGTGTTCCATCAGGGCCCGGTTCTGCTTGCCCTGGTCCTGTTCACTCCACTGTTGGCCGGCTGGGCGATCGTGGTTGGCATGGCGGTGTCTGTCAGGGCGAGTGAGATCCGCGTCGCCCAGCAGCTCGGAATGATCGCCAGCTTCCCGCCTCTTGGCGTGGTCGTGTTGCTGGGGATCGGTGTGATCCATCCGACATTCTCGGTGGCGGCCCTGTTTGCGCTCGGGCTGCTGGTGATCGACGCGCAGGCACTGCGACTCGTGTCTCGGATGTTCGACCGGGAGCGACTCGTGACAGGGGCCAAGGCCGCCAGATCCTAAGCGGGCGACCCAGTCCTGTGACTCCCCTCCATCGGGTAGGTGCTGATCGTGGCCGGGTGCGGTTGAAGGCGGTCACCTGCCCACCGGGCTAGAGAAGCAAGGCTTCTTCTCCCGCGCAGTGGGACCCGAACCGATGCGAACCGCTCAGCTGGTCTTGTTCGAGCCTGCCCTTCAACCGTGGCGAGCGCCGGTAGTGTCGGGTGTGATGTCGTCTCTGCCTCCACGGTCTCCCGCGAACTGGGGAGACGAGGAGTGGGACCTTCTCGGAGACCTGCCCCCGATCGGCGGTCGCGCCAGGGCCGAGAGGCTGCCCGCACTCCCCGACGCCGACGCGCCCCCCGGCGGCGAACTGGCCAAGTGGGCGTTCGGGTCGGGCCGCTCGCCAGAGGAGGTCATCGCGGAGCTCGTGGCTGACCTGAACGGACCCCAGCGCGAGGCGGTCCTCCACGACGGCGGCCCCCTCGTGGTCGTGGCTGGCGCCGGGTCGGGTAAGACCAGGGTGCTCACGCGGCGCATCGCCCGTCTCGTCGCCTCCGGCGTGGCGCCGTGGCGGATCCTTGCCATCACCTTTACCAACAAGGCGGCCGACGAGATGCGACGCCGCGTCGTCGAGCTCGTCGGGCCAGACGCCGAGCGGATGTGGGTGTCTACCTTCCATGCCGCCTGCGTGCGGATGCTGCGCCGCAACGTGGAGCGAATCGGCTACCGGCCCGGCTTCAGCATCTACGACGACGGCGACTCCCGTCGCCTCGTCGAGCACGTCTTGGACGACCTCGGCATCGACCACCGGCGCTTCCCGCCCCGGGCCGTCCTCGGCGTCATCAGCTCCGCCAAGTCCGACCTCGTTGACGCCGGGGCGTACGCGGCGCGGGCCGGGACCATCTACGAGCGCCGCATCGCCGACGCCTACGCCGAGTACGAGCGGCGCTTAGTGGCGGCCAACGCGATGGACTTCGACGACCTGCTGGTGCGCACCGAGCGCATGTTCCGAGAGAACCCAGATGTCCTCGAGACGTACCAGGAGCGTTTCGAGCACGTCCTCGTGGACGAGTACCAGGACACAAACGTCGTCCAGAACGAGCTCGTGATCCAGCTCGGACGGGCCCGTCGCAACGTCTGTGTCGTGGGCGACACGGACCAGAGCATCTACCGCTTCCGCGGTGCCGAGATGCGCAACCTGCTCGAGTTCGAGCGTGCCTTTCCCGACGCGACGATGATCGTCCTCGACCAGAACTACCGCTCCAGCCAGACCATCCTGGACGCCGCCAACGCCGTCATCGGCAACAATCTCATGCGCAAGGAGAAGCGGTTGTGGAGCGGCCTCGGCGAAGGCGACCGGATCCGGCGCTACCGCGCCGGCGACGACCGTGACGAGGCCTGGTTCGTGACGACCGAGATCGCCGCCCTGCAGCGCGACGAGGCCATCAACTACAGCGACATCGCCGTGTTCTATAGGACAAACGCACAAAGTCGCGCCCTCGAGACGGCGCTGGCGGACCGTGGGATCGCCTACACAGTGATCGGGGGGACGCGCTTTTTCGACCGCCGCGAGATCCGCGACGTCCTCGCCTACCTGCGCGCAGTGGCCAATCCCGGCGACGAGGTGTCGCTGCGCCGCATCATAAACACGCCGCGGCGCGGCATCGGCGACACGACCGTCGGGCGCCTAATCGCCTTCGGGGCAGACAGTGGGGTCGGCTTCGCCGGGTCGCTCGCGCATGCCGAGGAGGCAGGCGTGTCGGGCAAGGCTCTCTCAGGAGTGAGGGGCTTCTTGAAGCTGCTCGAAGAGCTTCGCTCTCGCGAGCTCGTCGAGGGACCGCCGGACAAGCTGATCGAGTTGATCCTCGAGCTCACCGGCTACAGGGACCTGCTCGAGGCCGAGATCGACATCGGGGGCTCACGGGCCATCGACGCCGAGGGCCGGGTCGAGAACCTCGCCGAGCTAATGAACACGGCCTCCGAGCACTCCGATCTGGAGTCCTTCTTGGAGTCGACGGCGCTCGTCGCCGCCACCGACGCGGCCGACGACGGGGCGAGCGTCTCGCTCATGACGCTTCACTCGGCCAAGGGACTCGAGTTCCGTGTCGTGTTCCTCACCGGCATGGAGGAGGGGCTCTTCCCGCACTCGCAGTCTTTGAGCGAGCCGGACGAGCTGGAAGAAGAGCGCCGGCTCTGCTACGTCGGGGTGACCCGCGCCCGCGAGCGCCTCTATCTGACCCACTCGTGGAGCCGGCTTCTTTTCGGCAGCATCCAGCAGAGCTTCCCGAGCCGGTTCCTGAAAGAGATCCCGGACGAGCTCGTAGAAGACGTCGGGGAGGGGATCGTAATCGGCGCGGGGAGGGCAAGCGCAAGCAGCCCGCGTTGGAGCAATTCCACCAGCGGGGCCGGTCGCTTCACACCCGGCGCGAGCGCGGGCGGTGGCCGGGCAGCTGCGGCGGCCCCGGCGAGCAGCGGTGCCGAGCAGCTCGGCCTCGTGCCCGGTGATGCGGTCGTTCACGCCCGCTTCGGCCAAGGGGTGGTGATCGAGGTGGAGGGCGAGGGCGAGGACGCGCGGGCAACGATTTGCTTCCCGAAGCAGGGTGAGAAGCGCTTCCTGCTCGCATTGAGCCCGCTCGAGCGACCCGGTCCTCCGCCTAGCGAGCCTACCGACCAGTAGGTAGTGTGGCCTCCGTGGTGCCGGTGGCCCAAGCGAAGCTGCCCGTGGCAGAGAAGCAAAAGCCACTACTTCGCGGGTGGTTCCACCTCGGCGGCTCGGTCGCGATGCTCGCCGTCGGGCCGCTCATAGGCCTCGAGGCGAACGGGACCAAGGCCGAAGTTTGCGCGGCGGTGGCTTGCTGCGCGGTCTGGGCGATGCTGACTACGAGCGCTGTTTACCACCGGGTCCGCTGGTCGGATGTCGCCCGCCGGCGTATGCGCCATGCCGACCACTCGATGATCTTCGTATGTATCGCGGGCACCTACACCGCTGTCGCCGGCCTGAGCCTGCCGGACAACGACGCCTGGATCGTGCTCGGACTCGTCTGGGGGGCGTGTGTCGCAGGGATCGTGATGCGCTTCGTGTGGCTGGACGCCCCCAAATGGGCGGTGGCACTGCCATATGTAGCGGCCGGGTGGATCGCCGTCGGGGCGATGCCGGAGTTCTTCCACTACCTGGGCGTTGCCGGCTTCTCGGTCATGCTCTCCGGGGGACTGCTCTACACGGTGGGCGCTGTCATCTACGCCCGCAGGCGGCCCGACCCGTGGCCCACGGTCTTCGGCTACCACGAGGTCTTCCACTCCTGCGTCGTCGTGGCAGCCGCCTTGCACCTGAGCCTTATCGCCTTCATCGTGCTCCCCGCCCTCAAGCCCTGACAGCCCGATTGGGCTCCGCGCACCGGTTGCTGCCTAGTATCGCCTTGGAATGGAACGTCGCTACCGCATCGTCGTGGCCAAACCGGGCCTCGATGGACACGACCGAGGCGCAAAGGTGATCGCCCGGGCGTTGCGTGACGCCGGCTTCGAGGTGATCTACACGGGCCTGCACCAGACGCCCGAGCAGGTCGTCCGCACCGTCATGCAGGAGGACGCCGACGCGGTCGGCCTCTCGCTGTTGTCGGGGGCCCACCTCACTTTGGTGCCGAAGGTGCTGGACGGCCTCAAGGCCGAGGGACTCGAGGACGTGATCGTGGTCGTGGGCGGGATAATCCCCGAGCGCGACATCGAGGCGCTTAAAGCAGCAGGCGTAAGGGCTGTGTTCACTCCCGGGGCACATTTGCCCGAGATCGCGTCCTGGCTCGAGGATGCTCTCGACTCCCGTGAGCGCGCGGATACCGGGCAATCGGGTGTCAACAGCGAGTGAGCTGAAGCTGCCGAGGTCCGAGGACCGAAGCGACCGACAGGAAGGTGACCGGTGGACCTAGTTGAGTACCAGGGCAAGCAGTACTTCGCGCGATACGGCCTGCCCGTGCCGCCCGGGGAGGTAGCCGACTCGGTGGCCGAGGCCGAGGCGGCTGCCGAGCGGCTCGGCTACCCCGTCGTCGTGAAGGCCCAAGTTCAGACCGGCGGCCGGGGCAAAGCCGGTGGCGTGAAGCTCGCCGCCTCGAAAGCTGAGGTCACCGAGCACGCCGGCAACATCTTGGGCCTCGACATAAAGGGCCACGTCGTGCGCCGACTGTGGATCGAGAAGGCCACCGACATCGCCAAGGAGTACTACGCGAGCTTCACGCTCGACCGCTCCGCCAAGCTGCATCTCGCGATGGTCTCGGCCCGGGGCGGGATCGAGATCGAGAAGGTGGCCGAGGAGGACCCCGACGCCGTCGCACGGCTGCACGTGAATCCCCTCGACGGCCTTTCCCTCGAGGCCGCGCGCGACCTGGTCGAGCGCGCTGGGCTCGATGACGAGGCACGCGAGGGTGCCGCCGAGATCCTCTTGAAGCTTTATCAGTGCTACATCGTCGGTGACGCGGACCTCGTTGAGATCAACCCGCTCGTGCTCACGACCGAGGGCGAGGTGAGGGCGCTCGATGCGAAGGTGACCCTGGACGACGACGCCGCCTTCCGCCATCCGGAGTGGGCCGAGATCGACGACCTGGGCGAGACGAGCGAGCGCGAGCGCCTCGCGAAGTCCAAGGGGCTCTCGTACATAGCTCTCGAGGGTTCGGTCGGGATCATCGCGAACGGGGCCGGCCTCGCCATGAGCACCGTCGACGTGGTGAGCCAGGTCGGCGGCGCCGCGGCCAACTTTTTGGACGTCGGCGGCGGCGCCGACGAAGACGTGATGGCGGGCGCGCTCGAGGTGATCAACCTCGACCCGAGCGTGCGCTCGATCCTCGTCAACATCTTCGGCGGGATCGTGCGCTGTGACGAGGTCGCCCGCGGCATTGTGAGCGCCCTCGGCCGGGTCGACATCGCCGCCGAGATAGTGCTGCGCCTCGACGGCACGAACGCCACCGAGGCACACCGGATCATCGCCGAGGCCGCCTCGGACAAGATCATCAGCGAGCGGACGATGCTCGGCGCCGCCCGGCGCGCGGTCGAGCTTGCCGCCGCCACCCGGTCCGAAGGAGGTTCGGAGCTGTGAGCGTCTTCGTCGACGAGACGACCCGCGTGGTCGTGCAGGGACTTACCGGGAGCCAGGGCCGCTTTCACGGCCTACGCAACCGCGACTACGGCACGAAGGTCGTGGCCGGGGTCACCCCCGGCAAGGGCGGCCAGGACGTGGACGGCATTCCCGTCTTCGACTCGGTCGCAGAAGCCGTCGCCGCGACAGGCGCTACGGCGAGCTTCATCGCGGTGCCGCCGAGGGCCGCCCCGGGGGCGATCCTCGACGCCGCATCCGCAGGCATCGGAGTGATCGTCTGCATCACCGAGCACATCCCCGCCAAGGACGAGGCCCTCGTCAACGCCCGGCTCACCCGCGACTTTCCCGGCATCAGGCTGATCGGCCCGAACTGCCCGGGCATCATCTCGCCGGGAAAGTGCAATATCGGCATCACCTCAGGCGACATCGCCCTGCCGGGCGGACCAGTCGGGGTCGTCAGCCGCTCCGGTACCTTGACCTACCAGGCCCTGCACGAGCTCTCTCAGCAAGGGGTCGGCCAGACGACCTGTGTCGGCATCGGAGGCGACCCGGTGCCGGGCTCGAGCTTCGTCGACGTGCTCACCGCCTTCCAGCAAGATCCCGAGACCAGGGCCGTGCTGATGATCGGAGAGATCGGCGGGGACGGCGAGGAGCGGGCAGCGGAGTTCATCGCCTCGTCCATGGACAAGCCCGTCGTCGCCTACATCGCCGGGGTAACCGCACCTCCCGGGCGCAAGATGGGCCACGCCGGCGCGATCATCTCGGGCTCCAAGGGCACGGCCAAGGCCAAGATGGAGGCCCTGTCCGCAGCGGGGGTCCGCGTTGCGAAAAACCCCACGGAAGCCGGCGAGCTCATGGTCGAGCTCGTGCGGGCGCTCTAGGCCGTCCCGGTGGCGGAGGTCGGGCTCGAGGAGATCCGGGCCGCACGCCTTGCCGTGTGTCGAATCGCGGTCGAGACCCCGATCTTCAACTCTCGGGTGCTCAGCGAGCTCAGCGGTGCGCGCGTCGTCCTGAAGGCGGAGAACCTCCAGCGGACGGGCTCGTTCAAGATCCGCGGCGCCTCGGCCAAGCTCGCCGCCCTCGGCGAGGATGCTATGCCCGGCATCGTCGTGGCCTCGGCGGGCAACCACGCCCAAGCCGCCGCGCTCGCGGCCAGGTCGGCAGGTGTGGCATGCGAGGTCTACATGCCGGCGGAGGCTTCCATCTCCAAGGCGGAGGCGACGATGGGCTACGGGGCCTCCGTGCACTTGGAGGGCGACGCGCTAGATGACTGCGTCGTGCTCGCCGAGGCGCGCGCCCGCGAGGCGGGCCTGCACTTCGTCCATCCCTTCAACGACCCGGCGATCGTCGCAGGGCAGGGAACCCTCGGCCTCGAGCTCGTCGAGGAGGTCGATGACCTTGCTTTGGTCATCGTCCCCCTCGGCGGCGGTGGCCTCGTTTCGGGGATCGGCTGTGCCATCGACGCCCTCGCACCGGCCGTGCGCGTCGTCGCCGTGCAAGCCGCGCTCTGCGCGCCCTTCCTCTCAGCTCACGAGAGCTACCGGACCGCCGCACTGACGGGCGGCGCCACCCTCGCCGACGGCATCGCTGTGAAGCACCCGGCCGGCATCACGCTCGGGTTGATCGAGCACCATGTTGACGAGATCGTGGCTGTGAAGGAGAACGAGATCGCCGACGCGATGGTGATGCTGATGATGCGCTCCAAGCTCGTCGTCGAAGGGGCCGGTGCCGTCGGCGCCGCCGCGCTGATGACGGGCCGGATCAAGCCTCCATTGTCGGGCACGACGGTTGTGGTGCTCTCGGGCGGGAACGTCGACACTGGCCTGTTGGCCCCGGTCATCCGGCGCCAGGAGACCAACGCCGGACGCAGAGTCGTCCTCTTCGCCCGCATCCCCGACCGGCCGGGCAGCCTCGCCCGCTTGCTCACCTGCATCGGCCAGAGCGGCGCGAACCTCGTCACGGTCGCCCACCTGCGCGAGGGCTACGACCTCTCGGTGCGCGAGACTGCGGTCCACATCGTGCTCGAGACGCGCAACCGCGACCACGCCAAAGAGGTCCTCGAGGCGGCCCGCAAGGCAGGCTTCGACGTCCGCCTCGCCAGTCAGTCGGCTCAAGGAGCCCTCGAGCTCAACTAGTCCGGGCCGGGCAGGACGCTGCCCGAACCGCCAGCCGAACTGGTTAGCAAAGCTAATGAGCTATGCTAAGGATATGATCAGATCAGCTGAATGGGTAGCCGTAGAGCCTGCGGGCGAGATCCACGAGCTGGCGAGCACGCTGCGCGTCGGGGTCATGCGACTCGAGCGGCGCCTGCGCAGCGAGCGGAGCAGCGAGGGCCTTACCGTCAGCCAGCTGTCGGTGCTCGGCATCCTCGGCCAGAGGGGCCCCCTTTCGCCGACTCAGCTCGCCGCCATCGAGCGCGTGCAGCCGCCGTCGATGACCCGGGTGATCGGGGCGCTCGAGGAGCTCGGCCTCGTCCACCGCCATGCTCACGAGACCGACGGGCGCCAGAGCGTGATCGCGCTCTCCGACGCCGGGCGCGCCCTGCTCGCTGAGGACCGCAGCCGCCGACAGGCCTGGTTGGCGCGCCGCCTTGAAGAGCTATCCCCGAAACAGCGCGAGGCGCTGCGCCTCGCCGCGCCGATAATGCAGGTCCTCGCGGAGTCATGAACCGCACCTTCGTATCGCTCCGGGTCCGCAATTACCGCCTGTTCGCGGGCGGCCAGCTCATCTCGCTCACCGGCAGCTGGATGCAGCGCGTCGGCCAGGACTGGCTCGTGCTGCGGCTCAGCCACAACAGCGGCACCGCGATCGGGATAACCACCGGCCTGCAGTTTCTACCGATACTGCTCTTCGGACTGCAGGGCGGCGTGATCGCCGACCGCTTCTCGAAACGCAAGCTGATACTCGCGACACAGGTCAGTATGGCCCTGCTGGCTCTCGGGCTCGGGCTATTGGACCTGTCGGGGGCGGCGACCCTTTACGACGTCTATCTGTTCGCATTCCTGCTCGGGATGGCGACCGCTATTGACAACCCGACTCGCCAGTCGTTCGTGGCCGAGCTCGTCGGCAGTGATGACCTGCCGAACGCAGTCGGCTTGAACAGCGCCACCTTCAACGCCGCCCGCATCTTTGGGCCGGCTGCGGCAGGGCTGCTCATCGACGGCGTTGGCACAGCGTGGGCTTTCTTGGGCAACGCGGCATCGTTCCTGGCGGTGATAGCAGGCCTTCTCATGATGCGTCCTGCAGAGCTGTTCCCTGCTCCTCGCCTGCAGCGCCACCGGGGCAGCATGCGCGAGGGGCTTTCCTATGTGCGGGCCCGCAGGGAGCTGCTCGTGCCGATCATCCTCGTCGGGGTCGTAGGCACCTTCGGGCTCAACTTCCAGATCACGCTTGCTCTCGTCGACAAGGTCGTGTTCCACCGCGGGGCGGCGTCGTTCGGCCTGCTTTCGTCGCTGTTGGCGGCGGGGGCGTTGGTCGGGGCGCTTCTCGGGGCGCGACGCCGGCACCCGACCACACGTCTTGTGATCCTCGGGGCGATCGCGTTCGGCGTGCTCGAGGTCGTCGTAGGCCTGATGCCCAGCTTCGCCCTGCTCGCCATTGCCCTCGTCCCCGTCGGACTTGCCAACATCACCTTCTCGACCGCCGCGAACTCGAGCGTGCAACTCGCCTCCGCCCCTGAGATGCGCGGGCGCGTGATGGGCATCTACATGATGGTGTTCGCGGGCGGCACACCGCTCGGGGCACCCTTTGTGGGCTGGATCTCCCAGGAGCTCGGTGCCCGCTGGGGCCTCATCGGAGGCGGTGCACTGAGCGCCGCCGCCGGTGTCACCGTGCTGGCGTTGTCGCTCCGCAGGGCTCGCGCGCGACGCGAGCAAAGGTCGGGTCCCGCAACCGGCCCGGTTCCGGTGACGGCCGGGCTCCACTAACTTTGGCCGGGATGCCGATACGAGACGATCGACCATTCGACTCGAGTCTGGGCGACCTCGACCCAGAGCTGAGCGCGGCGGTCGACGGAGAGCTGACCCGTCAGCGCAACATGTTGGACCTCGTCGCGTCTGAGAGCGTGCCGCCCTGGGCGGTGCTCGAGGCGCAGGGGTCCGTGCTCACGGCGAAGTACGCCGACGGCTACCCCGGAAGACGTGACTACGACACCTGCGAGTGGGTCGACCAGATCGAGTCGCTGGCGATCGAGAGGGCGAAGGCCCTTTTCGGGGCCGAGCACGCCAACGTCCAGCCCTACTCGGGCGCGAGCGCCAACGCCGCGGTCCTGCACGCGCTCTGTGTACCCGGCGATGTCGTCTTGGGCTTCGACTTCGCCCACGGGGGCCATCCGACCCAGTGCGGCGACTCGACATTCGCAGGGCGCAACTACAAGGCCTTCGGCTACCACGTGCGGCGGGACAACCGCCTTGTGGACATGGACGAGGTCGCCGACCTTGCCCGCCGTCACCGTCCGAGGCTGATCTTCGCCGGCTGGTCCTGTTACAGCCGCCATCTCGATTTCGAGGCGTTCCGCGATATCGCCGACGAAGTGGATGCAGCGCTGGTAGTCGACATGGCGCATTTCGCCGGCCTTGTCGCTGCCAAGATGCATCCCGACCCAATCCCGTACGCGGACGTGTGCACGATGACGACCCACAAGACCCTCGGCGGCGCCAGGGGTGGCGCCATCGTCTGCCGCGGCGATCTCGCCGAGAAGATCGACGCCGCCGTCTATCCGGGCGAGCAGGGCTGCCCTCTGCCGCAGGTGATCGCGGCCAAGGCCGTCACCTTCAAGCTGGCCGGAACCGAGGCCTTCCGCGAGAGGATCGGGCGCACCCTGGAGGGAGCCCGGACGATGGCACAGGTGCTCGTTGAGTCGGAGGACCGGACCCGGGCCCATGTCGTCACCGGTGGCACCGACGTCCACCAGTTCCTCGTCGACCTCTCGCCTGGCGGCGTCGAGGCGTGCTCGACGCTTCGCCGGCTCAACAAGATAGGGATCTCGGCGAACGCGATCGGCCTCGCCTACGACCCGCTCTCAGAGCCGGCCCGCTCGGGACTGCGCTTCGGGGCGGTGGCACTCGCGGGCAGGGGCTTTGGGCCCGAGCAGTTCGCACAGGTGGGCGGGATCATCGCCGACGCGCTGGCACGCGGCGGGGAGGATGACGGTTCCCTTGCAGGGAGGGTCCTCGAGCTCACCGCCTCGATGCCGCTGTACAGCTACCTGGGCTGAGCACGCGCAAGGCCGCCTTTAAGGCCGGCCGTTCAAGCTGTCGGAGATCTCAGCCGCTCGGCTCGTGTTCCAAGAGCGTTGAGAGCCTTTGCCGCCGTGACGGCGGGCAGGGCGGCGCCCCTCGACGACACGACGAAGTACACCTGGGCACGACCGGCTGCGAATGAGCTGATCTGGCACCGTAGCGGGATCGAGGTCTGCCCGACCGTCTCGGTGCCCTGCATCTCCATCGCCCACCCGGCGGGCTTGCCAGCCAGCTGCGGGACAGATCGTGGCGAGACCGTCACCATCACCAGGGAGCCCGTCGGCAGTTGCGATTGCAGGGTGGCCGACCAGAACCGGGCCACACACCGCTGCGCCCTTTGCTTCGCGAGGACGGCCTGCATCCTCGCGAGGTCGGAGCTCACCTGTCCGGTACTTGTGTGGAAGGCGATCGCATCAGCGATCTGCCAGGGGCCACCGAGCGGGTTCGTCGTGCCCGCCCGCGAGTAAGCCACGGCAGTCACGTCGCCAACAGTCGGTGTCATCGCCGCGGTGACGGCGTTCAGGTCCGCGGAGCACGCCTTGTTGCCGGCCAGCCAGCTCTGCACGATCGCGGGCGTGACGAGCGGGGAGCCGAGACCGAACGAGTTCGCCGTGCTCTTGGCGCCCGACCATCGCCAGGCGGCCGGGAACTCGGCGGAGGTGAGGACCGCGCCGTTCGCAGCAGCCTGGTCCTGGGCGACCGTCGAGAGCCCCGGCGGATTGACCGGGCCGCGAAAGGCGGCGATTCCCGCCGCCACACCTCCTGCTGCGAGAAAGAGCACCACAATGGCGATCGCCGAGCCGTAGCGGCGGACGACGCCAGGGGGCTTGGTGTTGCCTGGGTCCTTGCCGCCGGCTGTGGCGGTGGCCGCATCACCCTTTCCGGGCTTGCCTTCGGGCGAATACGGAGACTGACCGGGTGCGGGCTGTGACCCCGACTCGTTCAGGTCCTGTGCCGCACCGGCTGCGACTGCTTCTTGGAGAGCGGCCGGTAGCGGCTTGCGGGCCTGGCGGGCAGCAGAGCGCCGTTCGCCGAAGGGAAAGGGCGTCTCTTCGATGACGACGTCCTCGGTGTCGTGTGCCGACTCCGCTTCGAGCGAGTCCGGAGCCGCAGAGGCTTCGGTGGCCGCCTCTTCGACGACGAGGTTCGCGGGTGGCGAGTCCAGCGACACCAGCGCCTCGGCAACCAGGTCGTCGATGAGCGTGGTCTCGAAGAGCGAGTCCCGCGGCACCTGAGCCTGAGCGACCGTGTCCGCGTCGAGCGCGTCTGGCTCGAGCTGTGTCTCAGGGACCGTGCCGCCGCCGTCGGGCTTCTCTGTGGGTTCGTCTGACAGAACCTCGGCCGTCTCGGCGGGCGTGGCGACCGCGACCGGGGGCCAGCTGGAGGTGTAACCGTCGGGCAGGGTCGGTGGCACGATGCCCAAGGCCTGCTGGTCCGCCAGGCGCGCGAATTCCTCGTAGGGCTCCGGCCGCAGGTCTGCGCTGGTGGCGGACGGGCCGAATGTCGGTTGTGCTTCGGTGGTGGGGACCACGGGGCTATCGGGACCCGGTGCGGTCTCGACAGCCGAGTCGTCCGCCTCGGCTGTCTCCGGCGTCAGCTCCGAGTGTTCCAAGCCCGTATCGGAGTCTGAGTCCTCTTCCTCGTCCAGTCCGTGCGGGCTCAACGGTCCCTGGGCCGCCGCGCGGGCCACCGCGCCGGCGACTGCGTCGCGAAGGTCCGAGGTGGACCGGACTTTGGAAGGCCGGCGCCGCGCACTCGGTGGCAGGACTCGTCCCCCTGGCGGCGCGCTGGCGTGCTCTGTTGGACGCAGTTCAAGCGACGCTTCTTCGACGACGGGCCGCCAGGCCTCGAGGTACGGCGAAGAGGCTTCGACGAGGGGCGGCACCGCCTGAACAGGCGGCGGAGGCGGATGTGCCGCCTGAACGGCGGCCAGCGCGGCTTGCAACATCGGTGGCGGCGGCGGAGCCGTCTCGATCCTTGTCGCGGAAGGTGCTGAAGAGCTGATCCGAGCGGGTGGCCATGTACGCCCGGCCGTTGCTGCCGACTGCCAACCCGGCACCGTCGAACGAGGTGTCTCTACGCGGGCCTGTGGCGACGAAGGCACATGGCCGGGCGCTTGGGGTTCGGGCAAGTCGAGCCAAGACGCCGAGCGGGGCAGGAGTTGGCGGGGGTCCTGCGGGCTCGCACCCCCCCCAGGCTCGGGGCTCGGCCGGACGGCTTGGGGCGACTCTCCGGCTGCGGTGGGCGCCTTCGGCCTGACGGTTTCTCGAAAACGCGGGAGTGGCTCGGAGCCGTGACGGAGAGCTCTGCGATCGGGACGCCGGTGCCCGCCGCTTTCCGCCGCATCCCGGCGGCCTTCATCGGCGCTGCCGGCAGAGGAGTGCTCCGGTGCGCGCTCTCCGTGGATCTCCGCATAGACACGTTCCCGGACCCGGGCGACGCCGATCGTGGCGTTCAGGAGAGCCCTGTTGCGGTCTTGTTCGGCCGGTGCGCCCGCGCGGACATCAGGATGCAGGTCTGGGGGGTACCACCGACCGTCAGATGCGAGCCACCATCGGTTGCCCTGGAGGTCCTCGCTCAAAACACTCCCTCACTGTCCCGACATGTCTCGAACCGAGCGTAGCGAGCGCGTCATCGCCGACAATGCGCGCCACGCCGGCCATCGCTGCTTCACTGCCCCCGGCGGGGTGAGATAAACACTACTCTGGCTGGGCTCAGGCTCCTGAACACCCGGAATCGTGGCCGTCGCCAACAATCCCGGGCCGATGAGCCCTCGGCAAGAACCGCCCGCGCGTCACCCTGATACCGTCTTTGCTTGGTGCGCGCGCTGCTGTCTGTATACGACAAGACCGGCCTCGAAGAGCTTGCCAAGGGTCTCAGCGCCCTCGGCATCGAGCTCGTCGCGAGCGGTGGCACGGCAAAGGTCCTCGGGGCCGCGGGGATCGCCCACACCGAGATAGCCGAGATCACCGGGGTGCCCGAGATGCTCGACGGGCGCGTGAAGACGCTGCACCCGGCCGTCCACGCCGGCATCCTTGCCGACCGGTCGCTCCGGTCCCATCTCGAGGACCTCGCCGCGCAGGACATCACCGCGATCGACATCGTCGTGTGCAACCTGTACCCTTTCGAGGCGCATCCCTCGGTCGAGACGATGGACATCGGGGGACCCGCCATGATCCGCTCCGCGGCGAAGAACTGCTCGCACGTTGCAGTCGTCGTCCATCCCGAGGACTACGGCCTCGTCCTCGACGAGCTGCGCCGGGACGGGGTCGTGAGCGATTTCACGCGACGTCGCCTGGCACGAGCCGCCTTCACCCACACCGCCGCTTATGATGCCGCGATCGTCAGTTGGCTCGACGAGACCGAGAGCGGTGCCGAGGACTCCGGGGAAATCCTGCCGCCGACGCTGCACGTCGTGCTCGAGCGCGCCAGGGACCTTCGCTACGGCGAGAACCCGCATCAAAAGGCGGCTCAGTATCGCGCCAGGGGCCATACTGCCGGCTGGTGGGATGAAGCCGTCCAGCACGGCGGCCGGGAGCTGTCCTACCTGAACCTTCTCGACGCCGAGGCCGCATGGCAGCTCGTCCACGAGCTCATCGGCCCGGACGGGCTCAGTTTCGCCGGTGATCTTGCCGCGGCGGTCATCGTCAAGCACATGAACCCCTGCGGTGTGGCGGTCGACAAAGACATCACGACCGCATACGGCCGGGCCCTCGACGGCGACCGTGTCGCGGCCTTCGGCGGGATCGTCGCACTCTCCAGGCCTGTCGACGAATCGCTCGGGAACAGCATTGTCGAGGGGCCTCTCGCCGATGTGCTCGTCGCCCCCGCCTTCGACGATGGTGCGCTCGCGCGCTTTGCCGAGAAACGCAAGAACATGCGGGTCATCGCTGCGCCGGCGCCTTCGAGAGCGAGCCTCAGTCTTCGCCAGACCAACGGCGGCTTCCTCGTCCAAGAGCGTGACAGCTTCCGATCGGCTCCCGGCTCGTGGCAGGTCGCCAGCAAGCTCGCACCGAGCGCGCAGCAGTGGCAGGACCTCGAACTTGCCTGGCGGGTCTGCGGGCTCACTTCGTCAAACGCCATAGTTTTGGCCTACGGTGGGCAGGTCGTAGGTGTCGGTTGTGGACAGCAGAGCCGAGTTGACGCGGCCCGGCTCGCCGGCAGTAAGGCTGCCGGCCGCGCACAAGGAGGAGCAGGTGCAAGTGATGCATTCTTTCCATTTCGAGACGGGCTGGACGCGATGATCGACGCCGGAGTCACCGCTGTGGTGCAACCAGGGGGATCGGTGCACGATCACGATGTGATCGAAGTCGCTGACGAGCGTGGGATCGCCATGGTGCTCACCGGCGAGCGCCACTTCCGCCACTGATGTCCGCCATCCTGCTGGACGGAGAGGCGCTCGCGGCCCAAGAGCGCGCCGAGCTGTCGAAAAGGGTCGCCGATCTGAGGGTCGTCGGCGTCACCCCAGGGCTCGGGACAATCCTCGTTGGTGACGACGGCCCGAGCGCCCGTTATGTGGCGATGAAGCACCAGGACTGTGCCGAGATCGGCGTGGAGTCCGTACACGAGGAATTGCCGGGGGACATCAGCCAGGCAGAGCTCGAGTCGGTCGTGCGCTCGGTCAGCTCGAACCCTGACGTGGACGCGCTGCTCATCCAGCTGCCATTGCCGAAGCACCTGAACGAAGAGCGGGCCCTGTTGGCAGTCGACCCCGACAAGGACGTCGACGGGCTGCACCCGGTTAATCTCGGGCGGCTCGTGATGGGCGCTCCCGGGCCGTTGCCCTGCACGCCGGCGGGGATCGTGGAGCTGCTACACGCCTACGACGTGCCCGTGAGCGGCCAGCACGTCGTCATCGTCGGCCGCGGGCTGACGATCGGCCGCCCGCTCGCCTTGTTGCTGGCACTGAAGCGGCCCGGCCTCAACGCGGCCGTCACCGTCGTTCACACGGGCGTGCCGAACCTCGGCGACTACGTCCGCCTGGGCGACATCGTCGTGGCGGCGGCAGGCTGGGCCAACCTCGTAACGCGCGACATGGTCAAGCCGGGCGCGGCGGTCGTTGGCGCGGGCGTCTCCCGAGAGGGAAAGCGTCTCTTGTCGGACGTCGAGGAGTCCGTGGCCGAGGTCGCAGGTTGGATGACGCCGCGTATCGGAGGAGTCGGCCCGATGACCCGGGCGATGTTGCTGCGCAACGCCGTCCTCGCCGCTGAGCGACGGGCGCACACCCAGGGTGGGGCTTAACACATGGCCGAGAAGATCACGATGTCCCCCGAGGGCGTGCTCTCGGTGCCCGACGAGCCGATCGTCCCATACATCGAGGGCGACGGGATCGGGGTCGACATCTGGCCGGCGTCTCAGCACGTGCTTGACGCAGCCGCGGCCAAATACGGCAAGAACATATTCTGGAAGGAGGTGCTCGCCGGCGAGAAGGCCTTCAACGCGACCGGCCAATGGCTCCCCGAGGAGACGGTAGAGGCCTTCCGCGACCACCTGATCGGCATCAAGGGCCCCCTCACAACACCGATCGGCGGCGGCTTCCGCTCGCTCAATGTGGCACTGCGCCAGCTGCTCGACCTGTACGTGTGCCTGCGGCCGGTGCGCTGGTTCACCGGCGTTCCCTCGCCCGTGGTCCACCCGGAGAAGGTCGACATGGTCATCTTCCGGGAGAACACCGAGGACGTCTACGCCGGCCTCGAGCTGCAGGAGGGCACCAAAGAGGCGCGCCTTCTCATCTCGTTCCTCGAGGAGCAGTTCGGCTGGACGATCCGTCCCGACTCCGGCATCGGCATCAAGCCGATCTCGGAGACCGGATCCAAGCGCCTCATCCGCGCCGCCATCAACTACGCCGTGCGGCGCAACCGGCGCAGCGTCACCCTCATGCATAAGGGCAACATCCAGAAGTTCACCGAGGGGGCGTTCCGCAACTGGGGCTACGAGCTCACCCGAGACGAGTTCTCCGACGTCGCCGTCGGCTGGGACGACTGCGCTGGCCAGCCCGGCGACAAGATCCTCGTCAAGGACGCCATCGCGGACATCACCTTCCAACAGGTCCTCACGCGCCCGGACGAGTTCGACGTCATCGCGGCGACGAACCTGAACGGTGACTACCTTTCCGACGCCCTCGCCGCCCAGGTCGGCGGGATCGGGATCGCCCCCGGCGGCAATATCAACTACGTGACGGGCCACGGCGTCTTCGAGGCGACCCATGGCACTGCCCCGAAATACGCCGGCCAGGACAAGGTGAACCCGGGCTCTTTGCTGTTGTCAGGGGTGCTCATGTTCGAGCACTTCGGCTGGCAACAGGCCGCCGATGAGATCATCGCGGCGCTGGAGCGTACGATCGCGGACAAGATCGTCACCTACGACTTCGCCCGGTTGATGCAAGGGGCGCACGAGGTTCGCTGCAGCGAGTTCGCCCAGGCAATCGTCGATCGGCTCTGAGCTAAGGGGCCCGGTCTAAGAAACTTGCCGCAGTCGCGCGCCCGGGCCCACCAGCTATCCTTCGGGGCCGTGACCGACGCCACCGCCTTACCTACGCCTTCGCGGAGCACCTCGACATTCCCGGGCGCCGCGAGCATAAGACCTGTGCAGGTCACCGTCACTGGTGCAGCCGGACAGGTCGGCTACGCCTTGCTCTTCCGTATCGCCTCGGGTGAGATGCTCGGCGCCGACCAGCCGGTCGTGCTGCGCCTCCTTGAGATCGAGCCCGCCATGAAGGCGCTCCAGGGTGTCGTGATGGAGCTGGAGGACTGCGCCTTTTCCCTGCTCGCCGATATCGAGGCGACTAGCGACGCCGGGAAAGCCTTCAGTGGTGCCAACTTCGCCCTCCTCGTCGGGGCGGTGCCGCGCAAGGCCGGGATGGAGCGCAAGGACCTGCTCGGAGTCAACGGCGCGACCTTCAAGCCCCAAGGCCGTGCCATCGCTGAGAACGCCGCTTCGGACGTGCGCGTGCTCGTGGTCGGCAACCCCTGTAACACCAACTGCCTCATCGCCCGCTCGAACGCTCCGGAGGTCCCCGAGGACCGCTGGTTCGCGATGATGCGCCTCGACCAGAACCGTGCCCAGAGCCTGCTTGCAAGGCGAGCCGAGGTATCCAACGGCGAGGTGACGAACCTGGTCGTATACGGCAATCATTCCTCGAGCCAGTTCCCCGACTACGAGAACGCCCTCATCGGTGGCCGTCCCGTCGTCGAGGTCATCGACGACCGCGCTTGGCTGGAGGGCGAGTTCCTCCAGACCGTCAAAAAGCGTGGTGCTGCGATCATCGAGGCGCGCGGACTGTCCTCGGCTGCGAGCGCCGCTAACGCCGTGATCGACTCGGTCGCGAGCATCGTGCGCCCGAGCGCGCCCGGCGAATGCGTGTCCCTCGCGGTCGTGTCTCACGGCGAGTACGGAGTGCCCGACGGGCTGCAGTTCGGCTTCCCGGTGCGGACGGACGGGACCTCGTGGGAGATCGTCTCCGGTCTTGCGCACAGCGGGTTCGCCACCCAACAGATCCGGGCGACGACAGAGGAGCTCGAGGGCGAGCGCTCCGAGGTCTCAGAGCTCCTCGGCAGATAGCTCCTTTGCCTCGCGGCGCAACACAACGGTCCCGGCAGCCTTGTCGTGGATCGTCTGGTTGCGTGGGTCCCACAGCGGCCAGAGCAGGTCAAGAACGGCTGCAGGCGGGAAGATGGTGAGCACGCCGGCGGTGGCCGAGCGGATGGCCGCGCTGACCGTGCCGATCGGGGTCCGGCCCTTGTTGGCATCGACGGCGTACAACTTCATGGCGGCCATGCCGAGTGTTTGACCCCAGAACCCGATCAGGGCGAACGAGTACACGAAGCTCACGGCGAGATCGAGGTAGCCGAAGCCGGTCCTCGACCGCACGCCTGCTGAGAGGGCGATCAGATATGTCGGGACACCGACCACCACTGCATCGACGACCGCGCCAAGGGCGCGCGACGACCAGCTCGCAAGGGGCACGTCGGTCCCGATCGGGGCCATTCCCTCTTGCGTCATGGGTTGTACCGCCCGAGGGTGCGCGCGACATAAGCGACCGTGACGTAGTCGACATCCACCTTGCCGCCGTTTGCGTCGACGGTGGCCCCCACGCGCTCGAATAGTCTGGCCCTGGTGTCCTCGTCGAGCATGCGGTGGTCGCTCTGGGTGGAGAGAAGCTCGATCCACGCCTCGGTGTCGTAGCTGCGCTGCCACGGCTCGCGCACGATCGTCGGGCTGCCCGGTGCGAAGAGGCCGCAGGCCTCGATCTCCTCGGCGACCCAGTTGTTCGCCTCGGCGCGCTCTGCTTGGGCCATCGCCCATCTCGCTTGGATGAGCTCGCCGTAGGCAGCCTTGAGGTCCAGCTGAAGCTGCTCGTCCCCCCTGCCGATCATCACGTTCCAGAAGACCGCAAGCGTGCCCTCCGGCACCAAGGCGCGCTCTGCCTGGGCGTAGCGCACCTCGGGCGCGACCCAGTGCCAGGACTGGGCTGCAACGACGAGCCCGTATGCGTTCGCAGGTTTCCAATCCTCGAAGGAGGTCTCCTGCACAACGGCGTTGGGGAACGGGGCGAGGTTGTGCCGGGCCAGAGCCGCCATGGCGGGACTGGGCTCCAAGCAGGTCAGGGCGAGCCCGCGGCCGGCGAACAGGACGCTCGCCTTGCCAGTGCCTGCCCCGACCTCGGCCACGGGAGTGGCTGTGTCGCCCTCGAGCCCGGCGAAACTCAAGATGGCGTCGATCACCCGTGCCGGGTACGAAGGCCGCTGGCGGTCGTAAAGGTGCGCGACCTCACCGAAGACCAAACGCTGCTCACGCAGTGGCTGGGCCGGGCCAGTCACCAGTGCCTTGGTGGCTGGGTCTTGTCGTGCGGGGGGGAAAGGTGCAGTGTCAGGCGCTGACCTCGATGCCGAGACGCGGCATGCTCGAGTTCGTCGAACGCTTCATCTTCCCGGTCGAGCAGCACGCGGTACTGGCTCAGCATGTGATCGTCGACCACGCCTGTCAAGGTCATTCTTCATCTCCCTCTCGTGACGCCGTTGAGCCAGCGTACCTCCGCCCGCAAGTGACAGAGATCGCGCTCGCGTGACGATTATGTGAACCGGGCGAAGGCCCTGAAGGCGCCGAGTGCAAAGCGTTCTCAGCCGAGCGGTATCGCGTCGGCGCTGGACGGCAAAAGCGAGGCATCGGGGGCATAGGCCACCATCCAGGCAGGCTCGACGCGCACGAAGACGATCTCAGGACCCCATGTGGCGGGTGAGGATCCGTAATGGTCCGTGAGGTGCCGCTCGATCGCGTCCCGGTCCGGATGGGAGACCATGAGCACCTCGGCTTTGCCGTGCGTAAAAGCTGCGAAGCTCTCCGCGTCCACGTAGGCGGCGCTGACCCACGGCCGCGAGACGATGTCGCGTGCCTTCACGGCGTCACCGCTGGTGGTGAACACCCATCGCCCATGCAGGAAGTGCCCGTCGACGGCGCTCGATCGTGGCTTTCCGCTCGGGCTCACCGTCGTGACGACAAGGACCCGCATGCCCGTCAGGGCGACGACGACCTGCGCAGCCGTGGGTGTGCGCTCCCCGGCCCGAATGATCGAGCGCAAGTGCGCGCCTGATCGCCGATGGGATTGGCCGAGCAGATCGTTCAACCACTCGATGTCGCCTTCCGTCTCAAGCATCACGTCCCTTTCACTCCTAGCAGACCAGCGCCTCCAGTCGACCATTTTCTCGGAGAACCTCGAGATCCGCGTCGCGCCGCGCGTTGTCGCGAAGCTGCGGATTGAGCCTTATCGCCAAGCCCAGAGTCTCCAACGCCGCGGCCGGCCTCTTGGCGCGAGCCTGTGCGCAAGCCAGGTTGTAGCTCGCCATGCCCTGGACCGGCTCGGGGGCGGACAGCAGATCGGCGAGGGCGACGGCGCGCCCCTGCAGGTCCACGGCCCGATCGGGTCGGGCATGGGCTAGGTAGTACTCACCCAAATGTCCCATCGGGTGCCAAAAGCCGCGGACGACGACCTGCAGCCACAGCTGCCGGCCAGCCAGCCAAGGGTGCCGGGAGTGATCGAGCAGGTCCTCATCGCAAGCCGACAGGACCTCGTCGATAAGCGCCCGTGTCGTCAAGTCGCTCGCCTGTGCCACCGCCGCTGCAGACTGCTCGGCGTAGTGCCGGTAGGCGTCCGCGGAGCGGTGGTCGGTCTCGGGGAAATCCGGAGGTGGCTCGCTCTTGCGGACCGCCTCGAGGCGTTGCACCTGCTGATGCTTGAACTCGGTGTCGTGCGCGACAATTGGGAGACCAGCCCACATCTGTGCTGTTCCCTGTTCCGCGCCGCAGGCCCCGAGCTCGCCGAGGAGCATCTGTTCCTCGGCGCCGGCCAAGGCGATCAGCCCTATGACGGCCGTGCGCAGTTGCTGTGTGTCGTTCATGTGCCAAGACCCCTTTTTGGAGTTGCCTTACGAGAAGCCGCTCCGAGGAGTGGTCCTAGAGCGCCATCGTCGGGAGCGGGCTTGTGGGCGACGAGGCGCAGGCCGACGTCAATGCCGAGCGTGACCTTGCGAAACCCAAGCGCCCGCACGAGGACCAGAAGGCAAGTCGGCTCGACCGGGCTGTAGGTGTCACCGGCGTGGAAGTGGTGGAGTTCATCGCTCGCGAGGCTGTCGGAGACGATGAGGACGCCGCCGGGGCGCAGAACCCGGTACATCTCCGAGAGCACTCTTGCCTGGGCCGCCGCGATCGGCACGTGGTGAAGCATCGTGAAAGCCCCGACGGAGTCGAGCGACCCGTCGGGGTACTCCATCGCGCTTGCGTCGCCGACGACGACCTCGACGTTGCTCGCTTCGTAGCTGGCGGCGAGCGACTCTGCGGCCTCGGGGTCGATCTCGAGGGCGACGAGGCGCGCGACTTTGCGACGCAGCCACTCGGTGGCGGCTCCCGTTCCGGGGCCGACCTCGAGCATGTCCTGTCCGAGCTCGACGTCGCGTGCGAGCGCCGGCAGGAGCTCGGTCTGGATTCTCTCGGCCCACTCTGGGCTCGAGCACAAGCTCGTGTGGTTCTCGTTCACGGCTTGAAGACTACGGAACAAGACCTCCGGCGCCTATGCCGTACGCTGCCAAGTTGTGTCGCCAGACGGACAACGTTCGGATAACGGCGCCTCCCCTAGGGCGATGACGGTCGCGACCTTCGCGATGAGCGCCGGCACCCTCTTCAACTGGCACACCCACGACGACCATCAGCTCGCGTGGGCCCAGAGCGGGGTCCTCACCGTGGTCACGAACGCGGCGACGTGGGTGCTGCCCCCGACCCGGGCTCTTTGGATCCCGGCCGAGCTGGCACACGAGACACTCGCGTCGGGTCGCGCGACCATGCGCACGCTCTACATCCGCCCCGACACATGCCCGATCCGCTGGCAGGACCCGACGCCTGTGGCCGTGAGCCAGCTGCTCGTCGAGCTCATCGGCCACCTGGGCACGGACGTGCTCGACGCGCCACAGCGTGCACGCGCCGAAGCGGTCCTCGTCGACCTGCTCGAGCCGGTCGTGCTTGCGACGATCGAGCTGCGCCTCCCGAAGGACGAGCGCGCCCGCGAGGTCGCTCAGCTCCTCGGTGACGACCCCTCCGACAAACGGACGCTCGAGGAGTGGGGCCGAGAGGTCGGCGCCAGCGGGCGGACGCTCGCACGAGCGTTCCTCGCCGACACCGGCGTGCCCTTCGGTCGTTGGCGCGCCTTGCTCCGGCTCCCGGCCGCGCTGCCGGCCCTCGCTGGCGGTGAGGCGGTTGGCAACGTCGCCCGGCGTGTCGGCTACGGCACCACGAGCGCGTTCGTGGCCGCCTTCCACCGCGAGACTGGGATGACGCCGGCAAAGTTTGTCGAAGCGCCACGGGGATATTGAGCCCCCTCGTGGTTCAGAACCCCGGCGTGATACGGCCGTAGGCGACGAGGGTCCGGAGAGCTTCCAGAGTGACGACCCCCCGCCATTCGAGAGTCGCCGCCTCGCTCGGAGGCTCCCAGGTGAGTGGCCAGCCGCCGTCGCTCTGCTGGCTCTGCGCCATGTGATCGATGGCGGCCGCGATCTGCGCCCCGGTGAAGAGCTTGCGCCAGCGCGATGTGGGCGTCGGGGCGAACTGCAGGGGCGAGATACCGTAACCAGCCGTCTCGGGATCAAGGTGCAGCTCGGGGATCTCCTCGAAATGGGCGGCGATCCTTGCCGCGAAGTCGTCCGCCCGCTCGCGCTCGGGAACATGGTCCAAGAACACGAGCGCCTCGAGAACGGTGTGCGCACCCGCGGGCACCGGCACGGACTCGAGCTGTTCCCAGCAGTACCGGGCTGCATCTTCTCGCCAGGGGTGCTCGACGCCGAGCTGGTAGAGAAGCCCGACGAGGCCCGCAGTAGGGTTGAGGCCGGGCTCGTAGGTCCACTGCGTCCAGTGCCCGGCCCGGGGGAACGACTCGATGATCGGGTTGGCGAGAGCGACCGCACCCCCGGCGCCGGCTTCGTGGGCGCAGTGGGCGAGATAGTCACAGGCGCGCAGCACCATCTCCCGATCGACCGTGCCAGCCGTGGCGAGGGCCTGGAAGGCGGACTCGACGTAGACAGGGAGGCTGGTCGGACAGCGTGTGTCGGGCTCGAGGGCCTGGCCGAAGCCGCCGTCCTCGTTCTGATAGCCACGTAGCGCGTCGACGACACCGCTGGCAGGAGCCCCGAGGAAGCATGTGGCGAACAACCTACGCTCGAGAAGGCGCGCCTGGCTCAACAAGAAGGTGTCTGCGGCAGCAAAAGCGTCGTCCATGCGTCAAAGGCTAGGGAACGAGCCGGCGCGACGCTCAGAGATCGTGCATCATCCAGACGTTGGGCTCCCAGTACTCGCCGAGGCCGCAGCTCACCTTGAGCGGCGCCAAGCCGTCGGGGAAAACGTAGCGGCCGTTGTCAGGCAACGACATCTGCGTCCAGGTCTCCCAGTTCCCGACGGGGGCGGAGATCTGGAGCGAACGGGGCTCGGCCCGCATGGTCCGGGCGCCTAGGCGGGCATGGACGCGCAACCACGGGTCGAACGGCAGGCCGTCCTCCCGGCGCCAGGCGGCGTAACGCCCGATCGGGATCAGCGGGTAGCGGTGCTTCCACGATGGCCGGACGGGCGCCAGCAGGGGCGCCAGGCCGCTTGTGCCTGCCACGACCGCCATGGCCTTGAGCACGAGAGAGCTCAGTCCTTGGCCTTGGTAGTCCCGCCCGACCTCGGCTGCGAGTGCGCAGAGCGCGGACGGGGTCCCCGGCTCGTCGATGGCACGAAGGCCAGCGGCGTCGATGCCGGCGGGCAGGTCCCGGAGCGTGCCGTCCCAACGCAGGGGGATCGTACGGGCTCGGGCGGCGAGGCGCCCGGAACGCTTGTCACAGAAGAGCACCTGAAGGTGCGCGTAACGGGGCACCAAGGCGCCGAAGTAGCGGCCGGTGTTGTTGCCATGCCCGTTGTACTCCGGCCAGAGACCCTCGAAGGCCTGGCTGGTGCGGGCCAGGTCCCAGAGATCCGATCGCTTCGCAGCCGTGAAGGTCTCCAGCCAATCGGGAGAGCCGGAAGGTGCTTTCACCGCAACATCGTCTCAGGCGGCAGGTGTCGGGGCTAGGAGTGCTGGTAGCTTGCGGTCACGGGCCTGCGGGCTTGCCGGCGAGGGTTGCGGCGATCACCGGGGCGATCCCTGCAAGGAAGTCCGCCGCCGCGACCAACGCCCTCGCGTTGCCGCGCACCTTGATCCTCCCGGCGTTCAACATCTCCGTCACCGAGGACGCGCCGGACGCGATAGCCCGGGCAGTCGGCCAGTCCTCGAGGATGATCACCTGAGCATCATCGGTCGAGTCGCGGACCAGTGAAGCCGACCCGTCCCCGCTCAAAACGATCGTGTAGCGGACCTCGCCCTTGTCGACACCGCCGGTTCCGGTCTCAGCCGGCACCCCTGTCACGATTTGGCCGACGGCGAGCCCACCGGCCAGAGACCTTGTTGCACCGGCCGTGGTCGTGAGGCTGCCGAGAGCCGCAGCCAGTGCTTCGAACCAGGCTTCACCGAGGAATTCAGGCACCAGGGCCGGGCTCGACAGGAGATGAGGCGGGCGGGCCAGTTGGGCCAGGTGCGGGCGGCTGCGCGTGAGCCGCCCCGGTGAACTCCCGGGCCTTTTCGGCCGGCAACGGCGCCGGGCGCCCCGTCAGCTTGCGCCCCAACCAGGCGATCGGGTCGTAGTGGGCGTCGACGAGGCGCTCTTTCAAGGCGATGATGGCGTTGTCGGTGATGTGTATCTCCTCAGGACAAACCTCCGTGCAGCACTTCGTGATGTTGCAGTAGCCGATGCCCATCTCCCGGCGGATGTAATCGCGCCGGTCCAAGGTGTCGAGGGGATGCATCTCGAGCTCCGCCAGGCGCACGAAGAAACGGGGCCCCGCGTAGTGGAGCTTGTTCTCCTCGTGATCTCGGATGACGTGGCAGACGTTCTGACAAAGGAAGCACTCGATGCACTTGTGGAACTCCTGGCCACGGTCGATGTCGACCTGTGCCATGCGGTAGAGGCCGTCGGCATCGCGCGGCCTGGGCTTGAACGCCGGGATCAGCTTGGCGACCTCGAAGTTGTACGAGACGTCTGTCACGAGGTCGCGCATGATCGGAAAGGCCCGCATCGGCGAGATCGTGATGGGCTGGTCGGTCGGCAGCGTGCTCATCCGCGTCATGCACATGAGCGCCGGTTTGCCGTTCACTTCCGCGCTGCACGAGCCGCACTTGCCAGCCTTGCAGTTCCAGCGGACCGCGAGGTCAGGTGCCTGGGTCGCCTGGATGCGGTGGACGACGTCGAGAACGACCTCGCCCTCTTGAGGTGCGAGGCGGTACTCCATGAAGCGGCCGCCGCTGGCATCCCCGCGCCAGAGGCGCATGACGAGGTCTCGCGGCGGCAGGTCCGTCGGCGGCGACGGGGGAGTCGCGGCGGCGGGTTCGGTGTCGATCGCCATCAGTGCGCCTCCTCCGCGAACAGTTTTGCCAAGTCGTCCGGCATTTGTGGCTTCGGCTCCTTCGCGACGACGTATTCGCCGTCGACGAGTCGGGTGATCATGTTGACGTTCTCGAACTCAGGGCTGAAGCCCGGGTAGTCGTCTCGCGTGTGACCGCCCCGGCTCTCTCGGCGCTCTATGGCGCTCAGCGTCGTGCAATTGGAGACCGCGAGCATCGATTCCAGGTCGAGCGCCAGGTGCCAGCCCGGGTTGAACGGCAGGCCGCCTTCTACGACGCAGCCCGCGGCACGCACCTCGAGCTCGACGAGCTTATCCTTGGCTTCTAACAGCTCAGCCTCGACGCGGATGATCCCGACGAGCGACTGCATCGTCTCCTGCAGGGCGCGATGGACCCCATAGGCGTCCTCGGTGCCCTCGTTGTCGAAGTAAGACGTGGCATGGCGAGTGACATCCGCGACCTGGGCTTCGGAGATCTCTCCGGCGGCGGGGCCTGCGAGGGCTCGCTCGGCGGCCGCCGCCCCGGCCCGACGACCGAACACGACGAGGTCCGAGAGCGAGTTGCCCCCGAGCCGGTTCGAGCCGTGCATCCCGCCTGCCGCCTCTCCTGCGCAGTAAAGGCCAGCGACGGTGGTCGCTTCGGTGTCAGCCTCGACGCGCACGCCGCCCATGGCGTAGTGGCAGGTCGGGCCGACCTCCATCGGTGTCGTCGTGATGTCTATGTCGGCGAGTTGCTTGAACTGGTGGTACATCGACGGCAGCAGCCTGCGGATCTCCTCCGGGCTGCGGCGGCTGGCGATGTCGAGGAAGACCCCTCTGTGCGGGCTTCCCCGACCTGCCTTGACCTCCGAGTTGATCGCCCGGGCGACCTCGTCGCGAGGCAAAAGCTCGGGCGGCCGGCGGAAGTCAACCTTGTTCGTGTACCACTGGTCCGCCTCTTCGATATTGGCCGCGGTCTCAGCCGCGAAAAACGGCGAGATGTAGTTGAACATGAAGCGCTCGCCGTCGCGATTTTGGAGCACCCCGCCGTCACCGCGGACGCCCTCGGTTACGAGGAGCCCACGGGCCGATGGTGGCCAGACCATGCCGGTCGGGTGGAACTGGATCGCCTCCATGTCGATAAGGTCGGCACCGGCCCATAGGGCGAGAGCCATCCCGTCGCCCGTGCACTCCCACGAGTTCGTCGTGAATTTCCACGCCTTGCCGAGCCCACCTGTGGCGATGACGACAGCCTTGGCGCCAAAGGTCACGAACCCCCCGCTCTCGCGCCAGAAACCCACCGCTCCGGCCACCGTGCCTGCGTCGTCTTGCAGGAGCCTGACGATCTTGCACTCCATGAAGACGTCGATGCCGAGCGAGACGGCGCGGTGCTGCAGCGCCCTGATCATCTCGAGGCCTGTCCGGTCACCGACATGGGCGAGGCGAGCGTAGCGGTGCCCGCCGAAGTCGCGCTGCAGGATCCGGCCGTCTGGGGTGCGGTCGAACAGTGCTCCCCACTCCTCGAGCTCGAGGACGCGATCTGGCGCTTCTTGAGCATGTATCTGGGCCATGCGCCAGTTGTTCAGCATCTTCCCACCGCGCATGGTGTCTCGGAAGTGGACTTCCCAGTTGTCCTGGGGCCAGACGTTGGAAAGGGCGGCGGCTATGCCGCCTTCGGCCATCACGGTGTGTGCCTTGCCGAGGAGGGACTTGCACACGAGGGCGGTCCGGGCGCCGGCCTGGCGTGCCTCGATGGCGGCCCGAAGCCCGGCACCGCCTGCGCCGATGACGACCACGTCGAAATCGTGCCGCTCGTTATCGGTCATCAGAAGATCCTCGGGTCGTTAAAAGCGCCGGAAGACACCAGGTATATGTACAGGTCCGACACCACGATCGAGGTGAGGGACAGCCATGCGAACAGCTGGTGGTGCTTGTTCAACGGGGTCGTGAGATTGGTCCATATCCAGAGGCGTACCGGGGACTTCGAGAACCACTTCGTGTTCCCGCCCGTCAGGTGCCGGCAAGCGTGGCAGCCGAGCTGGTATGCCCAGATGAACACCGCGTTCACGACGAGGATGACCGTCCCGAGTCCCATCCCGACACCGCCGGGGAAGCGGAACGCTTCGATCGCGTCATAGGTCAAAAGCGCCGCGAAGACGAGCGTGAAGTACCAGAAGTACCGGTGGATATTCTGCATCACAAGGGGGAACCGGGTCTCGCCGGTATAGCGCTTGCGAAGCCCGCCTGCCTTCTCGGAGGTGGAACCGGCGTCAGCCACCGCACACGCTGGCGGCGAGAGCCAGAAAGACCGGTAGTAGCTCTTGCGGTAGTAGTAGCAGGTGAGGCGGAAGCCGAGCGGGAAGATAAGGATCAAGATCGCCGGGCTAACGCTCCAGCTCGAGGGGATGACCGGCCCCCAGCGCACGTCGGGCGGGCAGCTGCCGGCCAGGCACGGGGAGTATAGGGGGGAGAGGTAGTTGCGGCCCAGGTCGAGGCCGACAAAGTAGTGGCCGTTGCGGAACGCGGCCCAGGTCGCGTAGACGACGAAGGCTGCCAAGCCGAGCCCGACGAAGAGCGGTTGCACCCACCAGGCGTCCTTGCGGAGCACCACCGCCCTCGACGGTCCCGCACGGGGTGCGCCGATACGGACGGGGATCGGCTGAGGGGCTGGCAATAGCAAGTGTTCGGCGCTCAACGGTTGCCTCCGTGGGGGGTCGACTTCGTCCGACTGTAGGCCGGACAGATCCTCACCTGGTCTGCACCGACCCGGCAAGCATCATTGCACCGCGCGGCACGTGGGGCGAGGTGTTCCGCCTAGTCTCGACAAGTGAGCGAATTGTTGGACCCCCAAGAGCCCCGATCTCCCATGAGGGCGCGTCCCTCGCTCGTGGCTGGCCACGCGGGCGCACAGGACTCACGCCCGTCCACCCTCGGCGAGCTGCGTGCCTCGGGCTGGCGCTCTGTACCGGTGAAAGAGGAGATCAGGCGGAATGTCCTCGAGCGCGTAGCCCAGGACGTGCCTGTCGTCGAGGGAGTTCTCGGTTATTCCGACAGCGTCCTGCCGGCGCTAGAGCACGCCCTCATCGCCGGTCACGACGTGATCTTCCTCGGAGAGCGAGGGCAGGCCAAGAGTCGGATGATCCGCTCGCTCGTGAACCTGCTCGACGAGTGGCTCCCTGTGGTCGCCGGCTCGGAGATCAACGACGACCCCTACCGGCCCGTCTCGCGAATGGCCCGTGACCTCGTCGCCGAGGCGGGCGACGACACCCCCGTCGCCTGGGTGCACCGCAGCGACCGCTACGGCGAGAAGCTCGCCACGCCGGACACATCGATGGCCGACCTGATCGGTGAGGTCGACCCGATCAAGGTGGCCGAGGGCCGGTACCTGTCCGACGAGCTCACCTTGCACTACGGGCTCGTGCCGCGGACCAATCGTGGCATCTTCGCCATCAACGAGCTGCCCGACCTAGCCGAGCGCATCCAGGTCGGCCTGCTCGACGTCTTGGAAGAGCGCGACGTCCAGATTCGCGGCCACAAGGTGCGCCTTCCTCTCGACGTGCTGCTAGTAGCCTCGGCAAACCCGGAGGACTACACTAACCGTGGGCGCATCATCACGCCGCTGAAGGACCGTTTCGGGGCCCGGATCCGCACCCATTACCCCCAGGACCTCGAGACCGAGCTCACGATCGTGGCCCAGGAGGCCCGGGGCTTCGAGGCCGCCCCGGTTCGCCTCTATGTGCCCGAGTACATGTCCGAGATCGTCGCCCGGGTGAGCCAGCTCGCCCGCCGCAACCCCCGCGTAAGCCAGCACTCGGGCGTGTCGGTCCGCCTAAGCGTGACGAACCAGGAGACGCTCGCCGCGGCCGCGATCCGCCGCGCCCTGCGCCAGGGCGACACCGAGGCCGTGCCGCGGGTGAGCGACCTCGGCGCGCTCGTGTCCTCGACGCTCGGCAAGCTCGAGATCGAGTCGCTCGAGGAGGGCGAGGACGAAGACGTCGTCGACAAGCTCATAAAAGGCGCCGTTCTCCAGACATTCCGGGACCACTGCCCGCCAGAGACGCTCGGCCAGGTCGTGGGCGGCTTCGAGGACGGCAAGGTCGTGCACGTTGGCCCCGACCTCGCCTCGCAGGACTACATGCGCATTCTCGAGGAGCTGCCGGCGCTGCGGACTCCGGTCAAGGTGCTCTCGCCCGAGTCGGAGAGCCCCGCGGCGATCGCCAGCGCCCTCGAGCTCGTGCTCGAGGGCCTGCATCTCTCCAAGCGCCTCAACAAGGAGGCGGCCGGGGCCCGGGCGACCTACCGGGCGCGCTAGGCCCGCTATGGCGATCTACGGGTATTCGCGCTGGGACGGTACGCAGGCCGGGTTCGACCTCGATGCGGACGACATCATGTCGGAGATCAAGGACGATCTCATGTACCACGGCGACGTCGGCTACGCGCTGCGCAGGATGCTGCAGCAAGGCTTCTCTGACCGCAACGGGAGACACATCGAAGGATTGCAGGAGCTGATCGCGCGCATCCGTGAGCAGCGGCGCCAAGAGCGCGAGCAGCACGACCTCGGCGGCGCCTACCAGGAGATAGCCGACGAGCTGAACGAGATCCTCGGCCAGGAGCGCCAGGCGCTCGACGACCTCGAGGCAGAGGCCCGTTCCTCGGGCGACGAGAGGCGCAGGGAGGTCACAGACGAGGTCGTGGCGGAGCGGCGCGCCGAGCTCGGGCTGCTTCCCGAGGACCTAGCCGGGCGCGTGCGCGCCCTGACGGGCTACGAGTTCACCTCGAGCGAGGCCCGGGAGCGCTTCGAGCAGCTTCTCGAGCGCCTGCGCGAAGAGGTCGTGCAGTCATATCTGGACCAGGTCGCTGGTGCGGCCTCGACCACGGGCCCGGAAGAGCGCGAGCACATCCGCAACGCCCTTGACGCGTTGAACAAGATGATGGAACAGCGCGCGGCGGGAGAGGCGCTCGACCCGAGCTTCGGGCAATTCATGGAGCAGTACGGTGACCTTTTCCCGGGGAACCCACAGGACCTCGACGAGCTGCTCGAGCAGCTGGCTCAGCGCATGGCGGCAGCTTCGGCGATGCTCGCCTCCATGACCTCCGGCCAGCGTGCCCAGCTTAAGGCCCTAATGGACGAGTTGCTCGGCGACATGGACCTGTCATGGCAGATCGAGCGCCTTGCCGGCAACCTGCGTGCCTCCTTCCCCGGCGAGCAGTGGGACAGACGGATGTCCTTCAGCGGCACCGAAGGCCTCGGCTTGTCGGAGACGACGGACATGTTCCAACGTCTCGGAGAGCTCGATCAGCTCGAGGAGATGCTCTCGGGAGCGGCTCAACCCGGGGCGCTGGCCGAGGTCGATCTCGACCGCGTCCGGGAGCTCATGGGGGAGGACGCCTCCGCCTCGTTGGCACAGCTGCAAAAGCTGGCGCGCCATCTCGAGGAGGCGGGCCTCGTCGAGCAGCGCGAGGGTCGCCTCGAGCTCACCCCGAAGGGGCTCCGGCGCATTGGCCAACGTGCCCTGGAGGACCTCTTCAAACACCTGTCCAAGGACCGCCTCGGCGGTCACGGCATCGCGCGCCCGGGCGCTGGCAACGAGCGCGCCGAGGACACCAAGGCTTATGAGCTAGGAGACCCTTTCAACTTGCACGTGGAACGGACCATGCGCAATGCCCTGCGGCGCCAAGTCGCGGGCGGCGACCTCGGCACCGGCGCTCCGGGCCCTCCCGGGGTGCAGTTGCCAGTTCGCCTTGCCCCGGACGACTTCGAGATCGAGCGAACCGAGCATCAGACCCAGTGCGCGACCGTCCTCCTCCTCGACTTGTCACTGTCGATGCCGTTGCGGGACAACTTCCTCGCCGCGAAGAAGGTCGCCTTGGCCATGCAGTCTCTGATCTCGGGTCAGTTCCCGCGCGACTACCTCGGTATCGTCGGCTTCTCCGAGCGCGCGCACGAGATCAGGCCCGAGGAGCTGCCCGCGGTCTCCTGGGACTACGTCTACGGCACCAACATGCAGCATGCCCTCCTCCTCGCCCGCCGGCTGCTCGGTCGATACCACGGCACGCGCCAGATCGTGATGATCACCGACGGCGAGCCGACTGCACATCTGCTCGAGGACGGCGAGGTCTACTTCAAGTATCCGCCCGTGCCGGCCACGGTCGAAGCGACCCTGCGCGAGGTGCTGCGCTGCTCCCGGGAGGGGATCCGGATCAACACCTTCGCTCTAGACGCGACGGGACATCTACGCGGCTTTGTCGAGAAGATCACTCAGCTGAACCGTGGCAGGGCCTTTTTCACGACTCCTGACACGCTCGGAGACTACGTCCTCGTCGACTTCATCGAGAACCGACGCCAGCTCGCCCGTAGGCATTCGAGGGGCGCTTGAGCCGCAAACGGCTTCGCCGGGCCACTCTTTCCTACGGTGTCGTGCCCGTCCCTGCGGCACCGATCGAGTCGACAGGAATTCGCTAGCATGCCAAGTGCCAATGGGGCCTGCGCCCTCTTCGGTCCCCGAAGCGACGCCTGACAGCCTTTGAAGGGTGCATACCCCGGACCTGGTGCGCACTGTTGGCCAGTACAGGCAGTCCTTTCCAATCACTGCTAAAGCCAGAGCACAGCGACGACCTGCAGACAGAAACCGCAGGTGCAAGAGGGTATTGGCGCGGATTCAAAACTTCCCCTTGCATCAGATGCCGCCAGGGTTCATGATAATCACCATCTTGTAACTACACGGTTGCGAGTCGTTAGGGGAGGGGGCGCCGAGATGGCACTCCAAGCATTGCTCGAAGATGGCCTCGATCGGAGCTGGCAGCGCCGCGCTAACTGCATGGGCGTCGACCCTGAGCTTTTCTTCCCAGAACGGGGTGCATCGACCCGGGAAGCCAAAGAGGTCTGCCGCGGCTGTGTTGTTCGCGAGGACTGCCTCGAGTTCGCGATCGCGAACAGTGAGAAGTTCGGCATCTGGGGAGGCATGAGCGAGCGGGAGCGCCGCAGGGTTCGCCGTGCTCGTGTTCTGGCCCAGGCGGCCAGCACGGCCTCTTAGGTCCCGCCCGCTCGCGGCCCCGGGTGCCGTCTTGGCAATGGGACACAGAGGCTAAAGCGAAGCTAAAGGGTGAGGCCCCGTTCCGTCAGGCGCGCCTCGATTGTACGGTCCTCACCGAGGTCCAGCTCCGCCCAGCGATCAGCCGGGATCCCTTCGAGAACCGTCGAAGGCACCAGTCCCACGAGCTCGGCGCGCGCGACGGGTGCCCGGTATGCGACGAAGTCGAACGCCTCCGCAGGGCCGAAGAGCCAGGGATCGACGAGGTTGCAGGAGACCTGCGCACGCCCGCCTAAGTCGAGGCCGAGGGCCCTCACCTTGTTGCTGCGCATCGCTTTGGCGATCTCATTGGCGATCGTCACATCGTCGAGGGCGAGCCAAAGGTTGTAGGCGACGAGCACGTCGCGTGCACCGACGCAGATCGCCCCCGCAGTCGGGTGGGGAGCGGCAGGCCCGCGGTCTGGCAGTGAGCTGTCGAAGGCGCGCCGGCGAACCTCGGGCAAGGACCGTTCGGGTCCGTACAAGAAGCACGGGACACCGAGATCGGCCGCCGCCCAGGCGGCAAAGGCGTCCCGGGCCGTGAGCGCGGGCGCGAGGCCCGCCGGTCCCGTGTCGGCGACGCCTGGGACGACGCGTGCCGGCGGTCCCGTGCGGATGGGCACGAAGGGGACCACGTCGATTACGCCGAGCCTCGGGTGCGCCCCGGCATGGTCGTTGATGTCGAGAATGGCGACAGTCGTCTCGGCAACCGACCGCGCCGATTGCTCGACGTCGTGCCCGGCGAGAGTGAGAACTGTCCGGTTGTGCCAGGGGTCGGTATGGACATCCAGGAGACACGTCCCGGCAGCGAGTGCGATCGCCTCTATCTTGCTAGGGCTGCGAGCTTCGCTCACGTTGATGACGCACTCGAGGGGCGCGAACTCACCGCCCGCCGAAGGCTGATCGACGTTGCTCAGTTGCTCAGCGTGAGCGAACTGTGAGAAGCCTGCGATGGCGAGCGATCCGCCTGCGCTCGCGCTCTGATGTACCGCCCCAGACACCGTGGTCGATGTGGTTGACCATGGCGTACTCGAGGCACGGCTCTTTGACGGGGCAGTCAGCGCAGATCCGCCGCGCGACCTCCACGCCCACGCCATCACTTGGAAAGAAAGTGTCCGGCGGCATGTCCCGGCACTTACCCCGCCCCATCCACGAAGTGTCCACGGCACCATTGTGACGTGTCCGGGCACAGAACGCTATGACTTAGCGAATATTCACAGGCAATTCAGAGAATTTCGGTTAAGTAAACGGTGTCTGCGAGCCTGCCCGGACCAACTCGCGGTTCAGGCGGCCGATAGATTCGCGTTGTGACGCAAACTCCGGCTGACGACGAGGGCGGTGGCGACGCGCTAAGCCGGATGCCGAGCTGGGGTGCACCTGAGCATCCCGTTGGCGCCGAGGCGCCAGACAAGACCGGTTCAGGCCCCGAGGCGGAGCCGGGACCGACTGCTGGCGCCAGCCCGGAGAAAGGGGCCCCCACCGGCGAAGGCGGGATCCAAGGCGACGTGACCGCGCACGGGGCTGAGCAAGATTTGTCGTCAGGCGCTCAACCCGGGGCAGGAATCGGGTCGCCTCGGGGCTCCGAGCCTGCCCGGCCCGACTGGGGCCAGCCCGCAACGGGCTGGCCCGGCTACCCGGCCGGTCCGGACGCGCAGCCGCGATACGGCGCGCCCGCGTACGGCCAAACCTGGCCGCAGCCCGGCTGGCCGCAGGCGCAGCCGCCCTACCAGTGGATCTACTCCGAGCCGCCGCGGCCGAGGGCGCCGAGGCGGCCGCCCCGCGCGACGCCGGGATGGCTCGGTGTTGCTCTCGTCGCCGCGCTCGTCGGAGCTCTAGGCGGCGGAGGCGTCGTCGCCGTGTTCGCGAGTCGGGCGCCGAAGACGATCGTGCGGGAGTACTTCCCGAGCAGAGGTGGCAAGGTCCATGTCGGCGACGTCCAGTCCATCCTCGCGTCGGTCCTCCCGGCCGTCGTCTCGATCGACACGAGCGACATCCGCGGCACCGGCAATGCCGGCGGGTACGTCCAGGGCGCGGGCACGGGCATGATCATCGAGCCGAGCGGCGTCATCCTCACGAACAACCACGTCATCGCCGGAGCCGCGACGGTCACGGTCGCATTCTTCGGGCAGGTCAGGCAATTCCCCGCCCGGATCATCGGTGTCGACGCGCAAAAGGACATCGCCCTCGTGCAAGTCGAGGGCGCGGGCGACTCGCTGCCCGTGGTGCACTTCGGCAACTCCGGTTCCGCCCAGCAAGGTGACGGGGTCCTCGCCATCGGCAACGCGCTTGCCCTCGCGGGCGGTGAGACAGTGACCGAAGGGATCGTCTCGGCGTTGAACCGCTCCCTCACCGCGACGACCGATGGTGGGACGACCGAGAACCTGACTGGCTTGATCCAGACCGACGCTCCCATTAATCCCGGCAATTCCGGAGGCCCGCTCGTCGACGCGGCCGGCCAGGTGGTCGCGATGAACACCGCCGTGGCAACGAGCTCGCAGGGCAACGCGCCCGCCCAGAACGTCGGATTCGCCATCGCCGTGGACGAGATCCAGTCCGTCGCGGCCCAGATCCTGCACCATCCCATCAGGCCCTGACCGCCCGCGAGGCCGTTCCGGCTCAACGTCCAAGGCGCGAGGCCCGGTACACTTCGCCCGGTTCTTCCGCCAAGGAGAGACGATGAGCTTTGTCAACCCAGAGGATCCCCAGCCGGCCGAGCCCCCGAGGGGGCACGTGCGGATGGTCTATCTAGGCCCTGTCGCGCCCCACTGGGAGGTGGAGTCGGAATTCGGCGATCGCGCCGTCATCGAGGAGTTCCGCCAGCGCGCCCTGGCGCGCCTTGTGCTGCTGCCGCCGCACGACCCGCAATTCCGCAGGAACCGGGAGCGCATCGTTAGGGACGCCGAACGCGAGAACCTCATCTTGGAGTGGGACTTCGGTGTGCCCGAAGAAGAGGTCGTGCTCGCCTGAGCCGCCCGCGCCGTTTGGCTAGGTATCGCTCGTCTCAAGGTTGATGCGCGCCAGCCACAGCCCTGGTGCGTCGATCTCGGCCGGGGTCGGCAGGTGTGCCGCATCGGTCCAAAGGCGCGCGAGGTCGAGCTCGCCCGAGCGGTCGAGCACGCCCTGGACGAAGGCGGCGCCACGATCGATGTCTTCTTGGTCGAGATGCAGACCAAACAATGACTCAGCGACGCGCTCACCCTCGCCACGCCCGACACGCCGCCGCCGCATCGCCTCGCCGATGGGAGCGTGCAGCCCAATGAGACGGGAGGCGACGACCGAGGTGACGTACTCCGCATAGCCGGCGATGGTGGCCGTCATCGCCGCGAGCTGAGCGCGGACCTTGTCGAGCTCGGGCGATGGGCCATGGTCGGCCTCACCCATGAGAGAGGGATCGCCCATGAGCTGGGAGAGACCCGGGATGGTGCCGGGATCGATGCCCTGCAGCAGGCCCTCGAGGTCGCGGGGATCGGGCCGTACCAAACGGACATGAGCGACGACGAGCTCCTCGAGGCGCCTCGCGACGTGCGGGCGCGACAACACGGCGTGAAAGGCCATCTCGTGGGCGCATAGCCACAGGCGGAGATCGTCGATCGGGAGGCTCCACTCGGCCGCGAACCGTTCGAGGTTGCAGACGGCGACGAGGATCTCGTTCGAGGCCGTCCGCGGCAACGGTAGGTCGTACTGGCCGAGGGAGCGCCGGGCGAGGTGGCCGACAACCGAGCCAACCTGCATCGCCGCCATTGCGGGGGCCATCGCAGAGGTCCACCTGCCGATCATCTCGGCGAGGTCCATGTCCTCGGTCTCGTCGTTGCCGAGCTGGGCGTTTTGCAACGGGTCCGGCTCGCCTAGGAACGGATCGACCGGCATCGCGCCCTCGTGGTCTGGAACGCCCGCCGCCGCAGGGCTCGCCTTTCCTGTGGGACCCGTGCGCTCGGCGCTCGGGTCGGGACCAAAGCCGAGAGGACCGCGATCCGGGGCCGAGGGTCCCTGGGTCTCGGGGACGGAGTTCAATGCTACGGCGAGGCGGTCGAGCAACGGCCGCCAGGCTTCGAGGCTGCGCCGGGCCCATTCGACGCGAGTGGTCGGGACAAGCCTCAAGTCCGAGCCGCTCGAACCGAGGACCATCCCGGTGACATCAGCAACGTGCAGCTGCGCGATGGCGCCCAGCTCTTCGAGACGGATGCGTGCGATCGGGTCGGGGTTCGGGTCGGGCTCGTCGCCCGCGGCGACGCTGGTCGCGAGTTGAAATGCGAGCTCCCACTGCAGCGGGCCCTCAGTGCGGATGAGCCGCAGGAGGTCGCCCAGCATGTTACGGAGGAAGTCGCCACCACCCGGTGCGAGGGGATCGCTCACGCGACCGATGCTAATGGTGTGCCCAGCTCGGGCAGGGTCCAGCCTCAGGCAGCCGCCGAGAGACGAGCACGTGCGTCCAATATGCGACCGTGCCGGTCGAGGTCGAGCGTGACGTTGCGATCCGGCGGCAGCGGGTACAGAGCCGCCACCATGTCCGACATCGTCCTTGTCGGCTCGCCGTTCACGGCCTCGATCATGTCGCCCGCCCGCACACCTGCTTTTGCTGCCGCGCCACCGGGGCTCACCGAGAGAACCTTGACAGCGGTCTCAGATGGCGAGAGCGCCGCCGTCTGACCGGTGATGCCGAGCCAGCCGTGGACGACGCGCCCTCCGGAGATGAGCTCATCCGAGACGACCTCGGCCAGCCATCCGGGCGTGGCGACCAGGGCGTCGCCTGAAGAGGCGGTCACCATTCCTATCGGGCGCCCGGCCCCGTCGACGATGACGCCGCCCATCGCCACCCCGCCCGGCGTGTCCATGGTCTGCAGGGTCTCGAGCAGGGGCGGGCTGTCGCGGTTCGAGCTCAACTTGACGTCGAGGCCGGAGACCGAGCCCCAGCAGGCGTGGGCGCCGGCACCATCGACCCAGACGAGGCCCACGAACGAGCCCGACCCGACCTCGGTATCGGACACAAAGCGTATCGCCGTCAAGCTGCCGAGGGCGTGCACGCGCACGACGGCGAGACCTGTGCCGGTGTCGACCCCGACCAGGGTCGCCGGGAGCAGTCCCTGGCCGTCGATGTAGATCCCGATGTCGTCGGAGTCGCCGATCAAAGAGGCTGGGACGAGCACGTATCCCTTGGAGTTCACGACGATCCCGACGCCGTTCAGCTTGTGGTCGACGAAGACCATAGGCATCGCCGGGGAGATCCCGAGCGCCATCTTGTACAGGCTCGGCCCGATACTGAGCGTCGTCGTCGTCCCAGCAAGGGTCGAGCCCGGGTCGGTGGCCCTGGAGCTGGTGATGTTGTTGGTGACCGTCAGCCCCGAGGCCTTCGTGTTGGGAGATAGGAGGTGGGTCAGATGGCCACCGATGAGCACGACGCCGGTCGCCAACAGCGCCCCTACGATGCCGGCGGACCATGCGCCGGCTCTCGACGGCGTCGAGGCCATCCAGCTGCGGCGGGCCGAAAGTGCCTCGGCGCTGACCGGAACGGCATGGTCGCCCAGCTCGGAGGGATGCCGCCAGAGACGGTCTTCGGGCGGCAGGAGGGGGGCGCTCCAAGCCTCTTCCTGTGCGCCGTCGAAGTCGTCTGCCGGTTCGACCACGGCTCTGAGGTTATTCCAAACCTGCCCAACGCGGGGTGTCGGGGCGATCCTGGCGAACCCTCGAGGCCCAGGCAGGTCGCATACCATGGCCGGTGTGCTAGCCCCGGCGCAAGGTGACGACTGGCTAGAGCTCACCTCCGAGACCCTTTCGGCCGATCGCGCTCTCACATGGGTGGAAAGACCCGCCTGTGGTGCGGTGGCGTGCTTTGTCGGGACGGTGCGCGATCACGCCGAGGGGCACTCCGGGGTGACGGCTATCGACTACGAGGCCTACACGGGCCAGGTCCTGCCCCGCTTCGAGGCGATTGCGGCTGCCGCCCGGGAACGCTGGGAAGATCTCGGGGGACTCGTCCTCTGGCACAGGGTCGGTCACATCGAGCTCGGCGAGACCTCGGTCGTCGTCGTCGTGTCGAGCTCGCACAGGGCCGAGGCCTTTGAGGCCTGCCGGTACCTGATCGACACCTTGAAGGCGACCGCTCCCATCTGGAAGCACGAGACCTGGGACGGGGGGACCGACTGGAGCCTGGCGGCCCGCTCTGTCGAGCCCGCCCCAGGGGTAACCCAGTCGTGAGCGCCGATCTCGCCGTGGACTTCGGAACGGCTCGCACGCTCGTCGCGGTCCGGGGCAAGGGGATCGTCGTCGACGAGCCGACCGTTGCCGCGGTCGATCTCGGACGCAACCGCCTCGTTGCCTTCGGCACCGAGGCGCTGGGTCTGCGCGGGCGTTGCGCCGGCGAGGTGGCGATCGTGAGGCCGGTCAGTCACGGTCAGCTCGCCGATCTTGACCTGACCTCGGCAGTGGCCAAGCAGCTGCTGCGCCGCGCGAGGGCATGGTCGGACGGCCAGCCGACGGTTCTTTGCTGCGCGTCGGGTACGGCGACCGGCGTGCAGCGGCGGGCGCTAGACCGGGCGTTCAAGTATGCGGGCGCCGAAGGCGTCCGTTTCGTGGAGCTGCCGGTCGCGGTGGCGCTCGGCTCCGGCTTGCGGATCGAGGAGCCGGTCGCCTCAATGGTCGTCGACGTCGGCGCCGGCACGACCGAGATCGGCGTGCTCGCTCTCGGTGGCCTCGTGACGCACGCCTCGGTGCCTCTCGGGGGAGGTGACTTCGACGACGCGATCAGGCGGTACTGCGCCCGGCACCTCGAGCTCATCATCGACGCGGGCACGGCCGAGGGCATCAAGTGCACGATCGGTAGCGCCTGGGTGGAAGACGATGACAAGGTCGAGGTCCGAGGGCGCGACGCTTCGAACGGGATCGTGCGCTTCGTAGTCATATCCCGGACCGAGGTCGCGGACGCCATCGCGGCGCGGGTGGACCGGATACTCGCAGTAGCGGTGTCGTGCATCGCATCGGCGCCACCTGACCTCGCGAACGACCTTTTGAATCGCGGGCTTTACCTTTCCGGGGGTGGGGCTCTCCTGACCGGCTTCGCGCAGCGACTCGCGAGCGCGACCGGGATCCCGGTCCACCTTGTCGAGGCTCCGGAGCGCTGTGCCATCTCGGGGGCGGTGCTCTGCATGACCGAGACCGGTCACAGAACCGCGTCGGTCAGCCGTCCTCGCCGGTGAGGCCGAGCTGGTCCTCGGCCGCCTGACGTACTTGCCAGTCCGGGTCAGTCAGGCATCTCTTGAGGGCGGCCTCGGATTCGGGAGTGTCGAATGCGGCGAGTGCGACCGCGGCCCGGCGCCGTATCTGCGGCTTGTCCCCGAGGGCGGCGAGGATGGCGGGGAGGCCTTGCGGGTCGCCGATGGCGCCCAGGGCCGCCACGGCCGACTCGCGACAGAGGGCGTCGTCGTGACCCGACGCGATTCGCACGAGCGTCAGGACCGCCGTTCGGTCGCGCACCTCGCCCACGGCGTAGCAGGCCGCCTCGACCACTACGTCGTCGGCGTCGTCGAGAAGGCTTGCGAAATCGGCGCCGGGCAGTGTGGCACCGAGCTCGCAGGCGTACCTGCGCGCGCCTGGGTCATGGTCCGCCAGCCCGGAGGCGGCGTCGGCCGGCGTCGCCCGGCCCATCCGCACCAGCGCCCCGAGGGCGGCCGCCCGCACTTGCGCGTCGGGATCGGAGAGAAACGAGCGGGCTGTGTGCTCCTCGCCGAGGTGCCCGGCGAGCGCGGCCGCTCCCAGGTGCCGGGCGGCCTCCACCGGGTCCGTCGGGACGGCGTCGGTCACAAGCGGCGCCCGCGCGCTGCGGCGCCATGGCAGGCTACGGCTCCGTGGATTCGGTACACGACCCATCGAGCGTAGAGGGCGGGCTTGTCGAGAGCGCGCCCCGAGACAAGGCCACGCCCGGCGGAGACGAGTCGGACGACGTGCACGGCGGCGCAGGTGCAGGGCGCCAGCGGTACTGGGGGTGGAGCCACACGGCCCTGGCCGCCCTCGCCTTCATCCTCATTGCGGCCATCGTCGCCTGGTTCATCCAGTTGCCCTACTACGCCCTCACGCCCGGACAGGCGCCGAAGGTGAGCAGCCTCATCAATGTCGCGTCCGGCCACCGCCACTCGCACCGTGGCTCGGTCCTGCTCGTGTACGTGGAGCTGACGCCGATGCGGGCGCTCTATTATCCCTTCTTCTGGCTCGACCCGAACGCGGCGATCTACCCGAGCAGCGAGATCCTTGGCACCGAGACGACGGCGCAGTACGCGACCGAGGGCGAGATCGACATGTCGACCGCCCAGCAGGCCGCGACGGTCGTCGCCCTCGAACAGCTCGGCTACAAGGTGCCTGTCAAGGAGCTCGGGGCGCTCATATACGGCATCTTGCCCGGTTCCCCGGCAGCGGCCAGTTTGCAAGTGGGCGAGGTGATAAGTGAGCTCGACGGTGTGAAGGTGCCGACCTATCTCAGCCTCTCAGAGAAGCTCGAGGCGCTCTCCCCGGGCACCACCGTCCACTTCGTGGTGAGCGCCTACCCGGCCGGCAAGGCGCACACCGTCATCATGAAGATGGGCGTGTTCCGCCTCACGAGCCGGAACAGCTTGAACTGCTTCGCCGAGGGCAAAGGAACGAGATACAGGATCTACCCGTTCAAGCCCACTTCCGGCGCCAAGGCGCGCCCGCTCGCATGCCTCGGCATATACCCCCAGGGCAGCGGCGGGACCGCCATCGACGGGACCGCATTCAAGGTCGGACCTCTGCCGGTCAAGGTGGACCTGTCCTCGGAGGGGATCGTGGGGCCTTCCGCAGGCCTCGCTTTCACGCTCGGGTTGATGGAGGAGCTCGACCCGGCGGACCTCACAGGCGGGCTCAAGGTTGCCGCCACGGGAACGATGTCGATCGACGGCAGCGTCGGGGACGTAGGCGGGGTCGCCCAAAAGACGATCGCCGTGCGGGGAGCGGGGGCGAAAGTATTCCTCGTGCCGTCGCCCGAGTACAACGTCGCAAAGGCGCGCGCTGGTGCCCATCTCAAGGTCTATGCCGTGAACACGATCGGCCAGGCGGTCAGGATCCTCGAATCGCTGGGCGGTCGGATCTCACGCACCCCCGCTTAGCAAGAGCATCGTCGTAGGCTGTTGCCAATGTCGGAGGAACCACAAGTCGTGTCGATACCTTCAGGCGCCTCGATTAGCCCTGACGAGATAGTTCGCAAGTCTTTCCCGGCGGTGCGCAAAGGTGTCGACGGCGAAGCTGTTCGCACGTTTCTTGCCAAGGTGGCGGCGGAGCTTCGAGAAGCGCTGCAGCGCGAGACGATGCTCCGCGAGCGCCTGGTCGAGGCTGAACGCCGCGCGGCGGACCCGGAGCTCGACGAGGCGACGCTCACCCGGGCAATTGGCATAGAGACGGCCAAGATCCTCTCGACGGCGCACGAGGCCGCGAGCAACGTCGTGGTCAAGGCGCAAGAGCGCGCGGCTGAGCTGATAGGCGAGTCAGAGCGGGTTCTCGCCGAGCAGGTCGCTCTCGCGGAGGCCGAGGCGGCAGAGATCAGAAGCGCAACAGAGGAGGATGTCGCCGAGTACGCGGCACTGGCGCAGTCGGAGGCCGACTCTTTGACCGACGAGGCGCACGCGGACGCGGTCGAGCTTCTGGACGCGACCAAAGAGGAATGCCGGCGCATGGTCGCAGAAGCCCGCGACCTGAGGAACCGCACTCTTGCCGACCTCATGGCGCGGCGGGCCGCCCTGCGGGTGCAGCTCGAGGAGCTCCGGGGCGGGAAGGACTCGTTGCTGCACGCCGTCGACTCTGTGGCCGCAGCGGTTGAGACGCTTCACGAGCGCCTCGCCTCGGCCGAGGACCAGGCGCGTATCGCGGCTGAAGAAGCCGGTGAGCGCGCCGAGCTGCAAGCCGGCCACGACGATCTCGCCGAGCTCGAGGAGGAGCTCGCGAATGCGGCGGAGGTCGAGGGCACCGCACTGAGCGCTCCGGTGCCGCTATCTGGCGGGCCGAAGGCCGCGGCGGAGACCACCGGCGCCCCTCCGGCAGAGGCGGGCACCGGCGAAGCCAGCCACAGCGGGCCGAGCGCGAGCCGTCGAAGCGTCGACGAGCTCTTCGCCCGTATCCGCGCGAGCCGGGCTGCCGAGGAGGGCGCCGCCGCGGCACAGGCCGAGCCCGTCACGGTCGCGGAGCCAGCCGGGCAGGCCACGGACGAAGCACGCGCCGTCGAGACCGCCGAGGAGGTGACCGAGGGGCCGCCGGCCCCTGCCGGAGAAGGAGCGCCAAGCGTTCAGGAGGTCTCGGGCGAGCAGGACCACACAGCGCAGATTCCCGCGGTCGTCCTAGAGATCGAGGAGACCGGCGTGACCAAGGCAGCCGAGGCCGACGGGGCAGAGCCCTCCGAGGCGGTCTCGATCGAGCCCGCGGTGGTCGAGACGGCCGGGGTGCACGAAGCCCCGGTGGGAGCGGCCGCGCTCGAGACTAAGTCAGCCGAGGCCGTGGCGCTTCGCCAGGCGGCGGCTCTACGGCCCGACGCGATGACAGAGCCGGACGTCGAGTCGCTGGCGAGGCGCGACCATCTTCTCGGGGCCGTCACGGCGAAGCTGGGACGCGCGCTGAAACGAGCGCTCCAGGACGACCAGAACGACCTGCTCAATGCCTTGCGCCAGACCAACCGCAAGCCGGTGCTGGACGAGCTCGTCCCGCCGGCGGTCCAGAGGGAGAGGTTTGTCGCGGCGGCGAGCGACCAGCTCGCCAAGGCCTACGTGGCGGGCGCCGCCTTCCTCGTTGCTGGCGACGCCGTCGAAGGGCCGTCGGTGAGCGCGCCGGCGCCGAGCGAGGCCAGCGCTTCGGAGGCTGGGACCGCGCTCGCGACCGAGCTCGCGGAAGACCTCTCCGGGATGTTGCGCCAAAGGATCGAGGAGGCGCTCTCGGAGCTGGACGGATCGATGGAGGGCTCCGCCGACGCGGCCGGGGTCGCGTACCGCGAGTGGAAGGGTTCCCGGGTGGAGGGGCTCGCCGGGGACTTCACGACGAGAGCCTTCGCTGTCGGCGAGCTCGCGGTGCTCGAGTTGGTCGGGAACAGCGGCGCTCCGCTCGTGCGGTGGGCTGTCGAGGACGACGACGGTGGCGGCTCGTGCCCGGATTGCGACGACAATTCGTTGGCCGGCCCGCAGCTGCCGGGGGCGGCTTTCCCGACGGGTCACTCGCACCCGCCGGTCCACCCCGGGTGCCGTTGCCTGCTCGTGCCCGTTCGGTCGTAGGCTCCACTCGGTGCGAGTTCCCACGGATGTCTCAGCGCGGCCGCGGCCGGTGCGGCGGTACCAGCTCTGGGTGCTCGGGGCGGTCGTCTTCCTCATAATCGCCGTCATCGTCGTCCAGGGGCTGGCGAACTTCTATACGAATTATCTTTGGTACCGGTCGGTCCACTTCACGGCGGTCTGGCGCCTCATGATTGAGACGAAGCTCGAGCTGGCCGGGATCTTCGTCGTCGCCTTCTTCGTCGCCTGTTGGGTCAGCCTGTGGGTGGTCGATCGTATTGCCCCACGGGCGCTGCTCGTTTCGCCGGAGCTCGAGATCGTCCGGCGCTACCAGCAGATCGTCGCAGGGCACACCGTCGCCCTGCGCACGGTCGTGTCCTTGATCCTCGCCTTGATCCTCGGCGTCTCTACCGACGGCCAGTGGCAGCACTGGCTGATGTTCAAGAGCGGCAAGTCCTTCGGGGTGAGCGATCCGCAGTTCCACAAGGCCATCGGCTTCTACGTGTTCAAGCTGCCGTTCCTGTCGTTCCTCGTGGACTGGACCCTCGTCGCTCTCCTTTTGTTACTTATCGTCAGCGCCGTCAGCCACTACCTGAACGGCGGGCTCCGGTTCCAGGGCCCCGCACCGCGCGTCGATCCCCGCGTCATAGCCCACCTCTCGGCGATCCTGGCCGCGATGGCGCTCGTGCGAGCAGCGGGTTATTTCTATGTCGACCGCTTCAACCTCGTCTTAGCGAAGGACGCGTATGTCAACGGTGCCGGCTACACCGACGTCCATGTCCGGTTGCCGGCGATCGAGCTCCTCGCCGTCGTGGCGCTCGCCGTGTTCGCCCTCATGGTTTTCAATGTCTACCAGCGCAGCCTGGCGCTCCCGGCGATCGGGGCCGGCCTCTGGGTGCTCGTCGCCCTCACCGCCGGCGTCATCGTGCCTGCCCTGGTCCAGTCTCTCAAGGTCACGCCTGCCCAGAGCACGCTCGAGATCCCGTACATCACGCGGAACATCTCCGCGACTCGGACGGCGATGGGGCTCAACAAGGTCGAGGAGCACGCCTTTGCCGGCCTCTCGAACCTGACCGGTGGTGTCGTCGCAGGAGCCGCCTCGACGCTTGACAACCTCCCCCTGTGGGAGCCGACGATCACCTCCCAGACATACCAGAAGCTCCAACAGAACGGCACCGGGTTCACGATCGCCGGCCTTTCCCTCGACCGCTACCGGCTCGACGGCACGCTGACGCCGTTCGTGATCGGTGTACGGGAGGTCAATGCCGCTGACCTGCCGACCCAGTCCTGGGTCACCACTCATCTCCAGTACACCCATGGCTTCGGGGCCATCCTCTCGCCGGCTAACCAGCAGACCGGAGGGAACCCCGTCTTCGACATCTCCGGCGTGCCGCCGCAGTCGAGTGATGGTGCCCCCAAGCTCTCCCAGACGGGCTCGGCGGTCTACTTCGGACTCGGCGAGACGGGCTACGTCGTCGCGGACACCTCCCAGAAGGAGGTGGACTATTCGGACCTGAACGGCAACGTGACTTCCAGCCACTACTCGGGCTCGGGCGGAGTGCCGATCGGCTCGTTCTGGACCAAGGCGGCGTTCGCCCTGCGCTTCCACGACCTGAACCTGCTCATTTCGAGTGACGTCGGATCGAAGTCCCGGCTGATGTTCAATCAAGACGTCCGGATCCGGGTCGCGAAGATCGCTCCGTTCCTTACCGTCGACGACAACCCCTACCCGGTAATCGACAACGGCCAGATCGACTGGGTGGTAGATGCCTACACGACCACGAGCTACTACCCCTACGCGCAGCAGGCGAGCACCTCCCAGCTCCCGGGTGGGAGCGGCCTCGTGAACGCAACCTTCAACTACGTTCGCAACTCGGTCAAGGTCGTTGTCAACGCCTACACCGGGGACATGACCTTCTACGCCACGACCAGCAACGAGCCGATCCTCAACACCTGGGAGTCGATCTTCCCGGGCATGTTCAAGCCGCTGAGCGACATGGACCAGGTGCTGCGCGCGCATCTGCGCTACCCGCAGGCACTCTTGATGGTGCAAGCCTCCATGTACGGGCGTTACCACCTGACCAACTCCTCGTCGTTCTACATCGCCAACAACACCTGGGAGCTCGCCCCGACGTCGGGGACCGGCTCGCCGGATGCGGCGCTTCCGACCGACGCCTACGGGAACACGTTGCGCTTCGTACCCGAGTACGAGATCCTGCAGCTCCCCGGGGCCAGCCAGACCGGCTTCACCGCCATCGAGCCAATGGACCCGCTCTCGCAAGGCGACCGGATCCAGACCCTGGCAGCGCTGATGACAGCAGCATGCAGCTACAAGCACTACGGCGAGCTCGCTACCTACGAGACCCCGGCGAGAAGCTCGACGCCCGGGCCTGCTGTCGCCAACTCGCGGATCCAATCGAACACACAGGTGTCCCAGTACGTCACGCTTCTTGGTAGGGCGGGCTCGACCGTCTCGCTCGGCACGACGCTCGTCATCCCGATCGACGACTCGCTTATCTACATCCGCCCGCTCTATGTGAGCTCGTCGCAGAACGCCTACCCGCAGCTGACGCGCTACATCGTCGTGTACGGCAACGACGTCAACATGGGGACCACCCTCGGAAGCGCTCTTTCAGGCGTCTTCGGTGCCGCTACCAGCAGCGTCGGGGGCGGCAACGGCCAGATCCCGGCGACGGTGCGGGCCCTCATCGCCAGCGCCCAGAGCTACTACCAACAAGCGCTCGCGGCGCTCAAGAACGAGGACCTGGCGACCTACTCGGCCGACATGAAGATCGTCGGTAGCCTCATCACGGAGGCGAACAAGGAGCTGAAGAAGGCGACAAAGTCGACGACAGCGGAGATCCTGCATGGCGTCGCGATGAAGCCGGCAAGGACGGTGGGCTCTCCCGCCTAGCGCGGACGGCAGACTCAAGAGCCCCGGGGCTTGGGTTCCGGCCTGAAGCCGAGAGGTCCGCTGGCGCTAGGCCTCTTGTGGGTCGAGTGGTGACGCGTGTCGACGATCGAACGGATGAGCTCTTTGTCGCCGGCGATCTGGTCGACGAGCCGGTAACGGACCGCTTCGGGCGCATCGAGCGACTTCCGGTCGCGAAAGTCGGCCGCGACTTCCTGGGTGGGTCGCCCGGTGGATGCAGCCACGCGATCGTGCAACCGGTCGAGCCTCTCGAAGTGGTGGTCCAACAGCGCGGCCAGCTCGCTCGCACGCCCGGAGATCTCAAGCTCGGGATCGGTAAGGCGGAACCTTGCATGTGGAAGGGCGGTCCTTCTAGCGCCCGCCGAGAGCAAGCCGATCGCGGCACCTTCGACGCGGCCGGAGCAGACGATGTTGACCGGGGCCCCGAGCAGGTCGATCACATCGATCAGGGTCCAGGCAGCTTCGAGCGAGGCGCCCTGAGTGTCCAGCTGCAGCTCCACGGCGGCGTCGCCGAGGGCATCGAGCGTCATGAGCTCAGCCGCCACACGGCCGGCGACGCTGTCATCGAGGATGCCCCGACACAGCACGATTCGGCGCTCGAAGAGGCGCTCTTGCAACCAGGAGCCGTCCGGTTCGTTGCTCATTTGCTCCCCTGATCGGGCCCGAGGGCGAGGCGCCAATCGAGATGCTGTTCCAAGGCGGCTGCGTAGCGCTCGAGCGTCGAGATCCTGACGTCGTTGTGGCCCGCCTCGAGGCGTGCGACCGCCGACTGTGAGGTCCGCATCAAGGCGGCGACCTCGGTCTGGCTGAGCCCGCTGGCGCGCCGTCGCGCCACCAAGTCCTCGACCAGCTCGCGCCTTTTGCGGGCCATGTCTCCAAAGCCAGGGAACACAGACTCATGTTTGCGCTCAGTCACGTCTCTGCCGACTCCTCATAGCGTTGGTGATATCTTAAAAATGATATAACACGGCGGAACCAGGGGGTAGTGATATGTGGGGAGAAAGATCCTTGAGGCAGTCGATCATCCCGACGGTGCTGGACCAGACGAGTCGCGGCGATCGTGCCTACGACCTGTACTCACTGTTGCTTCGGGAGAGGATCGTATTTCTCGGCCAGGAGGTCGACGACCAGATCGCGAACCTGATCGTCGCGCAGATCCTCTACCTCGAGGCCAACGACCCAGAGAAGGACATCTCGCTCTACATCAACTCCCCGGGCGGCCTCGGTTATGCGGGCATGGCCATCTACGACGTCATGCAGCACGTCCGCCCAGAGGTGTCGACGATCTGTGTTGGCATGGGGATGTCGGCCGCGGCGATGATCCTTGCCGGAGGGGCGGCCGGCAAGCGCCTCGCCCTTCCGAACGCCAAGATCATGATCCACCAAGGAAGCGCGGGCGCGCGGGGAGCGCCCCGGGACATGGAGATCCGGCTCCGCGAGGTGCTGGCGACCACTCGCCGCATGGCCGAGATCATCGCCTTTCACAGCGGACGCAGCGTCGAGGAGGTCGAGCACGACATCGACCGGGACTACTTCATGACTGCCCGGGAGGCGCTCAGCTACGGCCTCATCGACGACATCATCACGCCTCGCCGTGGCATTGCCGCGGGCGACCTGGCGCTGGCGGGGGCGGTCGCAGCCAGGGTTTGATCAGAGGGCTTGCGGCCAGGGCGCAGGCGGCAGACACCCAGTCGCCGACGGAATGGTAAACGGGCACTCCGAGCGCCTCGATCCTCTCGGACATCTTCTGTGTGTACGCGCCGCCGATGGCGCCGCAGACGATCGGTTTGTCGCCCTTTGAGCCGTGCCATCGCCTCGACGATCCCTTCGTCGAGGGGCGAGTCCTGGAAGACGAACCAGGGAAGGACTATGTCCACGCCGCGGTCCTCGCGCAGTGCCTCAATGCCGTTCTCGTAATCCTCGCTGGTCGCAGATCCGGGGAGGTCGATGGGGTTCTGGACGCCGTAGTAGGAGGGATATCGGGCCTTCAACTCTGTCGCGATCGCGTCGCCGAGCGGCGGCATCTCCAGGCCATGGGCAGCCTCGAGCAGGTCGATCGCCTGTACGAAGGCGCCGGCGCCATTGCTAATCCGGCCGACTCTTTGCCCGCGGGACCGTGGCTGCATGGCTAAGGCCTTGGAGGAGGCGACCAACTCGTCGATGCTGTCCACCGAGATGATCCCGGCCTGTTTGAAGGCTCCTTCGATCACACGATGCGAGCCCCCGAGGGATCCTTTGTGGGGCATCGAAACAGTAGCGGCCTGACGCGATCGTGCCTTGAACACGACTACGGGCTTTCGCCTTGACACCTCGAGGGCCGCGCGAAGGAACTTCCGTCCGTCCTCGAGCCCCTCGATGTAGCAGGCGCTGACCTTTGTTGCAGGATCATTGGCACTGGCACGCTAGGTGAGCAGGTCACCTTCATCGACGTCGATGCGGTTTCCGTAGCTGACGATCTTGCTGATACCTTCCGCAAGCTGTTGCATCGAGCCGGTCCGGACGTCGCGGACATCGATCTCACCGAGCTAAACGAGGCGTTCGCTTCGTCCACGATCGCCGTGATCCGTGAGTTGAAACTCTACGACTCGAAGATGAACGTTTACGGCGGCGCGATTGCCCTCGGACACCCAGTCGGCGCGACGGGGCTGATCTTGGTCGTCAAGCTCTTGCACGCGCTCCGGCGGCGAGGACTGCAGCGCGGTGGGCCCACCATGTGGGTGGGCATTGCCAGGGGATGACGGTGCTGTTAGAGGCCTCCTGAGCGGGGCGAGTGGTAGCTCCCGATCGGGCGTAGGTTGCGCGCCCGGGGACTGACAGGTCCGGGTCAGTCGGATGAGCTACGGCGTGCACTCGGCTGTGACAGCGCGTGGGTTCCGCGCAATAGCCTCGGTCACGAGTCCCGCGTGCCGGCGCCCGGAGAGGGCAGACGCGTCCGGCCCCGGCGCGAGTGGGCAGCCAACCAGAAGAGACGGTAAACTTCGGTTTCACCATCGCGGGGTGGAGCAGTCTGGTAGCTCGTCGGGCTCATAACCGGCTCTTCGGATTCTGGCGGGGTCGACCGCGCTCATAGGACGACGATCGAGCCCAGCACTCGCCAGTTCGGCTTGCCGGCATAGAGCAGGGCCCGGATCCGGTAGTTCTCGAAGTTCCGGAACCCGAAGCCGATTCGTTTGATGCGTTTGACCAAGTTGTTGAGCGCTTCGGTGGGTCCGTTGCTCACCTTGGCGAGGTGGTAGTTGCAGAGCTTGTCGAACCACGTGCGGATCGTTCGTCCGAGCTTTTGGATCTCGGGCGGCATGGCCTTCTTCAAGCAGTGGCCTTGGAGCTCTTCGAGCAGCTGGCGAGCCTGGTCGAGGTTGCGGGCGGCATAGAAGTCACGCAGCCGCTCTTTGATCCGATATGCGATGGCGACCTCCGCGTCCGGATCGCCGAGCTCTAACAGTGACGCCAGGCGCTCGGTGGCCTCGGCATCGAGCTTTTCTTCGCCAACGAGCAGGACCCGGCGCGCCCGATAAAGGGGATCGTCTCGTCGACCGCGATGGCCGAGCTGTTCGGTCTGCACCCGGCGGCGGACGGCGTCAGGCAGCGATTGGCGAGCGAGATGGCATGGAACGGGTCGACCACCTGGGCTGCTTTCGGCAAGACGACCGAGTACACCGCCGCGTAGGTGGCCGACATGTCGAGGGCGCCGAAGCGGATCCGTTCCTTCCAGGCCTGAGGTTGGCTGTCGATAAAGCGGGCGACCTCGGTGTAGTTGCGGCTCGGCAAGATGTCGATGATCTGGTGGTTCTCCACGTCGGCGACGGTGGTGGCGTAGTCCTTGTAGCTCCTGGAACCGAGTTTCACGAACGAGGTCTCGTCGAGCCCGATCGCGGTCGTCTTGTTCAGCCGTTTGCGGTCGGCTTGAAGGAGGGCCTTGCCATAGGTGGTCACGGCGTCGTTGACCGTGTGCCAGTCGCAGTCGAGTTCTGCGGCCACCTCCGAGACCGTCCTGCCGGTGCCGACTTGGACTGTGGCCCACTTGGCGGCACGGGTCGTGAGCAGACAGTTCTTGGCCGCGATGCGGTGGTCCTCGAGCATCCATGTCTTCTTCGCGCATGTCGGGTTGTTACAGCGCATCCGGTGCTTCTTCCACGCGAGTGACATCGCCACGCCGTAGACGGGAAGGTCGACGTAGTGCACGACCGGACGTTCGTGCACCTGAGCAGGTCCCCCACAGGCCGGCCATCTGACCGGCGCTGGGGTCTGCTCGACCATCAACTCGACATGCGGCCCGCGGCGCTCATAGGCGAGGACTTCGACGTCTTTCAGGCCTAGAAGGGCCTGGAGGATCTCACTAGGGTGGACAAGGACGAAGGTGTTTCTTGTTTTTTGGCTCACACCTCAAGCTTGAAGCACCTTCGCCACATTCTGAGGGACCTCGGCAATGAAGCTCCCCGCCAGAATCCGAAGAGCC
>JBEKMZ010000039.1:0-30497 GCA_049523315.1 Acidimicrobiales bacterium | reverse complement strand
AGCCACAAACTCATTGCCGTCGTCCATGCGGATCGCGAGACGCCCGCTCACGTGGTACTGAAAATGGGGAGCGAGACAGCTCTCGGTGTTGGCGATGGGCTTGACGTCATTGGACCAGCGCCATCCGGGCTCGAAGACGAGCCGCCCCACTTCACCGCCGCCGACTTTTATAATCTCCGCCCTGCCGTTCGGGAATACGCGTACCTCGTCGGCAGTCTCAAAGCTTCGATGCTCCGTTTGCTGCACAGTCGAGCCCCCCTCTCGTGGTGCACTCTCCCACACGTCTTAGGGTAGGCTTACCTACTAGTAGGTAAAATGTCAAGTGTCTTCGAAGGCGGAGAGTGGTGCCGGCGATTCGGAGTCAAACGGGTGAAGGCGGTACGGCGACGCGGATTCTCGACGTCGGCGAGCGGTTGGTGCAAAGCCGCGGTTACAACGCTTTTAGCTACGCCGATGTTGCAGCCGAGCTGAACGTCACCAAGGCCGCACTTCACTATCACTTCGCAGGGAAGGCGGAGCTAGGTGAAGCGCTCCTCCAGCGTTACGTGACGCGATTCGCGGGGGCGTTGGCCGCCCTCGACGCTGAGCCAGCAAATGCTCCGAGGAGGCTGATCGCCTACTCGGAGCTGTATCTCGATGTGTTGCGGAGACAACAGATGTGCCTTTGCGGGATGCTGGCCGCCGAGTTCGAGACTCTTCCCGAGGCGATGCGGGGGATCGTCATCCGATTCTTCGACGACAACGAGTTCTGGCTCTCAAACGTCTTGGAGCAAGGGCGCCGGGAGGGAACCCTCCACTTCACGGGGCCGGCCAGCGAGACAGCACGTTTCATGGTCGCCGCGCTGGAAGGCGCCATGTTAATCGCCCGTCCTTTCGGTGACATCTCCAGATTCCGTAAGGCCGTGTCGAGCTTGATTGCCGGCTTGGGGGTCAGTCTCCAGAGCGCGGCTGATATGGGATAAAGCCTCATAAGAGCCCGCCCGTTGTGCGACTGAAGACGAGTGCCAGGCCGCGCGGCAACATCGCAGTGTCGCGAGGACAATGTGCGGCGTAGGTCGTGCCACATTCCGAGGGAGTCCGCCGAGTCAGCCACCCTGTCACGGGAGACGACTGGTTGAACGCGGAGCGGTCGACTGTTGATAATGGTTCGGGGTTCAGCCAGTGGCGGGGCCGCGCCACAGGTCAATACCACCCTCTTCGGCGTAGCGGTCGATATCGGCGAGCTCGTCCGATGAGAAGCTCATGTGGTTCAGCGCCCCGAGGTTCTCCTCCAGCTGGGCGACGCTGCTTGCCCCGATCAAGACCGAGGTGACTCGCGGGTCGCGTAGGGTCCAGGCCAGGGCCATCTGGGCCAACTGCTGACCGCGCCGTTGCGCGATGTCGTTCAAGGCGCGCACGCGTGCAAGGTTGAGTTCGCTGAGCATCTCTGGCGAGAATGAACCATTTCGGGAGGCGCGCGATCCTTCGGGAACGCCGTTGAGGTACCGATCTGTGAGAAGGCCTTGCGCCAGGGGCGAGAACGCAATGCAGCCAACTCCTTCTTTTCCGAGGACGTCGAGCAGACCTCTTTCGACCCAACGGTTGAGCATCGAATACGACGGCTGGTGAATGAGCAAGGGCGTCCCGAGCCGCCTGAGAATGCTGACGGCTTCTTCGGAGCGACGATCGGAGTAAGAAGAGATGCCAACGTACAGGGCCTTACCCTGTTGAACTGCCGAGTGGAGCGCACCCAGGGTCTCTTCGAGGGGTGTTCCGGGGTCGAAACGATGATGGTAGAAGATGTCGACATATTCGAGACCCATACGGCGAAGGCTCTGGTCCAGGCTGGCCAGAAGGTATTTGCGGGAGCCGAGATCTCCGTACGGGCCCGGCCACATGTCCCAGCCCGCCTTCGTCGAGATAACCAGCTCATCGCGGTGGTCGCGGAAGTCGGTTTGGAGGAAGCGACCGAAATTCAACTCAGCACTGCCGTAGGGCGGCCCGTAGTTGTTCGCGAGATCGAAATGAGTAACGCCGAGATCGAAGGCCCGACGCAAGATGGCCCGCTGGTTGTCCAGCGTTTGGTCGTCACCAAAGTTTTGCCAGAGGCCGAGTGAGACTGCTGGCAAGAGGAGGCCACTGCGTCCGCAGCGACGATAGGTCATCGACTCGTAGCGGTCGTCGGCGGGAAGATAGCGCGTCATCACCGTGGGTCCTGGTCCGTTCTGTCTGGAGAGGGCGCGACCGGGTCGTCGCGCCCGAGTCGATGATAGTGAGAGGACCTCGGAGAACGCGCCCAGAAGCGGTGCGGGGGATCCCGGCCACCCGGTCGGGACCCCGCCCCTGCATCTGCAGCATCGTGTGGTGGCCGAGAACTTGAGTGACAGGACATTGGTCGCTCGGGCCCGCGCATGTCGCGAGTCCGACAGTCCGAGAACACGTGCTTGTCGGCAGAGACGGACGAGCCTGACATCGACACGTATCCCGTCGGGCGCCCGACCCTCGATCCCGAGAAGCGCTGAGCATGAGCACGCGTTGAGGGCTGGCCGACTGTTTCTGCGTCGGTCAATGTGGAACGCTGTCTGGCTTCGGGACCGGAAGCCATGGCGCTGTCCAGGCAGGATGGCCACGGAGGAGATCGTCTCCGCCTTTCGGTCCCCATGAGCCACGCCTGTAGGACTCCAGGGCAGGAGGATGGCCTACGAGCGGTTGAAGTATTCGCCAGGTCTCCTCAACAGCGTCCTCCCGCGTGAACAGGGAACGGTCTCCGGCTAGTGCGTCGTGGATGAGGCGTTCGTACGGTTCAGGCGGTTTGCCGAGCTCGGATGCGAAGTCCATATCAAGGCACACGTCTCGCGAACCCCTACCTTGCGTGTCCTTGGAGAGCACGATAAGGCGCAAGGCCGGTTCTGGGTCAATCCTAAAGACAAGCTGGTTCGCTTTAAGGGGGCGGGGCTCAGCGAGAAACGCCAGGCGCGGTGGGCGTGTGAATGTCATCCTGACCTCCGTAGCCCTGGCGGCCAGCGCCTTGCCTGCTCGGATGAAGAAGGGGACGCCGGTCCAGCGCCAGTTGTCGATCTCCAGGCGGAATGCTACGTAGGTCTCGGTGGTCGAGCCCCCTCTGACACCAGCGACACTGCGGTACCCTTGGTATTGGCCTCGCACGCTGTGAGTTGGGTCGACATCCGGGATAGCCCGGAAGACATCGACCTTTCTGTCCCACAGCGCGTCGTACCCGGGACCGACTGGAGCCTCCATCGCAATGAGTGCGAGCACCTGGAGGAGATGGTTCTGCACGACGTCGCGCAGCGCCCCCACCGCGTCGTAGAAGGCGCCCCGATCCTCAACTCCGAAGTCCTCTGCCATCGTGATCTGTACGGCAGCGACATTCTGCCGATTCCAAACTGGCTCGAAGAGTGCGTTCGCGAAGCGAAGGAAGTGGATGTCCAGAACGGGTTGTTTACCCAAGAAGTGGTCGATGCGCAGGATCTGGGTCTCGTCGAGCACCGCGTGGAGATCCCTGTTCAGTGCCTGGGCCGACGCCAGGTCATGTCCGAAGGGCTTCTCGATCATCACGCGACCCCGGGATGTGAGACCTGCGTGACTGAGTGCAGCCACGACCGGAGCGAAGAGTGATGGCGGGATCTCGAGATAGAAAAGTGGCGTGGAAGTGCCCCTGAGTCTGCGCGCCAGCTCTTCGTAAGTGGCCGGGTTGACAAAGTCTCCGCGGAGATACGTGAGTCTCCTGGCGAGCCGATTGAAGACCTTCTCGTCCAGGGCCTCGCCGACTGTTCGAAGGTCGACCCTCATCGAGTCAACTAAATGCTCCTCAGTCCAGTCGTCCTTGGCCACCCCGATGATCGGGCATTTCAGCTGACGGGCGAGCTCGAGGCGGTAGAGCGAACGAAATGTCATCTTGCGGGCAAGATCTCCGCTAATGCCGAAGATCACCAAGGCGTCGGCCGCCTGCAATGCCATGTCGGTCATCTGGTCTGAACCTCTCACTCGTGGGACTTGGCGGCGACAAGAGGAAGGCCCCAGGTCTCTAGAAGGATCCGCTGGACTGGGTGCCTCCAGAAAGACCCCTCGCTCTTTCCCCCAATAAGGTGCCGGCACGGTACTGCCGGCCTTCACCGTGATCGACCAGACTATCGATCTCACGTCGCGAAACCTCCCGCGACCTCGCGGGAGCGCTCCTACTCTTCTCATGTTCCGAGAACGGGATGGTCGTGGGCTTGGGACTGGCGGCTGACTCGTGCAGGATGTTGTGGTGCTTTCGATCACCTACCGTCCAGTCGGCTCCGAGACTGCAGGCGAGGCGCTCACACTGCAGCGGGCCGCGTTCCTCGCCGAAGCGCGAACTTACGGGTCAGTCGACATCCCTCCTCTCACCGAGACGCTCGACGACCTGCTCAGGGAACTCGAGACCAACACCACGATCGGGGCCTTCCTTGGGGAACGCCTCGTCGGGGCAGCCCGGCTCACGCTCGATGGTTCGACCGGCTGGATCAGCCGCGTGGCCGTCGCCCCCGATCTGCAGGGCAAGGGGATCGGCTCAGGGCTCCTCGAGGCAGTCGAGGCCATCGCGCCGCCGGAGGTGACCCGTTTCAAGCTGGGCGCCGGAGGCAGGAGTGCCGGAAACATCGCGATGTACGAGCGCCGTGGCTACCGAGAGATCTCCCGCACGTTCGATTCCGTCGGCATCGAGCTGATCATCATGGCAAGAGAACGGTGAAGCGGCCGGTCTGCAACGCTAGGACGCACGGCTGCGCAGACACCGCAAGAGCATCCGACCCGTACCCGCCTCTGAGCGCGCAACCGATCGATGCGTCCGGCGAGAACACTCTCACGTCTAGCTTTGCCTGCCCGGCGATCGCGGAGAATCGGCCCTGTCTCAGGTGAGCGGGACGCTCCGCTAAAGAGCGCCCAGGGCTTGCGTGATGTTGGCCTCAATCCGACCCAACGGATCTTCGTTCTCACCGGACCTAGAGAACACCTGCCCGGTCAGTTTCTGGAACAGTTCTATGTACCGTTCCGAGACGTCTTGGACGAAATCGTCAGGGAAATCGGGAACGTTCTGGCCGTCGTGGCCCTGGAAGCCCTTTGCGATCAGCCATTCCCGCACGAACTCCTTGGACAGCTGCCGTTGGCGCTCACCGCGCTCTTGACGCTTCTCGAAGCCTGCTGCGTAGAAGTAGCGAGATGAGTCCGGGGTGTGAACCTCGTCAATGAGGCACAGCCGGCCATCCCTACGCCCGAACTCGTACTTCGTGTCCACGAGGAGCAAGCCGTTTCGTTCCGCCATTTGGCTGCCTCGTTCGTAAAGCTTGCGAGTGAGCTCAGCCATCTCGGAGTAATCGTCGGCCGGGATGAGCCCTCTTGCCACGATTTCCTCAGCAGAGATGTCTTCGTCGTGACCCTGCTCAGCATGGGTGGCCGGAGTGATGACCGGCTCTGGGAACCTGTCGTTCTCCCTCATGCCATCCGGCAGCTTGACACCACAGAGTGTGCGATTGCCGGCTTCATACTCCCGCCAGGCGTGTCCTACCAGGTATCCCCGGATGACCATCTCGATTTTGTAAGGCTCGCACAAGTGACCTATCACCACATTTGGATCAGGGGAGGAGATGAACCAATTAGGCACGATATCTTCGGTCTGTTCCAAGAAATACGATGCAATTCTGGCGAGCACCTGTCCCTTGTAAGGGATCGCAACGGGCAATAGAACGTCGAAAGCCGAGATCCTGTCGGTTACGACCATAACGAGATATTCATTGTTGATGGCGTAGATATCGCGCACGCTGCCCCTTGAGAATCCCGTTTGGCCGGGTAACGTGAAATTGGTCGTAGTGATGGTGGAAGGCGCCATGGCGACGATTATAAGTACGCGCCAACTTCGCCTTGGCAGGCCCCTCTGGCGGCTAGTGGTGGTCCTTGGGCCCAACCCTCGTCCCGTGAGCTGGAGGTCTCCTGCCTCGAGGGTGCCTCCAGCACGAGTCATGTCGCTGAAGCTGGCACGCGCGGGCTCCGCGTCCGGTTCCGGGTCAGTCTGTCTCCGGCTGGCGTGCTGGCACGGGAAGTCGTCGGATCGATGAGATCCTTGGAAAGCCCGACGACGGAGCCGATCGGTGCTGCGACGTCAATTGGCCTGTTCGCGGTGGTTTCCCCCCTCCCACCAAGGACTTGTGCCTCCATGCGTAGGCGCGAGTCGGCATCACGATCTCCGCGTGGCATCCGGGTGCCCTAAACGGACTTTCGTGGCGCACGCTGGTATCGTCGCTCACATCCGTCGTGGACTTGTCCCGAGGGACAGGGGCTACAGGTTCGCGACAACGTCAAGGCGAACAAGCGTGTCGCTCCTCTAGCAGGCTCCTGCAGCGCCGCAGGCCGTGTTACGCCTTTTGAGCATCGAGGAGTTGAGGTGGCGAATACACCAAGGCCAATCGTCGGCGTCATCATGGGCTCTGGTTCTGATCTGGACATGATGGCGGGAGCAATGGAGACACTCGATAAGTTTGTCATCGGTTACGAAGTGCGGATTCTTTCGGCCCATAGAACGCCGGACATGCTCGCCGAATATGCCAGGTCCGCAAGACAACGCGGCCTGTCGGTCATTATCGCCGGCGCCGGGGGTTCGGCACACCTGGCAGGAGTTACCGCCGCTCATACGACCTTGCCGGTTATATCTGTGCCTATACGGCGTGATAACCACGGACACGAGGCACTTTGGTCGAACATAAAGATGCCTCCCGGCGTGCCGTTGGCAACGATGCCGGAAAATGGTTCCGTCAATGCTGGGCTGTTCGCAGTTCGTTTACTCGCATTGGGCGATGCGACCCTTTTGGATCGGTACGAGAACTTCACGCAGCAGCAGACGGCCAGCGGTGTGGAAGCAGACCAGAAACTGCAGACGGAAGGATGGGAAGCAATTCTGAGCGAATCGAGATCTCGCTGAGCCCTCGAACTCTGGGTCGGCGATGCAGTCGTCAACTCCGCTCATCTGAGCGATCGCAGTGTGAAGCGGGGCCGCTCCGGACGGTACTAGGTTCGAGCCAAGGGGGAACAGCCACAGCATGAGGGAATCGGAGAGCGACGACCGGCTGCGGGAGAAGTGTGGCGTTTTCGGCATCTTCAGCCCCGGTAGCGAGGCCGCGCGCGTAGCCTTTTACGGCCTTTGGGCTCTGCAGCACCGCGGCCAGGAGGGATCGGGCATCGTCACCGGCGACGGCCGCAGCATGTACAGGCATGCTGGTGCCGGACTTGCCTCGAGCGTCTATCACGACCAGGACATGCAGCGCCTGAAGGGCCACATTGCCATCGGGCACAACCGGTACTCGACCTCCGGAGGCACGGGGGACCTGTACAACCAGCCCTTCTTGCATGATAAGGGGCAGTTCGCGTTGGCACACAACGGCAACCTGCCCGATTGCACCATACTCGAGGACTTCTTGGCGGATCACGGTGTCCCTACCGAGACGCACAACGACACGCGACTGATGGAAGCTGCCATCGCCGTCTTCGTCGGCGAAGGCTACGAGCTGGAGCACGCCATCATCGCAGCTTTTCCGCTGTTCACCGGCGCCTTCTCAGCTGTCTCGATGGACTCGAGCAGGCTGATCGCGTTCCGGGACGAGTGTGGGATAAGGCCCCTGTCGATCGGGACGCTCGAGGACGGATACGTCGTCGCCTCCGAGACATGTGCTTTCGACACGATCGGCGCGAGGTTCCTCCGCGACGTGAGGCCTGGAGAGCTCGTTCTGATTGACGAGAACGGGCTGACCTCGCACCAGGTCGTGCAGGGCCGGCAGAAGATCGACGTCTTCGAATTCGTCTACTTCGCGCGACCGGACAGCATCATCATGCGTCAGCGCGTCAACAACGTCCGCGAGAACTTCGGCCATGAGATGGCCAAGGAGTTCGACGTCGAAGCCGACGTGGTGATCCCGATCCCGGACTCGTCCATCCCGGCCGCCCTCGGCTACTCACGAGCGAGCGGCCTGCCCTTCGATATCGGGATCATCAAGAATCGTTACATACACAGGACCTTCATCCAGCCCACGGACGGCCTGCGAAAACGCGACGTCAAGATGAAGCTGAACCCCATATTCGAGTGCATCCTCGGCAAGCGAGTTGTTCTCGTGGACGATTCTGTGGTGCGCGGCACCACCATGCGACAGGTCGTCGAGATTGTCCGTGACGCAGGTGCGACGGAGGTCCACCTTATGATCAGCTCGCCGCCCGTTCTCTACCCCGACTTCTACGGCATCAACACGCCGAACCAAGAAGATCTCATCGCGGCTCATATGAGCCTGGAAGAGATGCGCCTCTACCTCAATGCCGACACCTTGAACTTCCTGTCCATCGAGGCGATGGTGCGGGCAACCGGCCTGTCGCGGGACCAGCTTTCGTTGTCCTGTTTCGATGGCGTGTACCCGATCAGCATCGGCCGCCGGCGCGCCAGCGTGGTCGGCGGCGGACCGCCGACGCTCGGCGAGGAGCACTCCGGGCAACAGACCGGCCAAGCCGAGGGCTCTCCTCGCGGGTCGAGGGTCTAGGGGCGCCGCGGCGTGGTGAAGACACCGGTCGCGGTGCTGGCCTCGGGCGCGGGCACGACTGCTGAGGCACTGATCCGCTCCTGTCTCGAGGGCGAGATCGACTGTGATGTCGGCCTCGTGATTTCGAGCAGCGAGACCGCCGGTGTCCTCCGTCGCGTCGCGCTGCTCAACGACCTCTACGGTTGTCGCGTCGCCACGGCCTGCGTCGCACCCAGGAGCCATCCTCCGGAGCGCGGAGAAAGCCTCCGTCCCGGCGACCAGAGTGCTGCCGAAGCTGCGGCTATCGAATCACTGCTGAGCTGCGGCGGGTTCGAGCTGGTCGTCCTGATGGGATACCTGAAGCGGGTCGCGCCGAGCTTGGTGCTCCGGTTCGGCTGGAGGGACGACTACGCGAGCCCCTACGAGGCGCGGATGCTGAACATCCATCCCGGGCCGTTGCCCGAGACGAAGGGTCTGTACGGCATTGCCGTCCAAAAGCGCGTCCTGGAGAGGGGCTTGAGTCAGGCCGGCCATGTCGTCCACGTCGTCGCGGAGGACTACGACGACGGCCCGATCGTCTTCGAGCACAGGACCGCCGTGCTCGCGTCCGATTCGGCGGAGGCGCTCTTCGAGCGGATCAAGTCGCTGCAGCGAAAGGAAGTTCCACGCGCCATCGATGAGTTCGCGAAGCGCCGCCGCCTATATCTCGAGGCTCTCCACACGCTCCAGCCGTCAGCGGATCCGTTGGGCCAGCCGATTGGCTCGGGGTGAGCTGAGTTCTCACAGGATCGGTCAGGGACCGCGCCGGGACCGTCCAATAAGACGAAGGGAAGCTTCGAAGGTGGCTCGAGTACTGGTGATAGGCGGCGGAGGCCGAGAGCACGCCCTCGCTTGGAAGCTCACGCAGTCACCGAAGCTTGAGCGCCTGTTCGTTGCACCCGGCAACGCCGGAACGGCGGAAATGGCCGAGAACGTTCCCATCGGATTCACCGACGCTGCGAACCTGTTGGGCTTCGCGCAGCGAAACGGGGTCGACCTGACGGTCATCGGCCAGGAGGCTGCAAGCGAGGCCGGCGTCGTCGACGAGTTCCTCAGGGCAGGTATGGCGGTGTTCGGGCCGAGCAGAGCTGCCGCCCGGATCGAGTCGTCGAAGGCCTTCGCCAAGGATTTGATGACGGCGACCGGTGTCCCGACAGCGCCGTTTCGCAGGTTCGACAGCTTTCGGGAAGCGATGTCGGGACTCGCGCAGCAGTCGTTCCCGGCGGTTGTCAAAGCGAGCGGACTAGCTGAAGGAAAAGGTGTCATCATCGCGGCGACGCCGGAGCAGGCGCGCGAGGCACTCCGCGAGATCATGGTGGCGCGGAGATTCGGTGACTCGGGCGACACGGTGGTTGTGGAGGATTTCTTGTCCGGGCAAGAGGTCTCCGCGCATGCCCTGTGCGACGGCCGGTCCGCGGTCCTGTTCCCGACCTCGCAGGACCACAAGCAAGCCCTCGACGGAGACAGAGGGCCGAACACGGGCGGAATGGGCGTCGTTGCCCCGGTCCCCTGGGTGACCGAGGTGCATCTTGAGAGGATCGAAGCGAGCATCGTCACGCCGACTCTGGAGGGACTGCGCCGTGGGCTGGCCGGCTTCGTAGGCTGCCTCTATCCGGGCCTGATGATCGACGGAGACTCTGTCAAAGTCGTGGAGTTCAACGCCCGCTTCGGCGATCCGGAGGCACAGACCTATATGCGCCTTCTCGATGGCGACCTGTACGAAATCCTAGACGCCTGCGCGAGAGGGCACCTCAGCCCGGCGCAGATGGCCTGGAAGCCCGGCGTCGCCATCTCGGTCGCTCTCGTCTCGGACGGCTATCCCGGCGGGTACAAGAAGGGCCTAGCGATTTCGGGAGTCGCTCGAGCCTCCGCGGAGCCCGACATAGTGGTATTCCATGGGGGGACGGTTCGCGAAGAAGGAGTTCTCAAGACTTTCGGTGGTCGTGTTCTTTACGTCACTGCGGTGGGGCGGGACCTAGACGATGCCCGGCGCAAGGTTTACCAGGCAATTGAGTTCATCAGCTTCGACGGCATGAGATTCCGAACCGACATCGGTCTGCGGCGACCACCGGAGGGGGCGCCGGACCACCTGGAAACAAACGTCGAGACTCACTCGAGCTGATGGATCCGCAGTAGTGCCGGGGGACACGGAAGGGGGCACAGGGGCTATGGGGGAGGGACTTTCGTACAACAGACATGTCGACTACGAGATCGCTGATCCAGCAAAGGTGTTGGCGCAGAGAGAGGGCCAAGCCACCAGCGCGAACATGCCTTACGGGTACACGGAGGTGGTCGGCACCCGCGGTGAGTCGGCATACGTGTTCGACATGGGCGACCTCTACGGTGCCTTGGTTCAAGAAGGCCTTGGTACGAAGAGCCTCGTCGCCCGAGAGGTCTACGAGGTCACGGGCAAGTCGTACTTCCCCGCTATCGCGCACGACACTGTCGCGGCGGTCATCAACGACCTCGTGAGCGTCGGCGCCCGGCCGGTCGCCCTTAATGCCTACTGGTCGTCGAGCTCTTACGAGTGGCTCGGCGACGCGGGCCTGTGCGACGGCTTCATCAAAGGCTGGCGGTCCGCGTGCGACATGTCGAGAGTCACCTGGGGAGGTGGTGAAACGCAGTCGCTCCCCGGGGTCATCGTTCCCGGGGCCCTCGAGTTCGCCGGATGCGCCTTCGGAGTCATAAGAGACAAGGAGCACCTGATCCAAGGCAGTGCGCTGCGGCCGGGTGATGCGATCGTCCTGATTGCCTCGAACGGGGTCCACGCGAATGGGATCAGCCTCGTCCGGGAGATCGCGGGCCGCCTGGAGGCGGGCTACCAGACCAAGCTCGCCGACGGTACCGAGCTGGGCGCAACTTTGCTCAGGCCTTCCCACATATATGCGGAGCTCGTGGCGTCGTTGCTTGGCTCGCACGTGGAGGTGCACTATCTCTCCCACATAACGGGCCACGGCTGGCGCAAGTTGATGCGCGCCGAGGAGGAGCTCAGCTATGTCATCACTTACGTTCCCCCCGTTCCCGAGGTGTTCAATTTCATCTCCGCCGAGGCGCGCAACGACCTCGAGGACATGTACGGCACGTTCAACATGGGTGCCGGCTACGCCGTCTATGTGCCCAAGGGCCGAGCCGAGGATGTGAGGGCCGTCGCGTCGATGTGCGGTCTTCAATCCTGGGTTGCGGGACAAGTCGAGGCGGGTCCCCGGCGTGTTGTGATAGAGCCACTGGGGATCCTGTTCGATGGCGGCACCTTGGGCGTCCGGTGATGCTGGTATTTAGGGGGCCAGCCGCCCAGTCGGAGTTCCGGGTAGCGAAACTGCTGGCGCGTATAAAGGCCGAGTACCCCTCGGTCATGAGCATCTCGGCCGAGGAGGTGTACCTGGTCCACGGCTGCGATGAGCTTTCTAGTGACGAGGAGAGCGCCTTGCGGCAGCTGCTCAAGAGCGGGCCGGAGCCAGCCACGAGCCCGGTCGGCTCTTTTCACTTGGTGATACCTCGGCCGGGCACGATCTCGCCGTGGTCGTCAAAGGCCACCGACATAGCCAGGAATTGCGGGGTGAGCGTGGAGCGTGTCGAGAAGGGCGCGGCCTACTACGTCGAGTCCTCTGACCGGATGCCGACGCCACATCTCGACGGTTATCTGCACGACCGGATGACTGAGGTGGTGCTCGACGGCCTCGCAGGGGCAGAGGAGCTGTTCAGGGACGAGCCCGCCAGGCCCTTGCTGGAGATAGACGTCATGGGCTCCGGGCGCTTTGCGCTTGCCGACGCGAACGAGCGCCAGGGCCTGGCGCTGACGGGGGAGGAGATCGACTACCTCGGCGAGGTGTACGGGGCCCTCGGGCGCAACCCGACAGACGTCGAGCTGGTGATGTTCGCACAGATCAATTCCGAGCACTGCCGCCACAAGAGGTTTAATGCGACGTGGACCATCGACGGCGTGCGCCAGGCGCGAACGCTGTTCGAGATGATCAAGAACACCTACAGGTCGAATCCCGATGGCGTGCTGTCCGCCTACTCCGACAACGCCGCCGTCATCAGCGGGGGAGTGGGGGGTCGCTTCTTCCCCGATGCGCGGACCCGAACCTACGAGTACCACCGGGAGGCGGTACATCACGCGATAAAGGTCGAGACCCACAACCACCCGACGGCGGTCGCTCCGTTCCCGGGCGCGGCGACGGGAGTCGGTGGGGAGCTGCGCGACGAGGCCGCCACCGGGCGCGGCGCCAAGCCGAAGATGGGCCTGTCCGGCTTCAGCGTCTCGAACCTGAGAATCCCCGGTTGGCTACGGCCCTGGGAGGTGTCATACGGCAAGCCTGACAGGATCGCCTCGGCCCTCGAGATCATGCTGGAGGCTCCCGTAGGTTCCGCCGGTTTTGCGAACGAGTTCGGCCGCCCGAACGTGGCGGGCTACTTCCGGACTTACGAGGCGGTTACCGGCCACATCGCTCGCGGGTACCACAAACCGATCATGCTGGCCGGCGGATCGGCTGACATAAGGGCCGAGCACGTAGGAAAGGGCCGGTTGGATGACGGTGCGGTCATCGTCGTCCTCGGGGGCCCGGCAATGAGGATCGGGCTCGGCGGCGGCGCGGCCTCGAGCATGCATTCAGGTGCCAGCACCTCGGAGCTTGACTTCGCGTCGGTGCAGAGGGCGAACGCCGAGATGCAGCGCCGTTGCCAGGAGGTCATCGACGCGTGCTGGTCTCTCGGGAGTGACAACCCGATCGCCTCGATCCACGACGTCGGCGCCGGGGGACTGGCGAACGCGTTGCCCGAGCTTGTCCACGACTCAGGACGAGGCGGCAGGTTTGAGTTGCGGGACATCCCGAGCGCTGAAGGCGGCTTGTCCCCGATGGAGATTTGGTGCAACGAAGCCCAGGAGCGCTTCGTCCTCGGCACGAGCGACGAGGGCGTCCGGGTCCTGACCGAGCTGTGCGCCCGCGAGCGGTGCCCGCTCGCCGTCGTCGGGCGCGCGACAGCTGAGGAGCGCCTCGTGCTCACCGACAGCCTTTTCGCCACCCTGCCCATCGACCTGCCGATGTCGCTGCTTTTTGACAGGCCAGTCAAGCAGTCGGTCGATTGCTCGAGCGCGAGCCAGGACCTGGCAGGGCTCGAGACGGGAGACATCGATCTCGTCGAGGCGATAGAGCGGGTGCTGCGCCTGCCGGCGGTGGCGAGCAAGAAGTTCTTGATCACGATCGGGGATCGCAATGTCGGTGGCCTGATCACCCAGGAGCAGATGGTGGGTCCGTGGCAGGTGCCGGTCAGCGATGTGGCGGTCGCCGCCATGACGTTCGATACCGACTGGGGCGAAGCCATCAGCCTCGGGGAACGGGCTCCCATCGCGCTCATCGATGCCGCCGCTTCGGCGCGCGTGGCGGTCGGCGAGGCGATCACGAACATCCTCGCTGCTGACGTGCAGGAGCTGTCCCATGTGAAGTTGGCGGCGAACTGGATGGCGGCGAGCGGCTACGGCGACGAGGACGAGAGGCTCTACGAGGCGGTGAGGGCCATCGGCGAGCAGTTCTGCCCCGCGCTCGGCCTCGCCATACCGGTGGGCAAGGACTCGCTCAGCATGCGCACCGCGTGGGAGGCCGACGGTAAGGAGAAGTGTGTCCTGTCGCCATTGTCGGTGGTGATAAGCGCGTTCTCTACCGTGGCCGACGTTCGCCGCACGTTGACTCCGCGGCTGGAGATGTCTGGGGACTCAGTCCTGGTGCTCCTCGACTTGGGCCTCGGGAGGAACCGCCTGGGCGGTTCCGCTCTCGGTCAGGTCTTCAACCGGCTCGGGAACGAGCCTCCCGACATCGAGCCCGAGACGCTCGCGGTCGCCTTCAGCTGCGTCGTGCAGTTGAAGCGGGAGGACCTGATCCTCGCGTACCACGACCGATCCGACGGCGGCCTACTGACCACGGTGTGCGAGATGGCATTTGCAGCTCGCTGTGGCCTCGAGCTCGATCTGGGGGCCTTGCCGGGGAGCGACCTGGAGAAGCTCTTCAACGAAGAGCTCGGAGTGGTCATCCAGGTCCGGGCTGAGGACGCGGACCGGGTCATGGGCCTCTTGCGTGGGGCTCTGGGCGCTCACGCGGCGGTCATCGGTCGTCCCACAAAAGGACAGATGATCTCGATCGTCACGGCCGAGGGGCCCTATGAGGCGCACCGCGCCGAGCTGGAGGGGTGGTGGGCAGAGACGAGCTACAAGATGCAGCGCCTCCGCGACAACCCCGAATGCGCGGACGACGAGTATCTCGCTATATACGACGAGAAGGATCCCGGTTTGGCCGGCGTGGCGAACTTCGAGGTCCTGAGGGGCGCGGGCGCGGCGGAACGACCGCGTCTCGCAATCTTCCGTGAAGAAGGTGTCAACGGACATCTTGAGACTGCGGCAGCGTTCGACATGGTCGGCTTTAGCTGCGTCGACGTCCATCTGAGTGACGTCACCTCCGGTCGCGTCGACCTCGACGACTTCAGCGGCCTGGTGGCTTGCGGAGGCTTCTCCTACGGCGACGTTCTCGGGGCGGGCGCAGGCTGGGCGAACTCGATCCTGCTGCACGGCGATGTTCGAGGCAAGTTCGCGGCTTTCTTCAAGCGCCCAGACACCTTCAGCTTGGGTGTCTGCAACGGGTGCCAGATGTTGGCGGCTCTCAAGGCGATCATTCCGGGGGCGCAGGACTGGCCCGAGTTCGCGAAGAACACTTCGGAGCAGTTCGAGGCCCGATTGGTGAGTGTGCGGGTGAACGACTCGCCCTCTTTGTTCTTTCGCGACATGGCAGGCTCGGTCTTGCTCGTGCCCGTGGCCCACAGCCAGGGCAGGGTCCACTTCCCCGACGAGGGGCCGCTCTCGAGGGTCATGTCGGGACTGCTGGCACCTCTGCAATACGTCGACAACTACCACCGGACGACAGACAGGTATCCGCACAACCCGAACGGCTCGGCCGAGGCGATCGCATCTGTCACATCGAACGACGGGCGGGCGACGATCCTGATGCCACACCCAGAGAGGGCGTTCATGAGTCGGCAGCTTTCCGGTGTCACTGGCGCAGACACGCGGTGCTCGTACTGGTTGCGTTTCTTCCAGAACGCCAAGGCCTGGACGGACGAACACGGGACGATCCCTGGGCGCTAGGCACTCTGCGGGCCGCTCCTTTCGAGTCCCGCTTCGGTGTCCTGGCGTCGTGCAGGACGTTATCGGCAGAACTCGTGGCTCAGTGACCCACAACCTCGGCTGCGGCTTTCGCGACGAGCGCCGACGGCTCAAGAGAGCATCGGAAACTGCCGATGATCTCAACAAGAGGTCGAACGATACCTCCGGCTTCACTCGTTCCGTCCGCCACAGGCAGGTCGAGCGCGGGGGATGGCACAAGATCACCAGAGGCCTGCACCTCTGAGGAGGTATCGATGTTCTGGAGCGGCCCGTTTCGAGACGACAGCGGGTGGACCGGGGTCTCCGTGCCGAGTGTGCCGCCCCGTCGGGACGATGTAGCCCAGAACACTGGCGAAGGCCGAGTCGTTACGACAGCTGGCGCCGGGACGGGCCAAGCACCTGGCGACGGTGCCGGGAGAACGGGCTCTCCTCTCGATAGGCCGCGGGTAACCAACCGATGCCGGAGGAGGGCGGCCCGCCTCAAGACTTTGGACCGCGACGTCAGGCTCGGTGCGGGCATGGTGGCGGCCTTCTGCATCGTCGTGGTCGCCACCACCCCCGCCCTAAGCCTCAGTCCTGGAACGCGACGCACGGTTCTCCTCGTGGTCGCGGCGATGGCGGTCGCGGACTTCGGCGTCTTGGCGCTGCGGTGGGATCGCTACGCCCGCCAGCGCTTGCTTGTTTTCCCCGCTCTTGTCTTGGTAGGCGAGGTGACCCTGGCGCTGTGCACCAGAGGCGTCTCCCCCGAGTACACGGGCTTTTTCACCCTTGGGTTCGTCTATATTGGCCTCACCCAGCCTCGTGGCACTGGCGTGGCCTTCTCCTTGCCGGCAGGCGCGTGCTGGATCGTCAGCCAGCAGCACTGGGCACCCGGGCTCGGGATCAGGCTCGGCCTCTCCATCGTGGTCTGGCTCCTGCTCTCGGGAGCGCTAGCCGTTCGGACAAGCCGCGATAACAACAGCAGCAAACGTCTCGTCGCCCATGCCTATACCGACGTGCTCACGGGGCTGGGCAACCGACGTGCCATCTCGGACCGCTTGGAGCTACTAATCGAAAAGGCTGCCTCTTCAGCGTCATCGCTTCTCCTCATCGATCTCGACGGCTTCAAGAAGGTGAACGACACCTTCGGCCATGTCGCAGGCGACGAGCTGCTGGTGGTCGCCTCCAAGAGGATCCAGACCAATCTCCGCGAGGGAGACCTCGCGGGCCGGCTAGGAGGTGATGAGTTCGCGATCGTCCTCGACGACGGCGGCCTCGACAAGGCAAGAGAGGTTGCCGCCAGGATGATCGCCAGCCTGGCCACCCCGATCGCCCTCAGCCGGATGCGGCTCTCGGTGACGGCCAGCATCGGCATCGTAGAGATCGTCTCCGCCACGACCGTCGAGCAGGTCCTGAGCCACGCGGATCTGGCAATGTATCAGGCCAAGGCGGCGGGCAGGAACCAAGTCTCAATCTACGAGAGCGCCTTGCACACACGCATGATGCAACGCCTAGAGGTTGAGACCGAGCTACGCGATGCAGTGGACCGGGACGAGTTCGAGGCCCATTACCAGCCCATCGTCCACATGGGAACCGGGGCCATCATCGCCGTGGAGGCCCTCGCCCGTTGGCGCCACCCCAGGCGCGGCCTGCTTGCGCCAGCCGAGTTCCTCGTCGCTTGCCAGGAGCTCGGCCTGATGCAGACACTGGGTGAGCGGCTCTTGCAAACGGCTTGCCGGCAAGCCAGTTTCTGGCAGCCGATCGACCCGGCGAGAGCGGTCTCGCTCGCGTTCAACCTGTCGGCCGACGAGGCGTTCGCCCCCGGACTCGTCGGACGGATCGAACGCACGCTCGAGGCCACGGGGTTCCCCGCCGACCTGCTCATCTTGGAGATCACCGAGCACATCGTCATGGCGGACAAGATGCGAGCGCGAGAGGCGATGCAAGAGCTGCAGTCCCTCGGGGTTCGGATCGCGATCGACGACTTCGGAACTGGCTACAGCTCGCTCGCCTACCTGCGCGAATTCCCTGTCAACATCTTGAAGATCGACCGGAGCTTCGTCACACCCCTTGGTGTCGACGACCGGGCCCTCGCGCTTTTCCGTTCCATCCTCGCCATCGCGGAGGCACTTTCGCTCGACGTGGTCGTCGAAGGGGTCGAGACACGCGAACAAGCGCAGATCCTCGTTGAGCTCGGTTGCCTCGTGGCTCAGGGCTTCTACTTCGACCGTCCCCGACACCCCGACGAATTCGGGCGTTCCGCCGACCTGTGGCCACGGTCACTGCAAGTATGAAGCCGCCGGCGACAAAGCCTTGACGGTCGGAGCGCCCGCTGCTCTTTTGCTCAGCTACCGGCCTGGAGGCGGGCGAGCTCTTCGGCAAGGATCGGCGCAGCTGTCGTGGTTGCGTGTATACCCAGCACGCTTGCGATCTCCATTATCTCGAGGATCTCCTGCGGCGTCGCCCCGTAGCCAAGGGCGTTTTCGATATGCAGCTTCAGGCCCTTCACATACAGGTGGGTGGCCGCGGTGTCGAAAGCGATGTAGACGAACTCTTTGAGCTTCGGCGACAGCGTCCCGGATCGCCACGGAACCGAGGAGAACTCGGTGTAGGCGGCGAACAGCTCCGGGTCCAATTCCAGCATCTCGTCCCAGAACTCGTGCCAGTAGCCCCGGGTCTTTGTGAAGTCGGCCTTTACGGCTTCCTGGTACTCGGTCAGTTCTGCCGGTCCGGTCCGAAGGCCCTTCTCCTCGAGCACTTGCACCAGAATCGGCACGCCGATGTTCATGGCATGTATCCCAAGTGTCGAAGTCAACTCGAGGACCTCCATGATCTCGTGCTGGGTTGCCCCCGCCTTCAGGGCGGCCGCTATGTGCTGGCGAATGCCGGGGACGTACAGATGAGTCGCGGCGGCATCGACGGCGATGTACATGAATTCCTTTGTCTTGTCGTCGAGGTGGTTCTTCTTCCAGGGAACGGCAGAGAAATCCAGATAGGCGCGCATGAATTCCGGGTCCAGCTGAAGGATCGTCTCCCAATGCGTAGCCCACCCGCCCCTGATCCTTATGAACTCGTCCTTGATGTCTTGCTGCTCAGGCGTCAACTCCATGGTGTCTCCTCATCTTCTTTGAGAACGGGCGGTAGACCGTCAAGATCGCGGCATGACGGTGCGACGAGACACCGGGCGCGTGTCCCTGGAGGCGTCTTCTGCCTCCCGCAGGCTTGCTAGGGCTATGTTGCAGGCGTTCCGCACGTGCTCGGCGCACAGCCGCGACGCCAGCGGAGCGTCGCGGTCCGAGATGGCAGCGACGATGGCCTCGAGTTCGGCCGCCGTCTCTTTCACTCGCCCCGGGTGAGATAGGGAAGTGGCGCGCAGCGCGTGCACACGGGCCTTGATCCCTTCCAACAGCTGCTGTAGGGCATTGCTCCGGGCACCGCGGACCAGCACTTCGTAAAAGTCCTCTTTTGCACGCAGCAATTCGAGGATGTTCGTGGTGCGAGCCGAGACTTTTTTGAAATTCCTGACTGTCGCCTTGAGCGATCGAACCTCATGATCAGCCGCACGCTCGACAAACCGGGTGACGACGAGGGACTCGAGCGCGGAGCGGACCTCATAGAGATCCGCGGCTTCTTCGATCGAGGGCGCGCTCACTCGTGCACCCTTTTGCGCCACCACTGTCAGCAGCCCCTCAGCCGCGAGCTCACGGATGGCCTCTCGGAAGGTTGTCCGTGATACGCCAAGGCGCTCAATGAACTCGCGCTCTACGAGTCTTTGGCCAGGTTTGAGCTGAAAGTTCAAGATGGACTGGCGCAGCGCGTCAATCGTCTGCTGCCGAACGGATGAGTCGACTTGTCCTACGGGCTCTAGCCTCCAATCCGGTGCCAGGAGCACGGGACCACGCACAGCCCGGTTCGGGGAGTCGAACAATCGGGGTGGCCGGCGTGTCGCAGAGCCGCCGTGGTCGCGACCGGTGCCGTCGCGCTCAGTTGTCATTCGCCCCCCCTTCTCCCTCGAGCCATCGAACAATCTCGGTGTGGTCGGCGCTCGGCGGCAAGCCCTGCGCCGCCTTGCGCCACAACTCGAGGGCTTCGGAACCGAGAACTGACGGAGCTCCGACCTCTTCTGCGAGCTGGACGGCGATACCCATGTCCTTTACCATCAAGCGGAGACCGAAGCCGGAATTGTAAGTACCCGGGAGGACGAACTTCGGCCACTTGTTCTCCGTCGACCCACTGCGGCCGCTGGAGCCGTTGAATACGCTCAACATGACCTCAGGGTCGATGCCGAATCTCACGCCGGCAAGCATTGCCTCGCTCGTGATCCACAGATGTGTTGCCGAGAGGAGGTTGTTCAGCGATTTGACCGCGTGACCTGAGCCGACCGGCCCGGTGTGGATGACGGTGCCCAACGGCTCGAGACAAGGGCGGGCCAAGTCGAGAACGGCTTTATCGCCGCCCGCCATGATCGTGAGCTTACCGTTCTCGGCTCCCAAGACCCCGCCCGACACGGGCGCGTCGAGCAATCTTATTCCTCGCAGTTTCAAGGACCCTGCGAGCACCCGGGTGCGAAGTGGCTCAGACGAGCTCATGTCTATCACGATGGTTTGAGGCGCGATCCGGCCGAGCAAGGCATCGTCGCTGAGTACGGCCGTGACCGCATCGGAGTCCGGCAGCATGAGGATGATCAGTTCGACATCTGCGACGGCATCTCCGACGTCGGACATCTCCCTTACGCCGAAACCAGCGGCTCGCCGGCGGGCTTGCACGGACAGGTCGTAGCCGACGACGTTGTGACCGGCTTCGACCAGCCGTCTTGACATCGGCAGGCCCATGTTGCCGAGGCCTAGGAAACCGATGGAAGGAGGGGCGCTACTCATCCTCGCGGTCCTCCTTCAAGATCGCGTCCGCGATCCGGAAAGACTCAAGCGCTGCAGGCACGCCCACGTAGACGGCGGTCTGTAGGAGTGTCTCCTGAATCTCAGCTGCAGTCGCCCCGTTGTTCAGCGCGCCGCGCACGTGCGCACCGAACTCGTGAGGCCGGTTGAGCGCTGTCAGCATGGCCAGGTTCAAAAGGCTGCGGGTCTTGCGTTCGAGGCCGTCACGCGACCATACGACTCCCCAGCAGTACTCGGTGACGAGATCTTGGATGGGTCGGGAGAAGTCGCTCACCTGAGCGAGGGATCGGTCGACATGTTCAGCACCGAGGACCTCGCGGCGCACCTTCAGGCCTTCCTGGTAGGTCTGCTCGTGCGTGTCGTCCGATGGCATCAAGGCTCTCCCGTGGTCGGTGTCGCTTCGTACTTGTCGTCGCTGACGGGCTCAGCCCATGAAGTCACGCCCAGCGAGATGGCGGTGTGGGTCACGAACGAGTCCCGCGATGCGCCGTGCCAGTGACGTTCGCCAGGTGGGGCCCAGATGGTGTCGCCGGCACGCATGACATGGATCAGACCGCCCTCTGCTTGGATGAGTCCGCGGCCTGCGAGCACGAGCAGAATCTGGCCGTTCTCGTGACTGTGCCAATACGTTCGGGCACACGGTGTGAAGTTGACTGTGTTGATCGTTACGCCATCGGTGGCGGCCATCGTCAGGTAGGGAAAGACCTCGCCGGTGAACTGCGATCCCGCCTTCCCCGCTGGCCCTGCTTGCTCGACGGGCGGAATGATGATCATGACTTGTCCTTTCCTTCGTAGAGCCGAACTCCGCCGGAGACGTCACCGATGGCGTCTACGACCGTGTTGCTGATCTGATCGGCGTAGCCGAGCGCTCTGGCAAGTCCGAAACTTGCAAGCGGCCCGGCCGAGTTCAGGCTGGCGATCCCGAGGTGGCTCGCTAGCTCGGTGTACAGGACGACGTCTTTCATCATGAGTGTGTTTGTCAGCCCGCCCTTGAGATAGTCGCCGATGATTATCTTCGGGAACCGGTTCAGGGTCGCGAAGTTGACACCGGAGCTCTTGTTGAGCACCTCGAGCAACACGCCCAGGTCTAGCCCGGCCTTCTTCCCGGCGACCATGACCTCCGCCGTCGCCGCCAGCGAGACGGCATTGAGAAAGTTGTTCAGAAGCTTGGTTGTGTGTCCGGCACCCGGCCCGCCTACGTGGTACAGGTTGGCGGTAAAGGAGTCCAGGACCGGGCGGACCCTCTCGAGCGCCTGTTCGTCCCCTCCGACCATGAGCGTCAGTGTCCCGGCGTCAGCAGCGGCCGCCCCGCCTGAGATGCCCGCGTCGAGGTAATGAGCGCCTCTTTCGGCCAGCTGGGCGTGGATCATCCTGGTCGACTCTGGGGCAGAGGTGCTCAGATCGACGACGATCTGACCAGCCTTAACGTGCGCGACGATGCCGTCGGCTCCGAGCACGACGGCCTCGACAACGCGGCTGTCGGGAAGTGACAGCAGGACGGTGTCGGTGGCGTCGGTGACTTCGCCGATCGATCCTGCGGCGGTCGCGCCTGCCTCGCCGATCACCTCCCGGTTGACGTCGTAGCCGAGCACGGAGCCACCGGCGCGGACGATGCACCTGCTCATCCGGCCACCCATGTTGCCGAGACCAATGAATCCCACGGTGCGCGATTTCACGGTTGTCTCACTCCTTCGGTCCCTCCGTAGAGCACGCGGTCGACCGACGAGGTGTCCCAAGCGCCGGCACCACCTGACGGCCGGACCGTGTTGACGATCGTTGCTCCTCCGTCGGCGCTTATTACCTGGCCCGTGATGTAGGACGACTCTTCACTCAGCAGGAAAGAGACCACTTGGGCGATCTCGTCGGCATTGCCGGCCCGACGGAGCGGCGTCGTCGATGCTCGCTGCACCATGTCGCTCTTCCCGCCGGGCGAAGAGGCCGAGGCGGCAAAGAGCTCGGTCGGTACGATCCCCGGTGCGACTGCGTTCACGCGGATACCCAGCGGTCCCCCGTACATAGCCGCGCCGTGGACGAGGCCGACGATGCCGTGCTTGGAGGTCTGATAGGCGAGGAGGTCCGCGCTGCCGGTCAGGCTTGCTATCGACGCGGTGAGGGCGACGGCTCCGCGGCTTTGCTGCGTACGGTACTGACGAAACGCGGCGCGAAGCCCCAGGAACTGCCCCCGCAGGTTCACGGCCATCACGCGGTCGAACTCGTCGGTGGACACGTCAGGGAGGGGGACGAAGCTCCCGAATATGCCTGCATTCAGGTGGTACATGTCGAGCTTGCCGAAGCGCTCGACGCCCATCGCCATGTACCGATCGACAGTCGACTCCTCGGCGATGTCGCCCTCTACAGCCATCGACTCCGTCGGCAGAGCGTCCACGACGTCGCGAAGCTGGTGGCCGTTGAGATCGACGGCTACAACGTGAGCCCCTTGGCCCGCGAGGCGCTCGGCCGAGGCTCTCCCCAAGCCGCTGGCCGCGCCTGTGACTACTGCGACCGAGCCTTCGAACCGTCCGCTCATGACCGACAACCGATCCGCTCAGCCATCGAGCCGTCCGATCGTCGCGGCGAGGTGTCCGTATTCGCCCGAACCCGGGTGGAAACGCGAGAGCGTGCTCGGATCATGGCCCGCGACAATGTGGTCAACCTCGCCGGAGGTGACTAGGCCGCGTATGTAGTCAAAGCCCTCGTACATCGCGACCAAATCCGCCACTGACATGAAGAGCATGTCGCGTTCGTACTCTTCGTAGTAATGGATGGCGTCGCTTGCAAGCAGCACCGTCCCCTCGGACGTGCCCACCTTGACGACACATTGTCCTGGAGTGTGGCCGCCGACTTCGGTGACTGTGATGCCGGGAGCGATGTCGGTCTCAGCCTCGAAAAGCTGCAGTCTTCCCTCCGAGTTGAGCTTCTGGAGGCTATCCAGTCCGTCATCGTCGACGGAGTGGTGGAACATGGCCCGATGAGCGTGCCGGCCCGACCAAAAGGCGAGCTCGCTCTTGGCCATCACCACCTTCGAGGTCGGGAACAGGCCGATGTTGCCAACATGGTCGTAGTGGGCGTGAGTGAGGACAACTGTCGGTGAGATGGCGGGATCGGCACCGAAATGGCGGAACAGGGTGCCGAAGTCCGCCAGCTGAGTCCTGTTCCTGGCCCTGCCACCGCTGGGGGAAAAGCCCGTGTCGACGACGACGGTGCGTTGGTCGTTGCGGATGACCCAGAAGAAGTAGTCCATGCCGATCGGGCCGTCGCTCTCGTTGTAGAGAGGGAAGTTCAAGTAGACAGCGCCTCTTGTAGTTGACCGCGTGCCGTACTTGACAACCGTTACCTGGTAGAGATCATCGGATCCGGTCACGGCCCACGCTCCGTCTGACGAGCGCCGCTCACAATCTTGGTCATGACAGGTGGGGTCCGAGCACTTAGGCCAGGACCGTGGCGATCGCTCCCGCCGCACCGGGTGCTGCGGGGAATTTCGTCCTGGTCCGTCCGTCGTGACCTGGGATTATGGTGGCGTTGCGTTCATCTGCGAGCTTGCCCATGAAGCTGAGCGCATTCCGCATCTCGTCGAGGTCGGTGAAGGCGAAGAACGGCCAGCCGTGCTCTAGCTGCTCGTAGAAGTGCGCTGCGTCGCTGGCGAGGATGAGGGGTCCACTCTCTGTCTCGACAAGCGCGATCGTCTCACCCGGGCAGTGTCCCCCGACCTGGTACACGGTGATTCCCGGGAATACCTCGGTCTCTTCGGAGATGAGCCGGAGGCGGCCTTCCCTCTGTGCCTTCTCCACGGGGATCAGGTTCTCTTCGGTCGTGAACTCACCCTCGAGAGCGTTTGACTCGCGCTTGGCGAACCAGTAGTCGTACTCGCTGCGCCCCGAGACAACCTGGGCACGTTCGAAAAGGCCCAGATAGCCGATGTGGTCGTAGTGGAAGTGGCTGGTGATGACCATGTCGACCACGAGGGGATCGAGGCCGATGATCTTCAGGCCATCGGGCGTCGGCGTGACGCTGATCTCACCCAGCCAATCGCGTGCCGCGATGTCGTAGCCCGTATCCATGAGCACGACCGACTCGCCGGCCCTGATAACCCAGAAGTTGTAATCCATGTCCAAGTTGCCGTCGGGCAGGCCGTACTGCCCATAGTCGTGGAATACGTCGCTCTTGCGGACCACCCTCTCCCCGTACTTCACTGACCAGACGGATTGCACCGTTCCAGTTGACATACAAGCTCCTCTGAGTAGTGATTGTCCCCTCATCTAAGAAACTGGACGCGCCTTCGAGCGCTTGTGTCGAGGCCCCCTCAGTTGACTATAGGATTGTCGTACAAAACATGCAAGTGTTAACTCCCTATCGTGTTCATTGTCGTAGGGTTACAAACCGCGTTATACCTAACCGAGATAGGCATCAATCAGCAGCCTGTCATCCCCGACAACCTCGGCCGACCGTCGCTCGTCGATTATCAGTCCCTCTCCGAGCACATATATCCGATCGCAGACCTGCAGCGCTAGGTCGACGCGCTGTTCTACCAATAGGAGGGAGCGCCCACGCTTACGCAAGGTCACGAGTGCCTGCGCCATGTCCTGGATGGCGAGTGGCGCCAAGCCGAGTGACGGCTCGTCCAAGAGCATTAGTTTCGGGTCGTTCATCATCATCCGTCCGATTGCCACCATCTGCTGCTCCCCACCGCTAAGAGCGGAAGCTGGTCTCTCACGATGTCTTTGTACCGCCGGGAAGAGCTCGAAAACGCTGGCGAGCAGTTCCTGGGTCCTTGCTGCGTCGTGTCGGTGGCGCATGCCGCCGAGCCGGAGGTTGTCCTCCACCGACAGGTTCAAGAAGAGCCGTCGTCCCTCGGGAACCAACGCGGCGTGACCGCGTGCAACCCGGTGGGCCGGCATGCGTGAGATCTCGGCACCCTCGACCCGTATGTCTCCGCGACGGTGCGGCACGAGGCCCATGATCGACTTGAGCAGCGTGGACTTACCGGCCCCGTTGGGACCGAGAAGGCCGACGGCCTCGCCCATTGTGACGTGCAAGGAGATTTGATGCAGCACGTCGAAGCGGCCATAACCTGCCGACAGAGCTGTGACCTGGAGGGCCGGTTCCATGGAGCTCATTGGCCGAGGTACACCTGGCGGACGCGGTCGTCGGACCTCACCTCGGCCGCGCTTCCAGCCTTCACGAGCTCGCCGGCGGCAAGCACCGTCACCTCGTCGCAGACGTCGAAGACGAAACGGGTCTGATGTTCGACGACGATGATGGTCACGCCCCGCGACCGTAACTGTCGCAGGATCGCCGAGACCTCCTCGACCTCGCCTGCCGACAGACCGGCGAGCGGCTCGTCGAGAATGAGGATAGATGGTTGGCCGGCGCATGCCTCAGCTAGCTGGGTCAACTGCTCGATCCCGTGGGGGACATCGGCGGTGCGCGACCTGGCCCATGATTCGCCTAGGCCCACGTTCCTGAGAGACGCAGTGGCAACTGCCGCCATGTTGCGAGAGTCACGTCGCGCACTGGGGAGCAGTGGCCACGCGAGCGAGCGAATCCCGATCCTGCTGAAGCGGCTGAACAAGCCGAGGGTGACGTTGTCACGCGTGGTGAGCTCCTTCACCATGACCGCTGTTTGGAAGGTGCGCATCAATCCGATGCCTGCCCTCTCGAAAGCACGCAGATGTTCGATCCGCTGGCCGTTCGCAGCGATGGTCCCCTGCTGGGACGACAGCTCTCCGGACAGCAGGTTCACGAGCGTGCTCTTGCCGGACCCGTTCGGTCCTATGAGGCCGTGGATGGTCCCGCGCTTGACGATGAAGTTGACGTCGTCGAGAACCTTCACCCCGCTGATGTAGCTGAACGAGACACCTCGTGCCTCGAGGGCCGCCGTCGAGGAGGGGGTCGCCGCAGGTGACGGTGGCGCCTTCGTGAAGACGTGAGCGGCTTCGCGGGCGCGTAGCTCGGCCTCTGGACCTGTCGTGGGCACCAGACGCTCTTCTCCGCTTTGGGAGCGACCTTTTCGCCGCAGGCGACGCCCAGCGAGGGCGAGCACGCCGACGAAGCCCTGCGGGAAGACGACGATGACGAATACGAAGACAGATCCGAAGAGGATTTCTTGCCAGAGCGGGTTCATGCTCACGACAACGGGGAACAAGCTGATGAACACGGCGCCGAAGATCGGCCCGAGGCGGGTGTTCATCCCGCCCAGGATCACCATCACCAAGATGTTGACCGCAGCCGTCGAGTCGAATTGGCCCGGCGTAATGAATCCGAGGAAGCTGAATGTCCATCCTGCAAGACCCGCCAGCGCTGCCGAAAGGCTGAAGATCGCAACCCTGGTCAAGGCCGTTCGAACGCCAACCGACGAGGCGAAAGGCTCGGAGTCCCGGATCGCCAAGAGAGCCGGGTAGAGAGCCGAGCTGCGGATGCTCCAGATCACGACGACCGTTATGAGCAGCGCACCGCTGACTGCCCAGGTGAGCGCGGAGCCCGCCGGCGAGAGTGCGTGCGGGAAACCAGGAAAGTTGGGACTCGGAAGACCTTGATACCCACCTGTGATCGTCAGATCGCTAATGAGTACGTTGACGATGATCGTGAAGATGAGAGTCGTGATCGCGAAGTAGAGACCGTTCACGCGTAGGGAGAGAGCTCCGATGATGACGCCGATGAGACCTACCGCCACGACCGAGACGGGCAGCGCCACGAAGACGTTCCACCCGTAGTGCGTGCTCAATATCGTCGTGCCGTACGCGCCGATGGCGAACAGCCCTGCGTGCCCGAGAGAGTAAAGGCCTGTGGCGCCCGCGACCAGGTCCAAGCTGAGTGCCAGGATCGAGTACACGGCTGCAACCAGAAGCAGACCCTGTTGGTAGTTGGAGCTGTGCGCGAGCACGACCGTGCCGGCCACGTACGCCACCACCGCTGCCATCGACAGCGCACCACGAGGTCGGATCGCGGGTGGCGCTGCCCGGGCAAATGGTGCCTCGACTGCTGCTTGCGTGCTCATAGCGCGGATCCCGAGGCGGCAGTCGACTTGCGTCGCATCGCGGCGCCGACGCGACGCTTCAAGGCGTCGCCGGACATGAAGATTCCCTTGGGTGTCAGGAGGAGCACGGCTAGCACGACCACGAAGGGGAACCAGTCCGACGCCTGCGGGTTGATGTAGGTGCTCGCGAGCGTCGAGAGGATTCCGAGGACGAAGCCGCCTCCCATGGAAGCCGCGGGGCGCTCGATGCCCCCGATCATCAACGCGATGAACCCGTAGATACCGTATGTCTCCCCTAGATAAGGGTTGGCGAATGAGATCGGCCCGACCAGCACTCCGGCGATGCCCGCAAGGAGCCCGCCGACGGCGAATGCCTGTACTGCGAAAAGGGTGACGTTGGCTCCCATTGCCGACGCGATCTCTGGGTCCGAGGAGATCGCCGTCCCGAGCTTGCCGAACAGCGTCTTCCTGTGGATCGTCTCGAACGCGATCACGACTGCCACGGCGAGCAGGATCGAGATGATCTGCTGCCACGTCAGTGCCGCGCCGAAGATGTTGACGTCCCTGCCGTTGAAGAGCTCGGGGAACGACAACGAGGAGGTGCCCCAGATCAGGGCCGCGCCGGACTCCAAAATGATCGCGACTCCGAGCGTGCTGACGAGCCACGCAAAACTGAGCCGGTCGAAACGCAGAACTGGGCGAACGGCCAAGAAATAGATCAAGACACCGCCGGTGGTTGAAGCGACGAGCCCAACGGCGATGGCCGCCACGGCGGGCCAGTGGTCAGCCGAGAGGCCGGCGGTGATCATGATCGCCACCATGAGAAGTTGGCCGGTGGCGAAGTTGATGACGCGCGTGACGTAGAAGACGATCGCGAATCCCATCGCGACAAGGCCGTAGATCGCTCCGGTCGACAATCCCGTTAGCACTACTTGGAGCATCAATTCCTCTTCAACGGTGCAGACCTGTAGGAACGTAGTCCGGTCACGACAGCTCGAGTACGCGTTTGACGGCCTCTCCTTTGCGGAGAGGCCGTCAAACAGATGACGCTGCTAGTGCGGACCTGTGTCAGTAGGCCGCAGGTTCCCAAGCGTGTTTTGCCGTGCTGTACTTGACCAAAGTGAGCTGGGAGGCGTTGATCGTGACGTGAATCTGCTTCGTGAACGTCAAGCTGCCCGTCAGGCCCGGGTAGTTCCGGATGCTGTTCAACTGCGTTTGGATCGACGTGGCGGAGGTCGAATGCCCCGAGGTTATGGCTTTGGCGAGCATGAACACGGCGTCGTAGCTCAACTCCGCGAAGGGAGTCGTCGCGACGTGGAATTCCTTCAGGTAGGCGGAAGCGAAAGCCTTGACGGTCGCGTTGGGCGCGTAGGCGGCCGTGAGCTCTGCCGAAAGGACGCCGTTTGCATTGGCGCCGGCCAGTCCGGCGAAGGTCGTGTCCGCCGACGTCTCGTCATTGCCGAGGACGGTGAAGTGGTCACCGAGGCTGTGGACCTCGTTGACGAACGCAGCCTCGTCTTGGGGGGTCAGCCAGACATCGACGCACTTGGCGCCTGACGCCTTGATCGCGGCAATTTCAGAGTCGAGCGATTGCGTGGCACCCGACGACCAGTTCTCCGAGATGGCGTCGTCCAGCTTCAGCTTCTTGGTGTAAGACTCCTCAATGCCCGCGAGGCCCCCGAGGCCGTAGAAGGTGGGGTCGTGGAGAACGGCGAGACCGCTCGGACAGCTCTTCGTGGCGTACTCCCCGACGGCCTGCCCCCATGCATAGGTATTAAGGCTGTTGCTCCACGCCCACGGGGCGGGCGGCTTCGTCGGGCCGCTGGCGTAGATCGCAGGTCCACCGTCGTCAATTGCGCCGAGGTCAGGCAGGTGCGTGGAATCTGCCAACGCGACAGTGGTCGTGGCCGTGTCCGGCGAACCGAGCATGGCGATTGCTCCTTCACTTACGAACTTCTTGAAGTCCAGGGCCGAGGTGGTGGCGCTGGCGCCGTCGTTCCCCCACACGAGCTTGAGCTGGCGCCCGAGAACCCCACCTGAGGCGTTGATCTTGGCCACGGCCATCAACGTGCCGTTGATCACCGCGACGCCTGTCGACCCGTACGCGCCTGTAGTTCCTGCGATGGCGCCGATCACGATTGGCTTCGACGATGCGCCAACCGCCGTTGCGCCTAGGCCAATGGAAGCTGCAGCAAGGCCGGTTGCTGCAGTTAGGCCGACGGACAGAAGTATCCGGGCCGTTGTCGATTTCTTCAAGGTACCCCCCTTTTGAGCGCCCCCTGATCGGCTCGCACTTGGCCAGCCGATCCGATTGCTGCGTGAACCGATCCGAATGCTGATTGAAACTGTCGGACAATCTATGACCAGGTTCGTAGAGATGTCAACGAGCACTAGCTGGGACTTTCGTGAAGACGGCCCCTTAAGATTGTCGGACAACGACACAGAACGGTTCACCAGCGACCTGAGCCGCGCAATCAGAGCTCCCAGGAGAACGCCTCGTAAGGCGTCGCTGTCTCGCCGAGGGTCCCACTCGCGACGGAATCACCGGTCCTGCAAGGTCCGGATGCCAAGCGCGACGGACCAGAGCCGCCTCATTTGTGGGCCTCACAAGCCAAATCGGTTTATGGGGCCGTCACGTCGAAGGGCCAAAGGTGCCCGTCACAGATTGACTTGATCATGTCGGACGAGCAACTCCTCCCACTCCGCATCGGTCAGTTGCCGGTCCGACCGGCGGATCTCGGCGATCTCCTCGAAGTACCTCTCCCGTGCGATTCCCGGAGCGAACAGGATAAGCGTCGAGGCGGAGGCTCCTGACTCGTTCTTGAACGCGTGTATCCCGCCCAGCGGTACGTATAGGAAGTCTTTGAGACTTTGAGCCAGTCGTCGCCGTTGTAGAGCCTCATGGTCCCAGACAGGACATAGAACGACTCGGAGAACCCGCGGTGAAAGTG
>JBEKMZ010000038.1:0-30589 GCA_049523315.1 Acidimicrobiales bacterium | reverse complement strand
CTTCTTTGCAATAGGCGACGCGGCTGAAGAGAGGCATGTGCGCCTGGATGCGCCTGTTTTCGTTTGCTGTTCAGCCGCCTGGGCGAGCACTTGGTTTCCACGCCTCAGCCCTCGCTTGCGGGCCGGCATCCTTCTTGGCCGGTCGCTTGTGGAGAGCCGCGGAAGCTCTAGGTGCGTTAGAAACTGTGGGGACGGTAACTCGGTGGCCCGCCAAGCGTGCAAGTTTGAGGCCCAGATGAGCAGACAGTCGGTCGTAGCCATTATGGATGTCGAGGCCACTGAGCCGCTCGGCCTTCTCAAGACGGTAGTAGAGCGTGCCGCGGTGAAGATGGAGCGCCTCAGCGGTGGCCTTGATGTCTCCAGCAAGGTCGAGGAAGGTCTCAAGCGTCGAAATGACGGTTTCGTCGCCTGCATCGAGGAGACTGAGCAACCGAGGGTCGACAGCGGACTCCTGGGCCTCTTTTGTCGGGAGCTGAGCGAGGGCTCGGAACACGCCGAGCTCAGACCAGCGGACCACATCGCCCGTCGCAGGGATCGCACCGGCCACTTTGACGGCAAGGCGTGCCTGGCGATAGGAGGCCACGGCCTGAGCGAGATGTTCCTGTGGATCGCCGATCGAGGCCACCGCTCGGACTGGTTGTGTTAGCGAGGAGCGGAGCCGATGAACGAGCGCCCGCCGTGCTCCCGTCGCTAGGTGGAACGCGAAGGCGTCGTCTGTACACGAGCGCAGCCCGACGAGCAGTACACCATGGTCGCTGCACGCTAAGCGGAGCACCGCTCCAGGTGGCGCACCCAATCCAACGTCCGCGAGTACCTCCTTGATAGCGAGGGAAAAATCGTCGCTTGGCTCGGAGCATGCGAGGGGCTGGACCACGACGATTACAGTCGGCTGGCCGTCGGGTAGCAACGCCTGGTCGACGATCTGCTGCGCCGCGCCGCTGCGTAGTTCCTCTGACGGTGAAAGCAACTGTGAGAGCGCATGGCAACTGAGGCGCTGCGCGAGCTCATCCTCGTAGAGGAGCACGGCGGCATGCCCCGCCGCCTTCTCGATGGCCTGCAGATGTTGCTCGCTCACGGTGCCGTCGTTGTCGATCACCCACAGAAAGCCGAGCAGGTGGTCCCGGTAGCGGACGGGCGCGCAGAGCCGCGGCAGGATTCCGAACTCCTCATGAGCCGGGATGGCGAGAGGGGCCCTGGCCTGGAGGATGCCGAAGCTGTGGAACCACTCCACCAGCTCAGGAGGCGTGGCTCTATCGAGGATGGAGTCCCGCCGCAGCGTGTCGATCGGGCCGACCTGACAAGAGTGGGCGACGGTCCGCTGTCTTTGGTCCTCGAGCACGGCGGAGGCGCCCACCTGCTCAGCTAGGTGATCCACGAGAACCTGCAGGTCAGAAGCCATGGCATCCCCCACCTGGCCGGCCGTGCCTATTAATTAATCTTAAATACCTGTCCGGTGGGTAACTTTAGACAATTGCCCAGGAGTTTATCCAAAAGGTTAAACATAAAGCGAAATACTGATTCTGGCTGGCCTTTGCGGTACGACACGGTTGTGTTCATCCTGCCTTGTGATGAGTTCTCCGACCCTGGGTCATCGGCGAGCTCGTAGCCGCGGCTTATTTGTGTGGACCACGGAAATGCCGGGATATGACCTCCGATGTGCTGGACCTTGTATCGCCTCGCCCGGCCTTTGGCCATACGGGCGGAGGATCTGCTCGCCGGGCGATGGATGCTCCACCCGCCCGTCAACGGTCCGCGGCCGTTGCGCGCCAAATGGCAGCACTCGACTTGTTGAGCGAGGGAACGGGACGGTACAGGGAGTCGGGTTCCGCAGTGATGGCGGGGGGTCATGAGCCTTCGACATTTGGCGGGAGGTCGACGATCGCGAGCACGAAGAGATGTTGGACTAGGCGCTCCAGATAGTGCACGCGCTGCTGTCGGGCGCGGAGGTGTTCCAAGATCCCTATTACACGGTCGATGACGTCCGCCTCCTTCCGACATCGATCCAGGACCGTATTCCAACTTGGATCCGCGGCAAGTAGCCGAGCAGCGGCCCTTCGCAGCCGGCGGCCCCCGAAGGTGTGCTCTTACTCGATGTCAGTGGTCCCGACGAGATCGAGCCATCCCCTCAACGGAACCAAGTCCCTGGGAAGTCGCGGGGGAGAGATGGCCGCTTGCGGTCCTCACCCATTTCGTTGCTGAGGCTCCGCGGCCATAGATTCCCGACGGCCCGGATCGCGTTGAGCTGTGCGGGGAACGATCGACGGGGGCGCATTGATCGGATCGAACATACGGTTACCCGCGAGCTACGCGCACGGCAGCTACCTAATTTCGGGCGGTTGTGTCAGCGCCGGGCACCGAATGGGCACCTGCCTACGACTTCAGCTCGTCTCGTCGATGGGAGGCATTCCCGACCGAGGCTTCGAACTCCCATGGGTTGCTCCACTTGGCCACCTCGTGAAGGGGGACGGGTATCGCCACTGGTCGCGAGTGCAGATCCCCCGAGTCTCCGAGGCAAGCACCGGTGAAAGCAGCGATCGCCATTGCCAGGGCGGGACCGCACGTCCGGCCTTGGCAATACCCCATCCCGCAGCGGGTGAGGCCACGCACCGCCTGTACCGTCCTCGTCCCCGTATCGATCGCACGCCGGATAGTGCCCCAGGCGACGTCCTCGCACCGGCAGAGGATCGTGGAGTCCGTCGGCCACGTCGTCCAGCCCGGCTGTAACGCGTAGATCTCGTCGAGCAGATCAGCAAAGCTCGATGCTCGCCGAAGCTTCGAAGAAACCTTCTCGCACTCCGATTTGGACACCGGTCCGGGAGCACGACCGAGGTACGAGGCGGCCGCGTGGCCGGCAAGACGCCCCTCGAGTTCGGCGACGACGGCGCCTCCCACTCCGGTTAGCTCACCAGCCACGAAAACTCCTGGCACTGACGTCGCCATTAACGCGCCGTGGACTGCCGAGGCACTGGGGTGAACACCATCGTGAGAATCCTCCAGCGCGAGTTGGCGACAAAGTTCAAGGCGGGGTACGAAACCGAACGAGACGCAAGCGGCATCGACCTCGAAGAACCGTTCCGACCGCGGTATCGGCACCCAGCCACGGTCGAGGCGTGCGACAACTGCCCGCTGCACGCGGTCGTTGCCCTCGCAGCGGATGAGGGCCGAGCTCGAGAGGAATGGCACTCGATGTATTGCCAACCGTTGCACGTACCCGAGCGTCTCAGCGACCTTGGAGGGATACCGCAGTACGTGCGCGAGTTTGACTATTTTCTGCGAAGGCGAGCAGGCCTCGACGACGGCAACTATCTTCGCTCCGGAGTCTGCGAGCGACGCCGCCACCGGAAGGAGGAAGGGACCGCTTCCTGCCACCAGCACGCGCCGCCCAACGAGGACATGCTGCGACTTGAGCAGCGCCTGTGCTGCACCGGCGGTAGAGATGCCAGGCAACTCCCAGCCCGGGAACGGCAGAACCAGCTCCGATGCCCCAGTCGCGAGTACAAGCGCCTGCGCATCGACCGTAGTGTCACGGCCACCTGACATCGCGTCGAGGCGGAGCGTAAAACCGTTGGGGCCACGAGAGGCGGACCAGACTGACACCCCAAGCATCATTTCGACGTGCAAGTTCTGTAGCGATCTAAAGCGAGCAGGTAGCGCTGGTCCGGCTGGGCGCGAAGGGCCACTTCCATCTGGGTCGCAGAGTGGCTGGCGGTAGATCTGGCCGCCCAGACGGCTGGCGGAGTCGATTAGGGTCACTGCCACGCCGCGCCGAGACGCGGCGTCTGCCGCTGCCATGCCTGCCGGGCCCGCGCCGACGACGACGAGCTCACGCATTGTCTCGTCCGCCAGTCGAGCACGAGGTGCGGATGACATCGCCATCGCGAAGCACCGTTACGCAAGCCCGCACTGCCACGCAATCGTTCACGTCCACTAGGCAGTCGAAACACGTACCGATGCCGCAAAATAGGCCGCGGGGCATTCCAGCGAAGCGCGTCGTGCGCCACGACAAAATGCCGTTGAATACAAGACCGCCTGCGATGGTAAGCTCGCTCGGAGCCTCAAGCGCGGTACCGTCGAAGCGGAATTGGACTGCTACAGGCTGGGTTCGTTCGTCAGTCATGGCCGGGCAGGCACGCCTGCATCGAAGCGCTCGGGTGAAAATGGCGACATGTCAATGGCGGACACGCGACCGAGGACGAGATCTTCGATCGCCTCTGCGGTGCCTTCGGCGAGGCCGATTCCTGCTCCCTCGTGACCAGTGGCATGGAGCAGTCCCGGTATCGACGTGTCCCGCCCGATGATGGGTAGGCCGTCCGGTGTCGCAGGCCGGAAGCCTAGGTAGGTTCGCATGAGTCGAACGCCGTTGAGGCAGGGGAAAAGCCCGATCGCCTGACGAGCGATGGCCGCGACAATTGCTGGATTGGTCATCCTTGAAAAGCCAATGAACTCGCGCGACGAGCCCAGCAGCATTGTCCCGCTCAGGGTCGCCTCAACGACCGCGGAAACCGTCCAGTCGCTCCCGGTGCCGCGAATATCGCCGACGTAGCTCGCCTCATAGACCTTGTGGCCGGTGATCGGCGAGACCGGCTCGGTGACGAGCACGTGGCCTCTACGCGGCACGACCGGCACCTTGGCTCCGAAGCGCCCAGCGAGCTCACCCGCCCAGGGACCCGCAGCATTTACGACACAGGTCCCTGCCTCGACGCGCCCGGCGGTCGTCATCACGTACCGGATGCGGCGCTCCTGATCGAATTCTGCGCCAAGGACCTCGGCACCCGCAACGACACGCCCGCCAAGTCGACGCGTCTCTGCGACGTACGCGCTCACGGCGCGCATCGGCTGCACCTGGGCATCGTCGTCGTAGAAGACGCCTCCGGCAACTTGCTCGGACAGTGTCGGCTCAACCGTGCGGAGCTCGTCGGGCGAGAGGAACCGGGCCCGTACACCCTGGAGCTGCTGGTCTCTTGCCAGCGCGAAGAGCTTCGTGAGCTCCTCGTCGGTGCGGGCGACGACCAAGCCACCCTTTGGTTCGAACTCGATCTCGTTGCCAAGCTTCGCTCCGAGCTCGCGCCAAAGAAGGGCGCTGCGGAGCGCCAACGCGAGGTCGGCACCCGGAAGCTTGTCTGAAACCAAGATGTTGCCTTCGCCTGCTGAGCTGCACCCTGCGGCGGGCTCAAAACGGTCGACGACGCACACTGAGATGTCTTGGGTGGCGAGCCGAGCCGCGATCGCACTGCCAATAATGCCCGCCCCGATGACGACGATGTCGACCGAACTGGGAAGCTCGTCGATAGGCACTCTTACTGGATACCCCAGCGGCTCTCGTGCGTTGCCGGAGAGAAGATGAACCCCGCGGGGAACGGGTCGTCAGGGTCGAGCAGATAAGTCGCGAAGCCCGTCACCCAGGCTCGTCCTCGCACAGTCGGTATGACAGCATCGAAACTGCCGACCTGGGTCTGTTCGGTGAGGCGTCCAACGAATCGGGTGCCAAGCGCCGACTCGTGTGGGAAGTCTTCGCCAATACTTAGTTCGCCTCGCGCGTACATCTGAGCCATGCGGGCGGAGGTTCCAGTACCACATGGCGACCGGTCGAGCCAGCCAGGGTGAATCGCGGTGGCGGCACGCGCAACCACGGTGTCATTTGCAGGCTCGGTCAACACAACGTGATGGCAGTAGTCGATCTCGTGGTGTTCGGGGTGGGAAAACTGTAGCTGCTCGTTGACGGCGTCCATGATCCGCAGCCCGATATCGATCAGGCCATCGTGGTTCCGCGTCGTGACGGCGAGGCCGACCGACGCAGCGGGCAGGATGGCGTAAAAGTTGCCACCCCATGCGACGTCCAGCACCAGGCGGCCGACGCCCTTCACCTCGACCGCGGCATCGCGCAGGTGCAGGTACGAGGGGACATTTTGGATGGTGACGCTCTTGGCCGCCCCGTCCCGGATCTCAACGGACGCCTCGACAACACCAGCAGGTGTGTCCATCCGGATGACGGTGACCGGCTCTTTCACCTCAACCATGCCGGTTTCGACAAGCACGGTGGCCGTGCCCATTGTCCCATGACCACACATTGGCAGGCATCCAGAGACCTCGATGAATACCACGCCGACGTCAGCGTCAGCCCGGGTAGAGCTCTGTAGGATCGATCCAGACATCGCGCTGTGGCCCCGCGGCTCGTGCATGAGCAGAGTCCGGAGATCGTCACGCTCCTGCATCACGTACAGCCGGCGAGCCGCCATTGTTGCACCGGGAAGTTCTCCGACCCCACCGGTCACCACGCGCGTCGGCATCCCTTCCGTGTGACTATCCACGACGTTGAGAGCGAGCCGTGAGCGCATTAGCAAGCTACCGCATGAAAGGCCCGGATCACGGCGCGGACCATGGTGCCGGGTTCGTCCTGCCTGATGAGGCGGGACGGCCGCACTCGCCTGAGAGCCAGCGGTCTCCCTTTTGCGTGCAGGCCGAGCACAGTTGTCGGCGACGCCGCGAAAGCCTCTCGAAGTTCGTGCTGATGAGGCCTTGTCATCTAGCTGCTTCCTCTAGTATCTCGCGGTCGACTCTTACGTCGCGGCCAACGGACTCAGCTTAAGGCGACAGGATGGCGAGTGGAATCGACAATTGCATAATGCTCTGGCCTAGTCAATAGACAAGCGTCGAAAAATCGCGGTTGATCACGGCGCCGAGAGATCGGAGGGAGCGCAGGACGCAGGCGGGGATCGTTCAATTGGAGCCGACGACGACTTTAGACAGATGTCGACTTATCCGGGGGTGATTTGCGACGATAGTCAATGGCTCTTCCAAGTCATGGTCTTTAAAATTCCGTTTTGGTGGGGTTCCATCCGGGTGACTACAGGGTCACCCGTAATATTGAGGGAGGGCTTATCGTGGGTTCGGTCAAGCGGAGGCGGGGTGTGCTGCTCCCATGCTTAGCGGCGAGCTGCGCTATGATTGGCTTGGTAGTTGGCGGGGCCTCCATAGCGAGCGCTTCAAATCATGCTACAAATCATTCAGCCAATAGTTCGACATCTAAGCCGATCCATATAGCTTTTTTTGGCTATTCTTCAGCGAACGCGTACACGGAAGCGGCGTACGCCGGCGTGTTGTCAGTCGCAAAGAAGTATGGGGCGACGGTCCATTTCTACAGTCCGGACATGAGCGCAACTACCCAGCTCGCTCAGGTTGAGGACGCTGCCACCTCTGGCAAGTTCAACGCTATGGTTGTCTATTCCGTGTCCGGCGACACTGTGGTTCCAGGTGTCAAAGAGGCGATCGCGGATCATATCAAGGTAGTTGCTGACTTTGTCCCTCTCGGGCCGAATCAGAATACGACCGCGGACCAGGTCGCTGGCATGTCAGGAGGTGTCGTCGTCCCGATAGACGAGACCGGTACCGCGGCTGGCAACCTTATCGTTAGTGCATGCGGCAAGCTGGCCCACTGTCAGGTTGTTTACATGCCTGGGGACAACACTCTGCCGCTCGAGATCGATCGCACGAGCCACATGCTCGCTGTCATCAAGTCGCACAAGAACATCGACCTTGTCGCGACCATCGAGAGCGGCTATGCGTCGAGCACCGGCTACACGGCAGGAGAGGATGCGCTGACTGCCCATCCCAATGTCAATGTCATCGCCTCGAGCAATGATCAGGCAATTGTCGGCGTGGAACTCGCAGTCAAGCAGGCGGGCGACCTCGGAAGGATCAAGCTGATCGGCGGTGGCGGCACGTACCAGGCGATCGCGGGAATCAAGAGCGGTGCTTGGTACGGCACGGTGAACTATTGCCCGACTAGTGAGGCCGCACGGGCGACCCAGATCCTTATCGATGCTATGAAAGGGATCAAAGTCGCGCAAACTCAGATCAACAGCTTGACGATCTGCGGGGCTCCGATCGATCTCACGAAGTCGAACGTCGGAAGCTACAAGGGGGAGTGGTCGGCAGGTTGACGTACGAAAAGACGCCGGAGCTCCCAGAGGGTGTGTGTCCCATATGGCGATGAGCGACGGCGGGCTCTCGGTGGCTGGGGGTCCCCCAGATGGCACTTCGGCTGCCGAGAGCCACCATACGCCGCTTGTTGAGGCACTTGGAATCAGCAAGCGGTTTGGTGGTGCGCTTGCCCTCGATGACGTCAGCGTCACGATGCAGCGTGGCAGTGTCCACGCACTGGTAGGTGAGAACGGCGCAGGGAAATCGACCCTTGGCCGTATTCTGTCGGGAGTTATCAAACCTGATCATGGTGAACTGCGTCTGTCTGGCATTCCTGTGCATTTCGCCACGCCGCGCGATGCACAGCGTGGCGGCGTGGCGGCTGTCAGCCAGGAGCTGACGCTCGTACCGCAAATGTCAGTGATAGAGAACGTATTCCTTGGAGTCGAGCAGCACCGCCTCGGCATGGTGGCAAAGCGCGACGCCCGGGAGCGGTTCACTCACCTCGTCGACCAGTTGGGCTTCGTGGTGCGTCCGGAGGTGCGTGTCGACCGACTCGGCGTTGCCGACAGACAGAAGGTAGAGGTTCTACGTGCCCTGGCGCGCGGTGCGCACATAATCGTCATGGATGAGCCGACGTCCGCTCTCTCCGCCGCTGAAGTTCGGCAGTTACTCGACACGGTGCGCCGAGTGACCGCTGCGGGCACGACTGTCCTCTACGTTTCGCACGCGCTCGACGAGGTCCTTGAGATCGCCGACGAGGTGACCGTGTTGCGTGACGGTCGGGTGGTCCGGACATCTCCTACGGCAGGTGAGACAAAGCAGAGTTTGGCGACAGCAATGCTGGGGCGCCCGCTGGACCTCTCCTTTCCTGAAAAACTGGCAGTGACGAGTAACGCTGCGGTCGTTTTTGAGGCACGCGGGCTTGCCAGGCGGCCTGCGTTCGAGTCGATCGATATTTCCGTCCGGTCCGGCGAAATCCTCGGGATCGCTGGGCTCGTCGACAGTGGCGCGACGAGCATCGCTCGCGTCATCGCGGGAGACCTTCGCCCCAGCGCGGGCGAGATTCGATTCGAGGCGAAGCCAGTCCGCTATTCGTCGCCGCTAGGTGCCCTACGTTTAGGCATCTCCTTACTCCCGGAGAGCCGCAGGGAAGAGGGCCTGTTCGTGCGGCGCCCGATCCGCGAGAACGTAACTGCGACCGATGCAGGTCGATTTGCTCAGTTCGGGATAATACGCCGTAGCCGAGAACGGTCAGCCGTGGAGGAGCAACTGAAGACATTTGATGTACGTATGCCTTCGATCGATGCGCCCGTCAACGCGTTGTCAGGCGGCAACCAACAGAAGGTGCTCCTCAGTAAGAGTGTATTCGTCCACCCTAAGCTTCTCGTAGCCTTACAGCCGACGCGCGGCGTTGACGTCGGCGCAAAGTCGGCCATGTATCGCTTGCTCGTAGATCTCGCGGCAAAGGGCGTGGGCATTGTCCTTGTCTCCCCCGAGATAGAAGAGATCTACGGGCTTGCTCACCGGATCCTTGTTCTGCGTCGGGGCCGGGTGGTCAGAGAGGTTGCGCCGGAAGAGACCACGTATGCGAAGTTGATGGACGACGTGCTCGGCGCTACGGAGCATTCGGTGGCCGCGACATGACCACCCTTAAGTCGGCGGCGTCGGAGGAGGCTAAGGCGTCTGGACCGAAGCCGCCCACCGAAGGCACCTCGCACCGCACGGTGTTTCGCGTCCACAACTACGCCATCGTCGGGATCTGCATCGTGCTGTTCGCGGTGCTGAGCATCCTCTCGGGCCCATTCCTATCGAGAGCGAACCTGCTCAATATCCTCGATCAGAATGCGTCGGCGGGCGTGATGGCGTTCGGAGAGACGATCTGCATCATTAGCGGCAACTTCGACCTGTCTGTGGGGTCGACGTACTCGCTCGCCGGCATCATTGGGATGCTTCTCATCCCGGTTGTTGGGCCAGTCGCGGCAGTCATAATGGCGATCTGCTGCGGCACCATCATCGGGGCCGTGAACGGTGGTTTTGTTGTCCTCGGCCGGGTTCACTCCTTCATCGCGACGCTCGCGACCCAGTACATGATCTATGGCCTAGCGCTCGTCGTGAGCGGCGGTGTAATTCTTGTAACTGCAGACCCAGGTTTTCTCGTCCTCGGCCAGAACGACGGACTCGGGGTGAAGTACGCGATCTGGGTCATGATCGCTGTCGGGTTGGTGATCGGAGTCGGCCTCGCCCGATCGGTATTCGGACGGCACGTCTACGCGGTCGGGGGTAACCGCGATGCTGCTCGTCTCTCGGGCATCCGGGGCGGGCTTGTCGTCATCGGTGCTTTTGCCATCAGCGGTACGACCGCCGCGATCGGAGGAGTTCTTGCGGCGTCTCAGGTCGGTTCGGCGCAGGCGGGCAGTGGCACAGGTCTCGAGCTTGGCGCAATCGCGGCCACGATCATCGGAGGGACGAGCATTTTCGGAGGCGAGGGTGCCATTTGGCGAACAGCGCTTGGAGTGCTGCTGCTGGCCATGATCGGTAACGGATTCGACCTTCTCAGCATGAACGCCACCTACGAACAAATCGCCGAAGGCGTTCTCATCATCGTCGCCGTGATCGCGGACGCCCAGGCGAGAACAAGGAAGTAGGCACCGTGCCGGCCAGCAGAAGAGTCGCAGGGTTCCACAGACGGAAGGAGCGTTGATCGTGACAGGCTACCGAGCGGCGATCGACATCGGGGGGACGTTTACCGACTTCGTCCTGCAGGACTCAACCACCGGCACGACGCAATCAGCGAAGTTGCTAACGACGCCGAATGATCCTGCCGTGGCAGTGATGGAAGGGCTGCGCCGTTTCGTGCCGACCGAAGCCGAAATCACGTTTCTTGTACATGGCACGACTGTCGGACTGAACGCCCTTATTGAACGACGTGGAGCGAAGGTGCTCCTAATCACAACGGAGGGCTTTCGAGACGTGTACACGATCGGCGGAAACGACCGCCGAGAGATCTTCAACATCCGCTACCGCAAACCGGTGCCACTCGTCCCTCCGGACCTGATCTTCGAGGTCCGTGAGCGGCTGGCCGCGGATGGGTCCGTCATTGTCCCGATCGACGAGTCCTCGCTCGACGCAGTGGTAGAGGCGGCACGGCGCGATCCGGTTGACGCCGTCGCGGTGTGCCTGCTCTTTGCCTACCTGAACCCTGAGCACGAGCTCGCAGTCGAGCAGTACCTCCGACAGCGTTTACCGGGTGTTTCGGTGAGCTGCTCCCACAGGATCTCACGCGAGTGGCGCGAATACGCAAGAACCTCAACTGCAGTAATGAACGCCTATGTCGCTCCGGTCGTGACGAGATACCTCACAACACTTCTGGACGAGCTCGAGGACAAGGTAGCTTCCGGCGTGTTCGTCATGCAATCGAACGGTGGAATCACCACGGCCCGTTCGGTTCGGGAGATACCGATCCAAACGCTCCTCTCCGGTCCCGTGGGTGGCGCGATAGGCGGACAGCAAATCGCCCGCACTCTCGGACGCGACAACCTGATTTGCATCGACATGGGCGGGACGTCTTTCGACGCGAGTCTTGTTATCGGAGGAGCAGCCTCGGTCTCAAACGAAGCAGAGGTCGAGGGACTACCACTCCAGCTCGCGATCGTTGACATTTACGGTGTCGGAGCGGGCGGGGGATCGGTCGGCTGGACAGAGGCCAACGCGATGCGGGTCGGCCCGCGCAGCGCCGGTGCCGACCCTGGACCTGCTTGCTACGGACAGGGCGGAACGGAGCCGACGGTCACAGATGCCAACTTCCTGCTGGGCCGCGTCGACGAACGGCGGTTTGCCGGCGGCGGAATGAAGCTTGATCTCGAGGCCGCGCGCAAGGCAATCGCCCAGCTTGGCGAGCAGCTTAGCCTCGGCGTGCTCGAAACGGCCCAAGGCATCATCGATATCGTGAACGCGAAAATGGCTGATGCGATCCGCACCGTCACTGTCCGACGCGGCATCGACCCTCGCGACTTCAGCCTTGTTGCATTCGGGGGCGCCGGACCCATGCACGCCGTCGAGCTCGCTCGGCAGCTCGAGATTCGCGAGGTCATCGTCCCGGCGCTTCCCGGCACCTTCTCTGCTTGGGGCATGCTTCAGACCGATGTGCGTCGGGATCTGCAACAAACGCACTACCGTCAACTGACTGGGCTGGATGCGAGCGAGCTCGATGCCGCTTATCTCGAGCTGGAGCGGCAGGGAGCCGAGCTTCTGAGCGAGGAAGGTATCCCCCCTGAGCTCCAATCGTTCGAACGAGTTGCCGACCTCCGCTACGAAGGGCAGGAGTACACTCTCGCCGTCCCGGTCGGACCGCCCCCTGGGCCGATTGATATCGACGCGCTGCGCCAGCGTTTCGACGACCTCTATTTGACTCGCTACGGTCATGCGAGCCCGGAGGCTCCGGCGGAGCTGGTGAAGATCGGAGTAGTCGCGACTGGACGAATCGAACGACCCACACCGCCAACGCCGAAGTCAGACCCGCGTTCCACATGGGAGCGCCGACCGGTGGTTTTTGGTGCAGCTTCACGCGACACGGTCATCGTGCCAAGGGAGCAGTTGGGGCTCGGAGACGTCATCCGCGGACCGGCGATCATCGAGGAGACTACCTCCACGACCGTCGTCCCACCGGGTTGGATCGCGACACTGATCGAGGGTGCTCATCTCTCAATCCGCGAGGAGGAGCCATGACGCCGCTTCAAAGTGTGCCGGCCCCGACCATAGCTGACCCAGTTACGACGGAGGTGATTCGTAATTTCATGTCCTCTTGTGCCGAGGACATGAATGCAGCGCTCTTTCGCTCGGCCTACACGCCGGTGATCTATGAAGGACGCGACTGCGCCGTCGCCCTCCTCGACAGCGACGGCGAGCCCCTTGGGATGTCGACCGGGGTGCCGATTTTCCTCGGCAATCTCGAGGTCTGCGTAAAGCTCACCATTGAGCGCTTCGGACGTGACTGGTTCGGCCCTGGCGACATCATTGCGATGAACGACCCATACCTCCAGGGGACACACCTCCACGATGTCACCGTCTTTGGACCGATCTTCCACGACGCCCAACTAGTTGGCTTCGCCGCGACTCGAGCGCACTGGCAAGACGTCGGCGGCCGGGACCCCGGTACCACCATGGGCTCGATCGAAGTATTTCAGGAGGGCTTCCGGATGGGGCCGACCCGGGTCGTGAAGGGTTACGAGCCGCTCCCTGACTGGATGGACTTCCTGCGGCGCGCCAGCCGCTTCGGCTATGAGCTGATGGGTGACTTCAGTGCCCAGGTAGCAGCCATCCGCACTGGCGAGCAGCGCTTCTCCGCGATGCTGAGTCGGGTCGGTTTCGACGTGTTCGAGGCCGCGAAAGCAAACATCTTTCGCCAAGCTGAAGCGCTCGATCGCGTCGCGATCAGCGATCTGCCGGACGGTACCTACCACGCCGAGGGCTATCTCGACGATGACGGTCAGGGGACTGGACCGATCCCTGTCGTTGTAACTGTGATCATCGATGGCGACCGCATGGTGGTTGACCTTGCTGGGAGCTCGCCGGCGGTGCGCGGAGCGATCAACTGTGGCTACTCTCAGACAGTTTCGGCCGTTCGGCTCTCCTACAAGGCGCTCATTAACACCGATCTACCGGTGACGGGCGGCACCTTCGCGACGCTTGAGGTGCGGGTGCCGGAGGACTGTATTTTCAACGCCAAAGAGCCGGCTGCTTGCGAATGGTACTTCACTGGCCTCGGTCTGCTTTGCGACCTGATCGTAACGGCGCTCGAACCCGCGATCGGTGACCTTGTTGTAGCGCCGCACTACGGCGACTCAATGGTTATCAACGTGAACGGCGTGGATCCCGCGAGGCGAAGGCCGCTTTGGGTCGTGATCGAGCCGACGGCAGGGGGCTGGGGAGCCCATCCGGATGGTGATGGAGAAAGCGTACTGATCAATCTCACGAACGGATCGTTCAAGAACATACCCGTCGAGGTGTATGAAACGAAGTTCCCGGTCAGGATCGAGCGCTTCTCGATCCGTAAGGACAGCGGTGGTGCGGGCCAGTATCGTGGCGGCTGCGGCGTGGTACGCGCGTACAGGCTGCTTTCTGAAGCGAGCGTCTCGGTGTGGTTCGAGCGGTCTACAACGCCTGCGTGGGGACTTGCTGGCGGCGGGCCAGCAAAGGGACCTGTCGTGTTTGCCGACGGCCCCGCGGGATCGTGGTCGGGCCTGAAGGCGAACTGTTTACCGTTCCCGGCGGGCACGGTTGTAACGGTCGAGACCGGAGGTGGTGGAGGCTATGGCTCGGCTTTGAAGCGTCCCTCGGCGGAGGTCGCCCGGGATGTCCGCGAACGCTATGTGAGTGTTGAAGCGGCAAAGGACCAGTACGGGGTAGTCCTCGATTCTGTAACGCTCCAGATCGATGAGCAGGCGACCTCAAGGCAACGCACGAAGGTGCTTAACGAGACCGAGGCGGTGCTTCGTACTTGAGAAGTCAGACCCGCCCCCACCTCCGATACCACTCGATCCGCTCGACGCCACTCATCGGAGGCCACGCCTTTCGGTCGCGCCAGGGATGTGCCGGAGCGGCCGGGTCATGGCCCGCATATAGGACATCGTGATAGCGACCGACAAGGGTCGTTTTCGTGCAGCCGAGCCCAACACTGCCTGGTAGTGGATGAGGTCTGAACGAAAGGGTGGGACTTCATGTCAAACACGGTCGTGTTTGCTAACGCGACGGTTATAACGGCCACAGGAGTGCCGGCCTTCCGCGGCGCCGTGGTCGTCGAGGGTGACAGAATCGCCGAGGTCATTGACGGAGTGCCGCGCCACATTGGCAACTCGGAGGTCGTCGATCTTGGCGGTCGATCGGTGCTTCCTGGTCTCATCGACGCCCACGTGCACCTTACGGCGATCGATGCTGACATTACTCAACAGCATCGCCGCAGGTTCGAGAGCGAGATCGCCGTCCTCGGTGCTTTGTCACTCACTGAGATGCTCGAGCGAGGGTTCACGACTGTACGTGATGCCGGCGGCGCTGACGCCGGATTCCGTCGGGCAATCGAACACGGCCAACTCGCAGGGCCACGACTCCTCGTCTCGGGCAGGCCGCTCAGCCAAACAGGGGGCCACGGCGACCAGCGTCTCGCCGTCGAGCAGGGAGATGCTGGCGGTTACAGCCCGCACATCGGTCTTATTCACGCGATTGCAGATGGTCCTGACGAGGTCCGGCGGAGCGCACGGGAGGAACTACGGCGAGGCGCAAATCAGGTGAAGGTTATGGCGAGTGGCGGCGTGATGTCGCCGACAGACCGTCTCGAGTCCGTCCAGTACTCAGTGGAAGAGCTCGAGGCAGCCGTGCAAGCCGCTGAGTCAGTTGGCACCTATGTCATGGCCCACGCGTATACGCCGAAGGCCATTTCCCAATGTGTCGCCGCCGGTGTCCGCTCGATCGAGCACGGTAATCTACTCGACGAGGCGACCGCGAAACTCATGGCCGATCACGGCACGTTCCTCGTGCCGACACTCGTCGCCTACGAGAAACTCCACGAGCATGGCACTGCGCATGGCATCGGGCGTGAAAACCTCGACAAGCTCGTGGACATCATCGATGTGGGTTTGCAGAGCCTTCGCACCGCCTCGGGTGCCGGGGTGAAAATCGCTTCCGGCTCAGACCTGCTTGGTCCCATGCGCTGCTTCCAGGGCGAGGAGATCGAGATAAAGTCCCGAGTGCTCGGACCACTCGGCGCGATCATCGCGACGACACGCACGAATGCTGAATTGTTCGGCCTTGACAGTGAGATCGGGACAATCGAGCCAGGCAAACAGGCTGACCTTCTCGTCGTCGAGGGCGACGTCATCGATGACCCGAGCTTGATCGGTCGAGCCGAGCATGTCTCCATGGTGCTCCAAGGAGGCCGTATGTCAGTCAACCACCTACGTTGAGAAATCAACTTGATGAGCCCCGGTACGGGCGCTGCCGACGTCTGGATTTGCGCGGGCATTGTCCAACGACTGCTTGTGCCCGTGTCGGTGACCGCGACAGCGGCGATACTGGCGCCTCTGAATGTTGCAGGACCCTCAAGAGGAAGTTGGGCTACCGGTCATCAGCGCCGGGACATTCGAGCTGGTTCCACGATATCCCCAGCAGGCTCCCCCACCAATACAGAGAGGAAGCGGCATGAGCAACACACCTCGCCTTGAGGGTATTCTGGCAGCGCTGATCACACCGTTTACCGGGGACGGATCATCGATCGACGAGGCGGCGCTTCGTTCGTTGGTGTCCCGACTCGTCGCAGCCGGCGTTGGTGGTCTCATCTCCTGTGGCAGTACCGGGGAGTTTGCCGCTCTATCTGTGCAGGAGCGCAAGCGCGTTACAGAGGTGGTCGTCGGGGCGGCCGCTCACGCGGTACCCGTGGTTGCTCACACTGGCGCCCTCACAACAAGGGAGACCATCGAGCTCAGCGAGCACGCCGCAGGCGTCGGTGCCACCGCCGTCATGGTGGTTCCGCCCTTCTATGAGCCGCCTGGGTGGGCGGAACTCCTGGACCACTACGTAGCGGTGGCGCGAGCAATCGAAATACCGCTCGTGATCTACAGCATCCCGTCCGCAAGTGGCGTCCGAATGAGCGCAGAGCAAATCGCCGAGCTAGCCGCCATTCCAGGTGTCGACTTCATCAAAGACAGCAGCGGCGACGCCGTCCTGCTCACCCAGCTACTCCAGGAGTACAGCGATCGACTCGGGATCTTCAACGGGTTGGACAGCCTGACGTTCTATGCTCTAGCAGCCGGTGCTCGCGGCGCGGTCTGGGGGGCGGCGAACTTTATTCCTGAGCTAACGCTGGAGCTGTACCGCGTGTTGGCCGTAGAGAAGGATCTCGATGCAGCCCGGTCGGTTTGGGCCAAGATTTGGCCTATCTGCCACATCCTCGATAGCACGAACTACGCAGCCGCTGTAAAGACGGCCTGCGCGCTTCTTGGAATCCCCGCCGGCCCGCCGCGAGCTCCACTACGGCTACTAGCTGGCGACGCTCGCAAACGGCTCGCAGTAGCCATCGAGAACGCGGGTCTCGCTTTGGCATAGACGAGCGCCGGCCAGGTCGTGATATAACCCAACAAAATGACAGTCAGATGTCACTGACTAAAGTATCGACCAGCATGTGAAGTGGTGACCCATATGATAGGAGAGACCGTATGACTAGCACCCTTATCACGCCGACACAGGCCTTCATCGACGGCAGTTTTTGCGACGCGGCGTCCGGGGAACAATTCTTCAGCATAAGCCCGGCGACCGGGAAGACGTTGGTCCAGATCACATCGTGTGATAGGGCGGATGTGGACCGGGCAGTCAGTGCAGCTCGCCGTGCCTTCGAAGATGGCAGGTGGTCGCGGCAATCCCCCGAACAGCGGAAAGAAACCTTGTTACGGTTCGCGCAGCTCCTAGAGGAAAATGCCGAGGAGATCGCGCTTCTGGACACGCTTGACGCGGGGAAGCCGATCACCGATTGCCGGACAATCGACGTCCCGGAGACCGTCAAGTGCTTCCGCTGGTACGCCGAAGCGGCTGACAAACTATTCGATTCTGTCGCCCCGACTGGGCCAGGGCACCTGGGGTTGATCGTCCGGGAACCCGTCGGTGTTGTCGCGGCAGTCTTGCCGTGGAACTTCCCGGCCTTGATGTTCGCTTGGAAGGTGGCACCTGCTCTGGCCGTGGGGAACAGCGTGGTCGTGAAGCCGTCGAAGCTAACCTCGCTGAGTGCCATCCGCATGACCGAGTTGGCGGCACAAGCCGGTGTCCCTGCCGGGGTGCTCAACATCGTGCCCGGTTCCGGCGAAAAGGTCGGACAGGCCCTGGGCCGCCACAAGGATGTGGACGCCGTATCGGTGACGGGGTCGACCGAAGTTGGTCGCCTGTTCCTGGGCTATTCGTCGGAAAGCAACCTGAAGAAGGTAGTCCTCGAACTAGGGGGCAAGAACCCCCAGATAGTGCTGGTCGATGCGCCGAATTTCGAGATAGTCGCCCAGGACGTCCTTTCGGCGGGCTATTGGAACATGGGCGAGAACTGTTCGGCGGGGTCACGCCTCCTGGTCCACCACTCGATCAAGGACGAACTGCTGGAATGTGTCGTAAAGCATGCCACCGAGTGGATCGTGGGGGACCCGCTCGACCCCGTTACAAAGATAGGGCCCATGGTGGAGCAACGGCACATGGAAAAGGTGCTGGGGTACATCGAGACGGGTCGAAACGAAGGTGCCAACGTGGTCATTGGCGGTGAGCGCGTACTGGAAGAGACGGGCGGCTACTTTGTCGCCCCGACCATCTTCGACAACGTCCGTCGCGACATGCGCGTCGCCCGCGAGGAGATTTTCGGCCCGGTCATCTGCGTCATCCCGTTCAAGGACGAAGAAGAAGCGGTTGAACTCGCCAATGACACTAACTATGGGCTGACCGCGTCGCTTTGGACCAGGAGCATCGACAGCGCGCTACGTGTCTCCCGTGCTGTCCGGGCGGGAACCGTGTCGGTGAATTGTTTCTCCGAGGGAGATATAACGACGCCGTTCGGCGGCTACAAGGAGTCTGGCTTCGGTGGTCGCGACAACGGTCTGGAAGCCTTCGACCAGTACACGGAGGTGAAAACAATCTGGATGACTATCCGGTGACGCCAGCGTTGGCCAGGGCGGTTGCCAACCTCTTGCGACTGTCGTCGTCCAGGAGCCGGACAGGGGTCCGTGTAGGCCCGACGGGGGCCCCGGCCAGCTCGCAGGCTGACTTAACAGGGCGGTACCGATAACATCCACGAGCCCGCGAGGGCGGTTGGGCCTGCTCGATCGCCGCCCGCCCGATGACGGAGAGCTCATCCATCGCGCGTTAGGGGCCGCCGGAACTCGAGGTGCGCCGGGCTCGAGGTATCCAATGTCTGTCCGGTGGCGCCGGAGGCGACGGACCGGCTGGTGCTAGGCACCGTCGGCGTGCGCCTCGAACAGGCGCTCCCCAAGCTGGTCCTCGTCGACCTCGATGCCCAGGCCGGGGGCCTCCGGGACGGGCCCCCAGCCTCCGACTGAGCGCGGTTGGTAACCGGCCACGTGTTCCAGGGTCCAGTCGTTCATAAAGGAGGCCGCCCACAGAACCGAAGGAGAGGTGGACCCGGCCAGGGCCGCCACAGCGGCGCTGCACAGGTCGCCGCCCCAGGTGTCCTCGATCAGGAGAGCGACGCCGAGCTCAACGCAGACGTCACGCATCACCCGCGCTGGTAGGAGCCCCCCGACGCGGCTGATCTTCAAGTTGATGCCTTCGACGGCCCGTTCGCCCGTCGCCCGCAATAGTGACTGCATGTCCGTGATGACCTCGTCGAGGACCATCGGCACGGAGGTCCGGCGGCGTACCTGCAGGCACTCTTCGAACGACCGGCACGGCTGCTCGATACGCAAGCGCGGCGTGCCCTCCAGCATTCCGACGGCATGCACAGCTTCGGCTAGGCGCCAGCCGCCGTTGGCGTCGGCAACGATCGTGTCGCCTTCTCCGGTGGCTTCTACCACCGCTCGCACACGAGCGACGTCCGATTCGGCATCGGTGCCCACTTTGAGCTGGAACCGATGGGTACCTCGTGCACGCTCGGCTAGCACGAAGTCAACCATTTCCGCGGGTGGCCCGAGTGGCACGGCGACGTAGAGAGGCACTTCTGTCATCTGCCGGCCGCCGAGCAGTTCACATGCGGGCACCCCGCAGAGTTTGCCGAAAAGGTCGAAGGCGGCGATGTCCACTGCGCTCTTGGCGTAGCCATGACCGGCCAGTGCGGCGTCCATCGAGGCGTGCAAGTTACCGATGTTGGTGGCGCTCTGGCCCACTACCGCTCCCGCGACCTCCCGCAGGGCGGCCCGGGCACCGGCCATGGACGAGGGGAGATAGGTGCTGCCCAGAGGGCAAACCTCCCCGTACCCGGACACGCCGTCGGCGGTACGCAGGACGACCACGGTACTCTCCAGGGTCGTGATCGTCCGGTTGGCCGACATGACGTAGGTACCGTGGGCGTAGGTAAGTGGGCAGCTGTAGACCTCCATTCGGTCGACCGAGTCCGCTGGTAAGCCCATGTCAACCTCCTCCGAGGGGCCAGGTCCCCTCTCCAAGCCTGGCGCTCTCCAAGAGCCTAAGAGCTTGGGACCTTGCCCAAGAAAACCGGCACGGCCACCGGGTGCTTGTGCAGGTCGCCGACCTCGTCGAGCGGCGGGCTGGCGAGGGTCGAAATCGCCATCTGCAACGCTGGTCCTCAGGTCCGGCCCTGGCAGTAGCCCATCCCGCAGCGAGTGACGCTGCGCCAGCGGCCGCTAGCCTGCTCGCGACGGCAGTCCCGATGATGCCCGCCCCGACCACCAGCAGCTCGACGCGGGCCAGCAAGGCCCATGGACCAGAGCCCAGGACGCGACGGGGGCCCGCCGCCCTCGTCTCGCGCCCGGTACCGGTCAGGCTCCTCGCCCCAGAAGGAAGCCGGCAGGGAATGGGTCGTCTGGGTCCAGTAGATAACTAGCCAGCCCGGTGAGCCAGGCTCGGCCCCGCACCGTGGGTATGACAGCGTCGAACGCGCCGACTTTTGTGGTGCCGATCAGGCGCCCGGTGAAGCAAGTCCCTAGGACCGAGGCGTGCACGTAGTCCTCCCCCAGGCTTAGTTCCCCGCGTATGTGAAGCTGGGCCATGCGGGCGGACGTCCCCGTACCGCAAGGTGACCGGTCCAGCCAACCCGGGTGGATGGCGACTGCAGCGCGACCGGAGACGGCCTGGTCACCCGGCTCGGTGAGCACGACGTGGTGGCAGTAGTCGATGGAACTGAAGCTGGGATGGGCGAAGCTGAGCTGGTCGTTGACCGCGGTCATGACCGCTAGACCCGCTCTGATTAGGTCGTCGTGGAGCGACGGTCGCACGGCCAGGCCCATCGAGGCGGCAGGTAGCAGGGCATAGATGTTGCCGCCCCAGGCCAGGTCGAGCGTCACCTCCCCGACCCCGGGCACCCGTACAGTGGCGTCGCGCAGGTGCAAATAAGCCGGCACGTTGCGGAGGGTGACGCTCTTCGCCCGCCCGTCCTCCACCTCGACTGACGCTTCGACGAGGCCGGCAGGGGTGTCGAGGCGGATCACCGTGAGAGGCTCCTTGACCGGAACCATGCCCGTCTCCACCAGCACGGTAGCCGTGCCAATGGTCCCGTGGCCACACATCGGCAGGCACCCTGATACTTCGATAAAGACCACGCCAACATCGGCGTCGGGACGTGTCGAAGGCTGCAAGATGGCGCCCGACATGGCGCTGTGGCCGCGGGGCTCGTGCATTAGGAGCGTACGAAGGTCGTCACGTTGGTTCATGACGTACAACCGGCGTTCAGCCATGGTGGCGCCGGGCAGCTCGCCAACACCGGAGGTGACCACGCGCGTCGCCATGCCCTCTGTGTGGCTGTCGACGGCTCCGAGGACCAGGCGAGACCGCATCAGGAGAGGTTACCCATCGGCCGTCGCGGCCGCGGTCCCGGCACCCCAGATGTCGCCAACTGTGAAACCGGCTGGGAACGGGTCCTCTGGGTCGAGCACAAAACGAGTGTGTCCCGTGACCCAGGCGGTACCCGTGATGGTCGGGACCACGGCGGGGTGTCCGGCCACACTCGTCCCGGCCACCAACCTGCCGGTGAACACGGTCCCCAAGATCCCCTCGCTGCGGAAATCGTGGTCGAGCGGCAACTGCTCCCGGGCGTGGAGAACGGCCATTTGGGCGCAGGTTCCGGTCCCGCACGGGGAACGGTCAAGGACACCCGTCCAGGTGTCCGGCCTGCGCCAGTCGAGAGCGCCCGTGGAAACGACGACGGTGTTCCGCCGGTCGGCGTGGGGACCGCTGGCCGGTCCCACCAGACAGGCGATGGTCGGGCCCACCAGCTCGGGTCGTTCGGGGTGACACTGAGGCACCTGCTCGCGGGCCGCGGCCTTGATGCACTCACCGACGCGCACCAGGTCGCGGGCTTCATCCGCGACGAGGCGCAGACCCAGATTGGCGGCGTCGGCAATTACGTAGATCATGCCGCCGTAGGCCAGGTCGACGCTCACGGTGCCGAGGCCGGTCACCTCGACCGAGGCGTCAAGCTGCATGGCAAAGCAGGGTACGTTCTCGAACGTGACCCTCCGGGCCCGTCCCCCGGCCACTTCAGCCTCGACACGGACAAGGCCGGCCGGAGTTTCCAGTGTGAAGCTCGTCACCGGCTCCTTGACCTGCACCATGCCTTGGTCGATCAGCACGGTGGCCACGCAGATGGTGTTGGTGCCGGACATTGGCGGGTACTCGACCTGCTCCATGATCACAAAGCCGGCGGCCGCGGTGGGGTCGGTGGGTGGCAGCACCAGGTTGCAGTTGGCCGCCGGGTAACCCCGGGGCTCGCGAAGCATGCGCAGGCGAAGGTCGTCGTGGCAGGTGGCGATGTGGCGCATCTTCTCGAACATTGTCGCCCCGGGCACGTCCTCGACCCCGCCCACGATGACCCGCCCCGGTTCGCCACCGGCGTGGGCGTCGACGGCGGTCATCTCCTTTCCCGGGCTCGGGCAGCCCGGCCGCAAGCAGGGTGCCGGTGGCGGCAACGGGCCTCTGTCAGGTCTCATGCTTGAGGCGTCTGCCCTTCGAGTCTCGCAGGCCTACTCCGTGGCCTTTTGGCGCGATCAGATGGCATTCGGGTTGTCGAGGTCCCAGTCGGTTCGCGTCGAGCCGAGTAGCTGGAGCAGGCCGTCTTCTCGCATGGTCGCCTCGACGTCGTCGAGCTCGAGCGGCGCCGCAGCGGTCAGTACCTCGACGCCGTCGTCGGTGACAACCACGGTGTCCTCGACCCTCACATACATCTCCACCTCGGGAACCCACATCTGCGGGTCGACGGCGAAGACCGTCCCCGGCACGAGCGGGGCGTTCATGTAGGTGCCGACGTCGTGCACGGCCATTCCGACCGTGTGGGATAGGTGCCCGGGGAAGTCCAACGTCCTGAGAGCAGCCTCGCGGTAGATGGCTTCGGGGAACTCCGTGGCCTCGATGCGTGAGCGCATTTCTTCAGCAGTTTCCTTGAGGATGGTCGTCGGTTCGGCGCCGGGACGGATGCGGGAGAGCAACTGCTTGTGGTACTCGACGATGAAACCGTATAGCAGCCGCTGAAGGGGCGAGTAAGTCCCGTTCACGGGCCACATCCGTCCGATGTCGCTGGTGTAGTACCCCACGTCGGGCGCGAAGTCCATCAACACCATCTGCCCGTCTTTGAGCCTGTCCCCGAGACGACCGTAATGAGCGAACCAGATATTGTGCCCGGCCGCGATGATGGCCCTGTAGCCTTCGCCACGGGCACCCCCGAGCCCGAAACAGAACGCCGCGAGTGCTGCCAGCTCGTATTCGGCGACTCCCGGCGCGCTGGATCGCATTGCTTCTGCGGCCGCGAGCCCGGAAAGCCGCCCGGCTCTTCTGCACAGCGCGATCTCGCGGTCGCTCTTTATGAGGCGCAGACCGTCGAGCACCGGGGACAGGTCACGGACCCGCAGGGTGGGGAAGCGGGTCCGCAGCAGCTCGACCAGGTGCCCTTCGCGAGACTGCGGCTCGGCCCACCCGTCGCCAGCGGCGAGAGCTCGCGCCTTGAACAGCTGATCTCGAGAGCCGCCTTGTTCCGCGGGGGCGAACGGCGTGTAGCACTCCACAGTTCCCCGCTTCAGTACCAAGCGCTGGAGGTCGAGCGAGAACATCGTTGTCGAGGCAACAGCGTCGGCGCCGCTAAGAGCCACTGCCCTGTCGGCATCTTCGGCAGCTAGACGGGGTCCGTCGTGGATCTCAAAGCTGTCTCGATGGGGCAGATAGACAGTCGAACGACCGGTCATCCCATCCAAGACCAGGTACGAATGGGGGACTTCCACCCCGCACAGGTAGTAGAAGTCGTTGTACTGGCGGAACAAGCTCACCCCGCCCGGCGCGTCCGCCCCCTGCAGCACGGCGATGCCGTCGCCGATCTCTGCCATCACCCTTTGGCGGCGCTCGGCGAGCTCGCCGGGGGAGAAACTCGTCTGGAACAGTCCGGCGACCGGTTCGAAGGCCGATTTCGTGAGTTGTGTCGTCATGGTCATCTCCGAACAAATAGGTCAGGACTCTGAGCGCCGCGAACAGGCGCATGGCTTGTATGCCGGGAGGTTGGGGCGGCTCGCCGAGCTAACAGTCATGCGAGAGACGCGCTCACTGGAGGCCAAAGTGGCTCGTGAACTGAGGGATTGGTGGAATTGGTGCTGCGGGGGACTCATTTTGTTGGCATTGTGAATCGAGTGGGTGCTACCGTCCGCCAGCAGCTCGACGAGCCGAGCGCTGCATTCAGCGCCGTACACCGCCCGCCCTGTTGGCCTGGCGCCGGCGTGGACCACTCTCGGCGGTGTCATCGCCGCCACCGCCCCGGCGCGAGCACCGTGACTTCACTTGGAACAGGCCGACCTGCCAAAAGGTCGGCCACCAAAGCTGCCGAGCCGAGAGCGGTCGAAGAGCCCGTCATACCGTGGCCGGAGCACACGACCACTTCCGGTGTCGACGGCACTGACCCAATCATCGGGAAACCGTCACTTGTCGCCGGTCGGTTTCCCGTCCATGCGAACGTGAGGGTCGACCCATCGCCGATGTCGAGATACCGGGCGGCGTGCTGCAAGAGATGCTTGACGCGCGCCTTGCTGAGATTTCGATCACTTGGCGAGGTCACCTCATAACGAGCGCTCACGCGGAGCCCTTGCTCAAGCGGGTTGACCGCCAGATGCGGCTCGAACAGGAGCATCGGCTCAGCCAGACGGTCTTGCAGGCCCTGAAGCGTGATGCTGTATCCCTTGGCCGCAGTCAGGTTGGTGCGAACCCCGAGTTGCCTGACCAGAGCCCCCGACCAAGCTCCGGCGGCGATCACCGCGCGGCGGGCGCGAACAGGTCCAAGCTCTGTTTCGATAGTGACAGATCCTTCTTCTCGCACGATGCGCTTTGCCGTTGCGACCAGTAGCCCGACTCCCTTCGCCGTCGCCTCCGCCTTCAGCGTCTGCCAGAGCAGTGAAGGGTCGACCGACTTGTCGTCACAAAATCGCAGGGCACCGGCCGGTTCCATGCGCAATAGTGGCGACGATCTCGAAACAAGGTCGGCGTCCACCTCTTCGTGCCGTACGCCGAGGTTCCCGAGCTCGCTCGCGTGCCGCAGCCCATTCCGGAGAGCCCGAGTACTGAAATAAACCTCGAGGAGCCCGGCCGAGCGGATCGTGAGCCCCGTCGACGACGTCAATTCATCGAGCGCCTGCGAGCTCATGTACGACAATCGCAGCAGAGCGGGCGTCGCCCGGAGAAGGTTGTTCTTCGAACACGAGCGGACGAAGCTCGCGAACCACGGAAGGACCGTGGTCAGATTGCGCGCATTGAAGGCCAAGGCGCCATCGCGTTTGACGAGGGAGGCGACACCCGTCCGTATCACTCCAGGACGGGCGAAAGGAAGGACGTGGCTCGCGGTCACCAGGTGTCCTGCGTTGGCCATGGACGAGCCGAAACGAGGCGCCCCGGCCTCGATCAGCAGAACATCGTCTGCCTCTTCGGCGAGCCGCTGTGCCACGGCGAGGCCCACCACGCCCGCCCCGATCACGGCGACTCCCGCGACGATCTTGGCGCTGGCCCGCCGCTCGTCACTTTTCGTCGGAGCCGCGACGGCGTCTCCGCCGGGAGACACGGCGAACCTGGCCAGCGCGTCGCGCCAGTCGACGAATGTGTCGGTCACTGTGCGGCGTTCAAAACAGGAACCCCTCAGGAAACGGGTCCTCAGGATCCAGGAGCCAGTTAGCTGTGGCGGTGATCCACGCTCGACGGGTGATGACCGGGAGGATCGCCTCCTTTTCACCGGCGGCCGTTAAGCCTGCGACGCGCCCTACGAACTCGGACCCGATCAGTGAGACACTCACAAAATCGGTATCCCCCGGAAGTTCCCCTCGTGCGTGGAGCTGAGCCATCCTGGCGCTAGCAGCAGTCCCGCATGGCGAGCGGTCAATCCATCGGGGGTGGGTCACCATGGCGTGCGGGGCACGCCGTGCCGTTGCGTCCTCGGCCAGCAGGTTCACCCGGCGGCACCCGCGAACTGTCGGTATCAGCCGATGGATCAGCTCGCACTGCTCGTGCACGGCCCGCCTAACCAAAAGCTCGGCAAGCACGAGTTCCCGTGCGACCTGTACGGCGACTGTTGCGACTCCGGCTGGAACGTCGGGCTTGATTGTGGTCACCGGCTCGACGACCTCCACCATGCCCGTCTCCACGAACACCGTCGCAACACCGATCGTGCCGTGGCCGCACATAGGAAGGCCGCCGGTCGACTCGATAAACAGAATGCCGAAGTGGTGCCTGCGCTGACAGGCGGTTGGAAAGTCGCGCCGTTCATGGCGCAATGCCCTCGTGGCTCGAACGTGAGCATCTTGCGGGGTCCGTCGAGCGAGTTAGAGAGATATAGGCGCCTTTCTCCATCGTGGCATCGGGCAAGGTGGCGACACCGCCGATGACCACGCGCGTGCTCATGCCTCCGGTGTGTGACTCGACGGTACGTACCAGGCGCCCCAAAACCACGGATCCCCCCTGTCAAATGTGCTCCCCGTGCCGCAACCCGGATCGCCTGGATGGACCCGGTTCCCAGCGACGTCAGTTCGCCTTCTTGTTACGGCTCTTCCGGGCGGAACGAGAGCCCAGGCATACTGGAGAGGATCCCCCTGAGCTCGGACAGCCGCGGCTCGCCGAGTGGTTCGACCGGCGGCCTGGGCACGCCTGCGGGCCACCCCATGATCTCGAGACCACCCTTCAAGGCCGAGACGTAACCACCCGAAACGAGGAACCGCATCAGGGGGTAGACGGCCGCCCACATCTTCGTCGCTCCCTCGAGATCTCCTGCCTTGACCGCGTCGTAGATAGAGGCCAGCTCCGACGGTACGAGGTTGGCAGCACCGAGCACCGAGCCGGCGGCACCCTCGAGGAGCGAGGAGAGGTAGAGAGTGTCGAGGCCGACGAAGGTGGACACGACCTCGCCGTAGTCGTGGATGAGGCAGGCGGCCTGGCTGAAGTCACCGCTCGTGTCCTTCACATAACGCACGTTGGGCACATCGGTGGCGAGCTTCGCGATCTCTGCCGGTGAGAGATTGACACCAGTCGCCGTCGGCAAGTTGTAGATCATGACGTCAAGATTGACCGCGTCCGCTACCTCTCGGTAGTAGCGGGCGACCTCGCGTAGCGTCAGGGGTTCGTAATAGGGCGCAACGAGCATCATCGCGGCGACACCGACTTGCTCGGCATGGCGTGAGAGCACAACGGCCTCCCTCGTGGTCATCGCGCCCGTGTGGGCGACGACCGGAAGCCGGCCCGCGCTTTGGTCCACGACTATCTCGAGAACGCGCCTGCGCTCGTCTTGAGTGAGGGACGGGAATTCTCCCGTCGAGCCGCAGGGGACCAGTCCGTGGACGCCACCGGCGGTGGCCCGCTCGACGAGAGCTCTCAGCACTGGTTCGTCGACCGCTTCTCCATCGTTGGTGAACGGGGTGACGAGAGCATTGAGGACCCCGCGAAGCCGCGCCATCGGTCGACAATCTACAGCTGAGCGTCCGTGACGCGCCATCATGGCGCGAGCGGCATGTCTAACAGAGATCGCACGACGAACCCGATTCAGTCTGCAAGATGCCCATCGTCAAACAAGCGGCTGTCGCCCTGGCGAAGCTGTGAAGCTCTGCAATTCGCGGCGAGATCGCAACCCTGGACTACGTTTTCTCGAGGAGGTCCAGTGAACTCAGCAGACTTGACAAGGACCGATCCATGACCCACCCGACTGCACCCGTTCTCCTTCAGGCAGGTTCACGTTCGAGTGTGGTCATAGCCTTCCGCAAGTACCCGCCTTCTTACGATGACACCTTCCACGAGGTTCACATCCGGCCTGTCGCCGCTGGGCAAACCTTGTGTCGCTGACTGCTGTATTCGCGGTTCTTGCCGCTGGCCTTCTCGCGGGCGCAATGAATGTCATTGTCGGCTCCGGATCCCTGGTCACATTTCCAACATTGTTAGCGGTGGGTTTCGCTCCGGTTCTCGCCAATGTCAGCAATACGGTGGGGCTCGTTCCCGGCGCGCTGAGCGGTGCCACCGCTTACCGGCGCGAGCTGCGGGGCCAACGGGGCCGCGCTCTCCGCCTCGGTTGCGCTTCGGTGTTAGGCGGTCTCTCCGGTGCCTCGCTGTTGCTGGCTCTACCGGGAGTCATCTTCCGGCGTGCCGTGCCTGTGCTTATCGTGATCGCCTGTCTCCTCATGGCCGCCCAACCGAGGATCGGGCGCTGGCTCGGAAAGCGTGGAGAACGACCCGCACACGGCGGTCTGCCCTTACTGGCCTCGGTCTTCGCGACGGGCGTCTATGGCGGTTACTTCGGAGCGGCGCAGGGAGTGATCCTCATCTCCCTGCTGGCGATCTTCATCGACGACGACCTGCAGCGCCTGAACGGAGTAAAGAACGTGCTCACCACGCTCGCAAACGGTACTGCTGCTCTGCTGTTCGTGGTGCTGAGCCACGTCTCCTGGGAGGCCGTAGGGCTTATTGCCGCTGGCTCGTCGGTGGGGGGTCAGATCGGAGGAGTTGTCGGGCGACGCCTATCTCCTGGCACGTTGCGGGTGATTGTGGTGATCGGAGGTGTCGTGGTCGCCTCAATATTATTCGTCAAATACTGGTAATGAGATTACTCGAGAGAGATGGGAAAGCGCGGTCAGTGCACGGTTGCAAGACACTGAGTTAGGACGGAGGCATCATATGTGACAAGAGTGGTGACCTGACCCACCGAATGATCTACAAAGGCTGGCATCGTCTTCGACGATTTCGAGAACTCGGACGTGAAGGATGCCGAGGAGAATCCCGATCATCTTCTTCGGGTTGCGTCACGGAATCTGATTCCAGCATGGAACGCTCGATCGAGTCCGCGTTCACACCCGTCGCGGCTCACAGTGTCAGCTCGGCCCCTGAGATCCGAAGCACCCCCTTTTCCTGGTCACGGCGAGTGTGCCACTGTCTGCGCGCGAGTAGCTGCGAGCGGCAGGGCGGTTGCCCGAGATGGCTACGATGCGAGGTGGTCGGCCGGATCCCCGAGATGGGTGACGTTTTCTGGCTCTTCTCAATGAACTGGGGCGCGTGAAGAACTGACCGCGCTCCGATAGGTATCCACCGGCGCGGCCAGGGGCCCCGCCATTCTCGTGGTTGTTCGACGACCAAGAGAACTGGAGGACCCCTGACAGTGGGCGACGGTAGTGAATTCGACGACGTGTTGTTGGGATTGCCCGGCTTCCGGGTGCTGGCTGTGACGAAAGACCGCGATGAGCTGCTCGTCGGCATCGAGACGATCCGCCCGGCGACGGGGTGTCCGAGCTGCGGAGTGATCGCCCGGACAAAGGACCGCCTGCGGGTGATGATCAGGGACCTACCGGCCTTCGACCGACGCGTGCGCCTTGTTTGGTCAAAGCGCCGCTTCTCCTGCCCGGACCCGGACTGCTCGCAGTCGACCTGGACCGAGAGCTCAGACGAGCTCCCCGATCGCCGCGTGCTGTCTGCTCGGGCGGGGCGTGAGTGCACGCGGGCTGTCGGCCAAGAAGCGCGCTCGGTCGCCTCGCTCGCACGCTGGCTCGGTGTCTCCTGGGCGACGGTGATGGCGGCCGTGCGCGACTACGGGACGCCACTTGTCGACGACCCGGGCCGGGTCGAAGAGGTGAGCTCGTTAGGCATCGACGAGACGGCGTTTTTGAAGGCGAACGCCGAGCACCCGACGATGTATGTCACCGGCCTTGTCGATCTCGAGCGACGGGTGCTCATCGACATGATCGAGGGGCAACAGGGCCATCGACGTCTCGCGTTGGCTGTCAAGCAAGAACGAGGCCTTCCTCTCCGGCATTTCGACGGTCGCCTGCGATCTGCACGAGGGTTACCGCTCCGGGCTGCATCCCCATCTCGACCATGCCCGCCAGGTGGCCGACCCGTTCCATGTCGTGGCGGCGGCGAACCGCTGTGTCGACCACGTGCGCCGCAGGGTGCAAAACGAGCTCCTCGGACACCGTGGTCGCAAGGACGACCCGCTCTATCGGATCCGCCGCGTGCTCTTAACAGGCTCGGAGCGTCTCAACCAACGAGGCGTCGACCGCATGGCGCTCGGACTTCGCCTGGGAGACCCCGACGACGAGGTCCTCGGAGCCTGGCTCGCCAAGGAGTACGTGCGCGACGTCTATCTCACCGATGACCCGCAAGCAGCGGCGGTGCTTTTGGACCGGGTGATCGCCGGCTGTCTCTCCGATGAGGTCTCAGAGATCGTCTCGCTCGGCAACACCTTGCAGCGCTGGAGGACCCAGATCCTTGCTCATCACCTGACCGGTGCTTCGAACGGGCCAACCGAGGCGATGAACCTGCTCGTGAAGAAGATCAAGCGCTGCGGGCACGGCTTCAAGAGCTTTCGCAACTACCGTCTACGCGTCCTCTTGCATTGTGGTGGCATCAAATGGGGAGGCTGTTGCACGAATCCGTTCCATCCACCACCAGTAGGAGTCTCGCTGCGAGGCTTTCAAAGTGGGATACAACTTCGTCACCGCCGATCGCGACCAGGCCTTTCTCATGCCACCGAGCA
>JBEKMZ010000037.1:0-31448 GCA_049523315.1 Acidimicrobiales bacterium | reverse complement strand
ACTCACTTCGCTCGCAGTTCACTGCCGAGCGAGGACGGTTTCGCTACTAGCTCCAGCCAGTTCAAGCGACCACAATTGCAAACTGGCAATCAATGCTTCCCTCGCAGTAGGAACTTTTAGTTGAATCCCTCCCGAATGTCAAGCAGGGAGTGAACAATGGCGTCGCCTGGCACCCTCGAACTCGGCATGCATCCGGCCGCGAACGACACGAAGTCAGCGGACGTGACGATGAGTCTGGCAGGCAAAGGCGCCGCGACCACGCCTTTGCCTTCCTGCGGCGTCGAGGCGTCCCACTAGAAAGAACTGCTCGCGCGTCGCGCCACGAGCCGCCTTGCAAACAAAGCCCTCTTTAAGGGTCCGCATTCATGCACTCTACGTACTCGCCTACCCACCGATAGTGATGGCTGTCCGGGTCGCTTCTGACCCAGGTCGGGGTCCATCAACGGACAGGCCACACGGGGCGGGTCCCGGCTCCGCACGACAGCGCGCCGCCTAGGCTTACGGGTGAGAGACAGGGAGGACCCGTATTGGCAGCGGGGGCCAGCACGCAGTCGAGGGCCGAACCGACCGGCAACGACCAGCTTGCGGGACCGGTGATCTCGGTCGCCGGTCTCACCAAGCGCTACGGAGAGGTCGAGGCCGTTAGAGGGATCGACTTCGAAGTGACGCGGGGAGAGACCTTCGGCTTCCTCGGCCCGAACGGGGCAGGCAAGACGACGACCATCAAGATCCTGTGCACCCTCGCTCGCGCGACGTCGGGCACCGCCACGGTCGCGGGACACGATGCCAGCCGCGAACAGGACGAGGTCCGCCGCAACATCGGGCTCGTCTTCCAAGACACGACGCTCGACAACTACCTGACAGCGGAGCAGAACCTGCGCTTCCATGCGGCTCTTTACGCTGTGCCGAAGGCGGTCATCGAGCCGCGGACCCGCCAGGTGCTGAACATGGTCGGACTCTGGGACCGCAAGGACAACCTCGTCAGCACGTTCTCCGGAGGCATGCAGCGCAGGCTCGAGATCGCTCGGGGCCTTCTCCATGCGCCCCACGTACTCTTCTTGGACGAGCCGACGGTCGGCCTCGACCCACAGACGCGCTCGTCAATCTGGACCTACATCAACGACCTCAAGCGTCGCGAAGACATCACGATCTTCTTGACGACGCATTACATGGACGAGGCCGAGAACTGCGACAGGATCGCGATCATCGACCACGGCAAGATCGTGGCCATCGACACCCCGGAGGCATTGAAGGCGAGCGTGGGAAAAGACAGGGTCCAGATACAGACCGCAGACGACCCAGCTGCGATCGCCGCCCTTGCACACCACTTCGGCATCGACGCGGGGGTTCACGATGGTGCTGTCACCTTCTCGGTGGCAGCCGGAGAGGAGTTCGTCCCCCGGCTGTTCGCCGAACTCGACGTGCCGATCCGCTCCGTCAGCGTGTCTCGTCCGTCGCTGGACGACGTCTTCATGTCCTACACCGGGAGCACCATCCGCGACGCGGAGGCGTCGAGCACCGACGTCATGCGTCAGCGAGCCGCGCACTGGCGCGGGGGGAGGCGGTAGCCATGGCCACTGAGGTAGCTGACGCCGCCACTGGTACTGAGACGGAGTCCGAGCTTGTCGCTGAGATCAGGGTCCGGCTCCCCGAGCACGGGCTCGGCCACGACCTGCGCGCCGTGAGCATCGTCTGGCGCCGCGAGCTCATCCGGTTCCGCACGGACCGGCTGCGCGCCATCACCTCGCTCGTGCAGCCGTTCCTGTTCCTGTTCGTGCTTGGCACCGGCCTCTCCACGCTGGCAAAGAGCGGCATGCCGTCGGGCGTGAACTTCAAGACCTTCATCTATCCGGGCGTGCTTGGGATGTCCGTGTTGTTCACCGCGGTCTTCTCGGCGGGCTCAATCGTTTGGGACAGGGAGTTTGGTTTCCTCCGGGAGATGCTCGTCGCCCCGGTTCGACGCGCCTCGCTAGTGATCGGCAAGTGCCTGGGCGGTGCCACGATCGCGACCTTCCAGGGCATCGTCTTCCTGGCCCTGGCGTGGTTCGCCCGGGTGCCATACAACCCGCTGCTCTTGTTGACCCTGGTCGGCGAGCTGCTGCTGCTCTCTTTCACCTTGACCGCGTTCGGACTGATGATGGCCGCCCGGATCAAGCAGTTCCAGTCGTTCATGGCGCTGACCCAGATGCTCGTCATGCCGCTGTTCTTCCTCTCCGGAGCCCTGTACCCACTGAACGGACTGCCTTCGTGGCTAAGCGTGCTGACCCGGATCGATCCACTCACCTACATAATCGGGCCGATGCGCCACAGCGTCTTCGGCCACCTGAACCTTCCCGCGGCGGCCACCGAGCGCCTCGCCCCGAACATCACCTGGGGCAGCTGGGCTGTCCCGGTCGGCCTCGCCTTGGGCATCGTCGCCGCCATGGGCCTTGCGATGATCGGCATCGCCATCGCAGAGTTCCGAAAGACGGAGTGACACTCGCCCCGAGGGTCCATTGCTTTCGCGAATGCACCCGGGCAAGCTCATCACATGCTCAGCTGGAGAGCTTTTTCGAACTCGCGCCCTGACCTGCCGCTGTCGCTGCGACCCTGCTCTACGAGCACGGCAGGATAGGGCTCGGATTCATCGCCACTGTCCGGCGCGACGGCGGACCTCGGCTGCACCCGATCTGTGCGCTTCTGACAGACAGCGGGCTTTACGGGTTCATCGTCGCCGGGCCAAGTGCGGCGACTTCCGCCGCGATGGCCGGTTCGCCCTCCACAGCGAGACGTTCCCGCGGCCTCGCCACGACGACGCCTTCTACGCCACGGGCACGGCTGTATTTCTGGAGGACTCGGAACTGTGCGAGGTCCTCACGCGCCAATCCCTCGCCGAGCGGGACATGCAAGAGCCGCGGACGGGGTTCGATTCCGAGGAGCTATTCGAGTTCAGGTTCGACCGCTGCCTCATCACACTCACACAAGGGCGAGACGGCCTGCGCGCCGGTCACACAGCCTGGGCGGCCTAAGGCCGCGAAAAGCCAAAGACTGCCTTAGAAGGAATGTTGATTCTATCGCTGCGAGCCTGATCGCTCACGGCGGGCCGGATTTCTCAGCTCGAGCGCGTTGGGGCTAGAAAGGGCTCAGGAGTTCTCCAAGCCAAGGAGGCAGCGTGGACGTCCGTCAATGGGTCTGTGTAGACGGCAATGAGGCCGCTGCCCGTGTTGCATACGCCCTGTCCGAAGTGATTGCGATCTACCCCATCACACCCGCCTCGCCGATGGGCGAACACGCCGACGACTGGGCGACGGCGCGCCGGGAGAACCTCTGGGGTCAGGTGCCGGACGTCATAGAGATGCAGTCGGAGGCGGGCGCCGCCGGCACCTTCCACGGCGCCTTGCAAAAGGGCGCCCTCGCCACGACCTTCACCGCCTCGCAGGGACTTTTGCTGATGGTGCCGAACATGTTCAAGATCGCCGGCGAGCTGACCCCGGCGGTCATGCACGTCGCCGCCCGCACGATCGCCACCCATGCGCTTTCGATCTTCGGTGACCACTCCGATGTCATGCACGCCCGCACGACGGGCTGGGCGATGCTGGCCGCGAGCTCGGTCCAAGAGGCACACGACTTCGCGCTCATCTCCCACGCGGCCACTTTGCGGGCACGGGTGCCGTTCCTCCACTTCTTCGACGGGTTCAGGACCTCGCACGAGATGGCGAAGATCGAGATCCTGACGGACGAGGACATGGCGGCGCTCATCGACACCGAAGCCCTCATCGAGTTTCGCCTGCGCGGAATGAACCCCGACACGCCGGACGTGCGCGGCACCGCGCAGAACCCCGACGTGTTCTTCCAGGCCCGTGAGGCTTGCAACCCCTACTACCTCGCAGTCCCGGGGATCGTTCAACGCACTATGGACGCGTTCGGCGAGAGGACCGGTCGCTCCTATGGCCTGGTCGAGTACCGGGGGGCGCCGGATGCCGAGCGAGTCGTCGTGCTCATGGGCTCCGGCGCCGGGGCGGCGCGCGAGGCGGTGGACGCCCTCGTCTATGAGGGCGAACGCGTCGGGATGCTGACCGTCCGCCTCTACAGGCCCTTCCCGGCCGAGCAGCTCGTCTCCGCCCTGCCGCCGAGCGTCGGCTCGATCGCCGTGCTCGACCGGACCAAGGAGCCGGGATCGGTCGGCGAACCTCTGTACCTGGATGTCCGAGCGGCAATCGACGAGGCGATGGACAGCGCCGAACCGGCCTTTGCTGCACCGCCGCGGGTGATCGGTGGCCGTTACGGGCTCTCCTCAAAGGAATTCACTCCAGCCATGGCCAAGGCCGTCCTCGACGAGCTGAAGAGCGAGCGGCCCAAGCGCCACTTCACCGTCGGCATCTACGACGACGTGAGCTCGCTGAGCATCCCGTGGGACCGGGACTTCCGCCCTCCGCGCGCCGACTCCGAAGTCCAGGCGGTCTTCTTCGGGCTCGGATCGGACGGCACCGTCGGGGCAAACAAGAACAGCGCCAAGATCATCGTCGAGGCCACCGACGACTTCGTTCAGGGCTACTTCGTCTACGACTCGAAGAAATCGGGCGCCATGACCGCCTCGCATCTGCGCTTCGGGCCCGAGCCCATCAACTCGACGTATCTGATCAGCGACGCGGATTTCGTCGCCTGCCACCAGTTCAACCTGCTCGAGCGCGTCGACATACTCGACGTCGCCGGGGACGGGGCGACATTCCTGCTCAACTGCCCCTATGGCCCGGCGGAGGTCTGGGAACACCTTCCTGGCAAGGTGCAGCGCCAGTTGCAGGAAAAGCACATCCGCCTCTGGGTGATCGACGCCCTTCGCATCGCGGCCGAGACGCAGATGGGCAGCAGGATCAACACGGTCATGCAGCCGTGCTTCTTCGCCCTTTCGGGGGTGCTGCCGCCCGACGTCGCCGTCGCCGAGATCAAGGCCTCGGTCGAGAAGGCCTATGGCAAACGCGGTCGCACAATCGTCGAGCGAAACTTTGCCGCCATCGACGCCGCCCTCGCGAATCTCGCGGAGGTGACCATCCCCGCAGAACTGTCCGCAGGGGGTTCGATCGGCGTTCCCGTCCCTGAGTCGGCCCCGGACTTCGTCCGCCACGTGACCTCGATGATCATCGACGGGCAGGGCGATCTGCTCCCGGTCTCCGCCATGCCGGCAGATGGCCGCTTCCCTTCCGCGACGACGCGCTACGAGAAGCGGGACATAGCTGTGGAGATGCCGATGTGGGACCCGGACATCTGCATCGACTGTGGCAAGTGCGCCATCGTCTGCCCGCACGCGACGATCCGCATGAAGGTCTACCCGTCCTCCGCGCTCGAAGGCGCTCCGGACGGGTTTTTGTCCAAGCCGTTCCGCTCCAAGGATCTGGCCGGTCATTTCATGACCATCCAGGTGGCCCCGGACGACTGCACCGGCTGCGGGGTCTGCGTCGACGTCTGCCCGGCAAAGTCCAAGACCGAGGCAAAGCACAAGTCCATCAACATGGAGCCGGCCCTCGAGCAGCGTGAACGCCTTCGTGGCCAATGGGACTTCTTCCTGTCGATACCGGAGCTGGACCGTTCCGCTTTGCCGCACGACTCGGTGAAGGGATCCCAGGCCCTCCAGCCGCTCTTCGAGTTCTCCGGGGCTTGCTCGGGCTGCGGGGAGACGCCCTATTTGAAGCTCGCCAGCCAGTTGTTCGGCGACCGCATGCTCGTGGCCAACGCGACCGGTTGCTCTTCTATATACGGTGGCAACCTGCCGACGACACCGTGGTCCGTGAACGGAGACGGACGCGGCCCGGCTTGGAGCAACTCGCTATTCGAGGACAATGCCGAGTTCGGACTCGGTATCCGGCTCGGCCTCGAAGCCCAGCAGAAGCGGGCCCGCGTCCTGCTCGTCCAGCTCGCCCCTAAGGTCGGCCCGGAGCTGGCCACTTCGATTCTCGAAGCCAACCAGTCCGACGAGGAGGGCGTGTTCGCACAGAGGACACGCGTGGCCGAGCTCGACGACGCCCTTAGGCGACTGCGGGACTCCGATGACGCCGACGACGCAGTGTCCGCTCGCCACCTGCTCGCGCTGACGAGCGCGCTCGCGCGAAAGAGCGTCTGGATCTTCGGCGGCGACGGCTGGGCCTACGACATCGGCTTCGGCGGCCTCGACCACGTGTTGTCGTCCGGGCACGACGTCAACATCTTGGTGCTCGACACCGAGGTGTACTCCAACACCGGTGGCCAAGCCTCCAAATCCACCCAGCGCGGGGCGATGGCGAAGTTCGCCGCCGCGGGCAAGGAGTCGGCCAAGAAGGACCTCGGGGCGGTAGCGCGCTCTTATGGCAACGTCTATGTCGCGCAGATCTCTATGGGCGCCAACGACACCCAAGCGACCAAGGCGTTCCTCGAGGCCGAGGCCTACCCGGGAACGTCACTCATCATCGCCTACTCGACCTGCATCGCCCACGGGATCGACATGGCGAAGTCGATGACGCACCAGAAAGATGCCGTCCGCTCCGGCTACTGGCCGCTCTACCGCTTCCACCCGTCGGAGGCCGAGTCGGGCCAGCCCTTCCAGCTCGACTCGAAGGCGCCTTCGATCCCCCTAGCGGAGTTCGTCGCCACCGAGGCCCGCTATGCCACCTTGGCCCGCACCTACCCGCAGCAGGCCGCCCGCCTGGCGGAGCTTCACCAGGCGGACGTGACCGAGCGGTGGCGTTACTACGAGCAACTGGCGGGAGTGCACCGGACGGTCCCCCAGATCAGCCCCAACGACGAACCCGAGGTCGACTCCGATGCCGGTTACCGGTACGACGAGGAGGTGCAGTGATGCCAGGCGCTGGCAACGTTGACCTGAGGACGACATATCTCGGCCTCGAGCTGTCCTCTCCGATCGTCGCCTCGGCGAGTCCTCTTACGCGCAAGGTCGAAGGCGCCAAGGCTTTCGCGGACGCCGGGGTCGGCGCCGTCGTGCTGCCGTCGCTGTTCGAGGAGGAGATCATCGCGGAGGAGGTCGGGCTGTCACTCGCCCTCGAAGCCGGGAGCGGGCACTTCGCAGAGGCGCTCGACTACTTCCCCGCCGTCCACGAGTTCACGAGCGCCGTCGACCAGTACCTCGAGCACCTCGAGCACATAAAGAAGTCCGTCGAGGTGCCCGTCATCGCGAGCCTGAACGCTTCGTCGACCGGTGGCTGGGTGCGCTACGCCCACCTCCTCGCGGAAGCCGGCGCGGACGCCCTCGAGCTGAACGTCTACCGCGTGCCGACAGACCCTCAGCTCAACGCGGCGCAGGTGGAGGAGATGGACCTTGCCCTCATCGCGAACGTCTGCGACGCCATATCGCTCCCTGTCGCGGTCAAGCTCTCCCCCTACTACTCGGCCATGGCTCACTTCGCCGCCAAGGTCGTGGCGGCCGGGGCCGGGGGGCTCGTCCTTTTCAACCGCTTCTACCAGCCCGACTTGGACCTCGAGACGATGGACGTGGTCCCGAGGGTCGAACTGTCGCGCAGCTGGGAGCTACGTCTTCCCTTGCGCTGGATCGCGATACTGCGACCCCAGCTAGGGCGTGGCCCGTCCCTTGCAGCAACCTCTGGGGTCTTCTCCGGCTACGACGTCGTAAAGGCCATCGCCGTCGGCGCGGACGTGGCCATGATGACCTCGGCCCCGCTCCAGCTCGGCCCGGGCCATGTCAGCCTCGTCGAGGCGGAGTTGCGCTCCTGGCTCGCCGACCACGAGTACGTGTCGGTATCGGAGCTTCGCGGCTCTGTGTCACAAGCGAACTCGATCGAGGCGAGCGCGTTCGAGCGGGCCAACTACTTGAAGACCCTGCACTCCTGGACGAGCGACTTTCCCGTCCCCGGCCTCGAGTAGGCCGATCGGGCCGGGCTCGCGGGCGAGGCGCGCGTCGAGGGCGGCGGCCAAGGCCTTGTCGTCGCGCCGGATGCCCGTAACACTGGCGCGATGACCGACTACCGCGTCGAGTTCGACGCCGAAGTGTCCTTCTCCAACGGCGGTCGGCTCTCTGCAGAAGGCTTCCGAATAGACGTGCCTGGACCGGAGGTCGGCAAGGACGAGATCGTGGCGCTGTTCGTCGCCTCCCTTGGGCTGCTGATGGTTGACCGGGTCGAGCTCTCCCGGACGAGGGTCTTCCCCGAGGCTCACAAGGGAACCCGCGGAGGCCCAGGCGACAACCGGATCTCCTCGTACGCAGAGCCAGCCTGGCAGTACGTCGAGCTCAGCCATGTCATCACCGCCGGCATGACCACCTACCCGGGGCTGCCCGGGCCCGAGATCTCACCTCATCTCACCCGGGAGGCCTCGCGCGGCGCCTACGCGCCAGGAACCGAGTTCGCCATCGACCGGGTGACGATGGTGGGCAACACAGGCACGTATCTCGATAGCCCTTACCATCGCTACGCGGACGGCGTGGACCTTGCCGGGTTGACACTGAGCACGTTCGTCGACCTGCCAGCGGTCGTCGTCCGGACACTGGGCAGCGGGTCCCGGCAAGTTGGTCTCGGTGCCCTTGCGGCCTATCAGGTCTCGGGGTGCGCCGTGCTCTTGAACACCGGGGGCGACGAGCACTGGGGCACCCCGGGCTACTCCACCGACGCCCCGTACCTGACCGAGGAAGGCGCCCGCTGGCTCGTCGACCACGGCGCCCGCCTCGTCGGCATCGACTCGGTCAACATCGACAACACCTTCGACGGGCGCCGCCCGGCCCACAGCCTTCTGCTGGCCGCCGGGATACCGGTGGTCGAGCACCTCACGGGACTGGAGGTGCTTCCTCCGACTGGCGCTCGGTTCAGCGCGGCGCCGCCGCGCTTGTCAGGCTTCGGCACATTCCCGGTGCGTGCCTATGCGGCGGTACCAGCCCGCTAGCGCGCCAGCTCAAGCTGCCGGGCGACGGCCGTGCTCCCACCGGGGACCACGAGCTTGGCTGTAGGTTTGCGAAACCAGACTCCGACCGCCGGGTTGGCTCCACGGCGAGAAAGGCCCGACGCTCATGGTGCCCGGCCCCGTCAACCTCCGAAAAGCCCTTGCCTCCTTCGAGGAGCTCTACAGCCCCCGGATCGTAGGGCGCGTCAACGACTACGACGTCCGCATCGCTCACGTGAGAGGCGAGCACGTCTGGCACGTGCACGATCACACTGACGAGTTCTTCCTCGTTCTAGAGGGGGACTTCGAAGTGTCGCTTCGTGAGAGCGACGGAGGTGTACGAACCGTCTCGTTGCACGAGGGCGAGATTTTCGTCGTGGCGAAAGGAACCGAGCACAAGCCTGCGTCCTTAGGAGGCTCGATCCTCATGTTCGAGCCGTCAGGAACCCCGACCACTGGAGACCGCCACCGCGGCGAGATCCCCGACCACGTTGACAGCACGACGGGCCACGAGATGCTCGGCGACAATGGCTGACTCTTCGTCGGGCCAACAAGACGGGAGGTCGGAATGCAAGAGCTGAGTCGTGGCGCTGCACGGGTGGCCGACGAGCTCCACCGCCTCGGGGTCCCGAGCGAGGTGAGGCAGATGCCGCAGAGCACGCGCTCTGCCCAGGAGGCTGCGGCGGCGGTGGGCTGCGACGTCGCCCAGATCGTTAAGTCGCTCATCTTCCGATCGGTCACGGCCGACGAGGCGGTCCTCGTGCTCGTTTCGGGGGCGGACCGCGTCGACGAGGCTGCTTTAGCGAGAGTCGTCGGCGGGCCGGTGGAACGGGCGACGGCGGAGTTCGTGCGGGCCCGCACCGGGTACGCCATCGGGGGCGTGCCGCCGCTGGCACACATAGGGCCGGTCGTCACCTACCTCGACGAGCACCTTTTGGGCCACGTCGTGGTCTTCGCAGCGGCAGGCACTCCGCGGGCCGTCTTCTCGATCGCACCCTCCGACCTCCTCCGGATCACCTCGGCCAGACTCGTGGCCGTGGCGTCCGCCTGAGCCTGCCGCGGCATCGACAGGACCCTGTCGTGTCGAGTTCCCATCCCCACGGGGTCGAGCTTGCACCCCCGTGGGTGAGTGAGGTCGCGGACGGGGTCTTCGCCTACATACAGCCCGACGGCACCTGGTGGATCAACAACACCGGCTTCATCCGCGGAGAGCGAGTAGTTCTCTCCATCGACACGTGCTCGACCGAAAGCCGCACCCGCGCCTATTTGGACCAAGTGGCGCAGATCGCCGGCCAGGTCCCCCGCACACTCGTGAACACCCACCACCACGGGGACCACACCAACGGTAACTGCTTCCTGCCCTTTGCAACCGTTATCGGCCACGTGCGCTGCCGGGAGGAGATGCTGAGGACCGGGATCATGCGGACCGAGGGTCTCTTCGAAGACGTCGAGTGGGGGGAGCTCACAGTCGCGCCCCCGTTTGTGACCTTCGAGAGCCGGCTGGACGTCTACGTCGACGACCTCAAGATCGAGCTCATCCACCTCACCGCCGCCGCCCACACCACCAACGACGTCGTCGCCTGGATCCCCGAGCACCGCGTGCTCTACAGCGGTGACCTCATATTCAACGGCGGCACACCTTTCGTTCTCATGGGCTCTGTGTCCGGTTCGCTCGAGGCCCTCAGTGCCTTGATAGAACTCGAGCCGGAGGTCATCGTCCCGGGCCACGGCTCGCCCGGGGGCATCGAGATGATCAACGTCTGTGGCTCGTACCTCCGCTGGCTCCAGCAGAGGGCCGAGGAAGCAGCCGACGCCGGGCTCACCCCCCTCGAGGCCGCCCAGGAATTGGACCTCGGCGAATTCGCAGGCCTTCGAGACCCCGAGCGCCTCGCCGGCAACCTCCACCGGGCCATCGCCGAGTGCCGGGGCACGAGGCCCGGTGAGCCCGTCGACCTAACGGCTGCCCTCGCCGACATGATCACTCTCAACGGCGGCCGGCCGCTGCGCTGCATGGCCTGAGCAGCGTCGCACAGATAGCCTCCCTGGCGGACATCGAGCAGGGGATCCGCCAATGAGCTCCACGACTGCACAATCCGCGGGCCGATCCGGCGACATCGTCGTCCGGCCCGTGCTCGAAAGGGATCTTGACCGCGTCGACCTGATCTTCCGCACGGCTTTTGGCACGTTCTTCGGGGTCGAGGAACCCGAGAAGATCTTCGGCGACACCGAGCTGGTGCGCACCCGCTGGGTGGCGGACCCCGGGGCCGGTTTTGCGGCCGAGCTCGACGGCGAAATCGTCGGGTCCAACTTCGTCACGACCTGGGGGAGCTTCGGCTTCTTCGGGCCCTTGACGGTTCGGCCAGACTGCTGGGACCGCGGCATCGCCCACCGGCTCATGGAGGCCACGATGGAGCTGTTCGGATCGCGCCAGACCAGGCACATGGGCCTGTTCACTTTCGCCCACAGTCCCAAGCACATCGTCTTGTACCAGCGCTTCGGGTTCTGGCCCCGTTTCCTCACAGCTGTCATGGAGGCGCCGGTGGTCGCGCCGGCGCACCATGTTTCTTACGCCAGGTTCTCCGAGCTCGCCGCGCACGACAGGGCCGGAGCTACGAGCGCCACCCGTGAGCTCACGGACGTGATCTTGGACGGTCTCGACGTCAGCCGGGAGATCGACGCCGTGTTCGACCAGAGGCTCGGCGAGACGGTGCTGATCGAGGATCCCTCGGGCCTTCAAGCCGTCGCCGTGTGCCATATCGGCGCCGGGACAGAGGCCGGGAGCGGCATGTGCTACTTGAAGTTCGCGGCGGCCAGGCCTGGTCCCGACGTGGCACTGTCGTTCAGTCGGCTGATCGATGCCTGCCACGACCTCGCCGCCGCCTCCGGGGCCGGTATCCTCCAGGCGGGAGTGAACTTTGCCCGTGAGCGGGCCTACTGCGCCCTTCGCGAGAAGGGCTTCCACACCCAGTTCCAGGGCGTCTCGATGCACTGCCCGAACGAGGATTGCTACGACACCGCCGCGAGCTTCGTCCTCGACGACTGGCGCTGACGGCACCTTTGCCCTGGAACAGGAGGGCTAGTCATGAGCAGCGGACGGAGCCTCGGCTTCAAGGGAGTCTCGGTGCCCGAAGCTTACGGCCGCTTCCTGGCCCGGCAGCTGTTCGAGCCGTGGGCCGCAGACCTCGTCCGGCGGGCCCGGCTCGCTCCCCGTGCTTCGGTGCTCGACGTCGCGAGCGGCACGGGGTCCGTCGCGCGCCTAGCGGCTCGGGTGGTGGCCCAGGGAGGACTGGTCGTGGCAAGCGACATCAGCGCCGGGATGCTCGCCGTCGCGGCGAGGATGCCGTCGGCCGATGGGTCTGCGCCCATCGAGTACCTGGAGTGCGCGGGGAGCGCGATCGCGACCGGCGAGGAGGTGTTCGATCAGGTGTTGTGCCAGCAAGGCCTGCAGTTTTTCCCCGACCGGGAGGCTTGTGTCCGAGAGATTCACCGAGTGCTGCGCGTCGGTGGGCGGACACTGGTTTCGACATGGGCGGCCGAGCGACCGCTCGGGCTCTTCGGCCCGATCGCGGAGGCGCTCGACGCGTTCGGGATGCCCGAGCCATTTCCGAGGGCCTTCGACGTCCGCAGCTACGGGCTCAGCACCTCGTATCTCGAGGAGCTGCTCGTGGGTTGCGGGTTTGATGACGTGACCGTCGAGACGGTGGAGCTCGACGCTTTGTGGAATAGCCTCGACGATGCCGTGGCTACCTTGGTCGGCACGCCTTTCGGCCCGCTGGTGGCTTGCCTGAGTGGTGAGGATCAAGAACGGGTGCGGGCTCTGTTGTCAGCACGGTTGCAACCATCGCCTGACGGCACGGTCACGGTCCGCACGGCGAGCAACCTCGCCCGCGGGGTCAAGTGGCGAGCGGGCGCTCGGCGACGCCAGGACTAGTGCTGGCCGCCCACGCGCCGGCGGCGGCCGCGGCGGGTGGAGTCCCCCCAGAGCACGATCTGGGGTGAGACCCACGATGCGAAGGCATCGGGGCTGAACGACTCGTGGACCTGGTCGCCGTCTTCGTGCGGGCTCGAAGATGCCTCTTCCTGCCCGGCGACAAACAGCCGGTAGCGGCTCCCGTCCATGTTGAACTCCCAGGGCACGCCCGGCTCGGCCTTGCGAAGGGACTTGAGCGCTCCGACGAGCCTGGTCTCGAGCCGGTCGAAGGTCCCGTCCGGGTCGACCACCTCGCATGGCCCACATGTCTGGGAGGCGACATTGGAGAGCTCCTCCGACAAGTGGTTCAACAGTGCCCAGCGAGCGTCGGGCCACTCGCCGTTCAAGACCGTGCCGTTGCCCTCGTCCAGGCTCGGGTAGTACGGCTCGCTGTCCCAGAGCGAGTCGTCACGGACCTCGGCCAGCCAGGTCCCCGCCAGCGTCTTCGTCATGATTTCGTAACTCCCCTTTTCTTAATCCGTCACCTCCTACAGCGTACATATCCCAAGGCGTCGTTGTTAGTGCACCAGGCAAAAAGGGAACCCGCCCGACAGCGTGCAAACGTTTGCGGAGCTGGCTAAACCGGCTCACCACACGATCTGCGACTGGCACTCTGCCGCGGCGCCATAGTGACATGTAAGGGCCGAGCTCTTGCCGGCTACCCGGGCCTGCGCCGCCGCGACATGCGCCGGGCTCTGGCGATCCTTGAGGCGGTTGGCGCCGGCCGGCTCAGGTGATGTCGGAGCGCAGTGTCGTGAAAGTGCCCAAGAAAGCGAGCGCGAAGCCGTAGATCAGCAACATTATGGCTCCGCCCCACCACGGCAAGAGAGGACTGTTGCCTCTGAATGTCGTCCGGGCGGCGTCCTCGAGCGCCGTGGCGGCCTGCCCCGGGAGGTACTCGCCGATCGTGGGCCAGATGGCACCGACGATGGTCTCAACGACGAGGGTGAAGATGAGACCCACCACGATTGCGACGATCTGGTTCTTCAACAACGCGCCGAGACCGAGGCCATATATGGCGAAAAGGCCTGTCCCGAGAATCACGCCGGGGGCGATCTGAGACCAGTCGTGCCACATGTCGTGTGTGTTGGCGACGTAATAAAAGCCGTGGCTCGCCGAGCACATTGCTTGCGACATCCCCTGGCTCACCCCAGCCGCCAGCGAAAGACAGGAGTGCACTCGCACGGCGACGAGGATGAAGCCGAGGACAAGCCCCGCAAGCATGGTGACAGCGCCCATGAGAAGGCCGGCGCCGAAGCTGATTCCGAGCTTGGCAGTGACGACACGGCCGCGCCGCGGCTCGGCGAGGAATGTCGGGGTCACCGTCTTGTGCCTGTACTCGCCCGTGATGATGAGCACACCGAGGACGAGGGCCAGCAGCCTCGAGTTGTCGAGGACCGAGAACACGTTGGTGAACCACTGGGACGAGCCGTGCGGAACGATGCCGGCGGCGCCGCCGTGGCGGCCGCCCGGGGCGAAAGCGAGGCCGAAACCGAAGAGCAGGTCGATTACCACGACGATGGCAAAGACCACGTAGGTGGACCAGATCGTCCAGAGCTTGCGGATCTCCGCTCTGAGGAGGCCGACCATCATTGGCCTCCCGCCTCAAAGCTCGTCGCCGGAGAAGCCGCCCACGAGTCGTCGAAGCTGCGGTAATCCCCCACCGGGCCCGCGGCCTGGCCATCCACGGACCGGTCGTTGCCGGTGAGCGAGAAGAAGAGGGACTCGAGCGACTCGGTGGACGAGACCATCTCGTGCACCTCGATGCGGTTGTCGACCATGACGGGGCCCATCTGCTCGGGTGTGGCGCCCTCAGAGACGACATAGCCGTCGCGCACCGTCGCCGGGAGGTTCGCCGCCTGAAGGGCCTCGACGAGACGGTCCGTGTCGGGCGTGCGCACCCTGACGGATCGCTTCGTACCGGCGAGCAGGTCCACAAGCCTGCCCTGGGCGGCAAGTCGCCCGGCCGTGAGGACGATGACGTCGTCAATTATGAGCTGTGCCTCCGAGAGCAGGTGCGAGGACACGATCACGATGCGCCCCCCGTCGCTGCCTGTTGGGCGCTCTGTGGCGTAGAAGCGGAGGAAGTCGCGCAGCCACGCGATGCCCTGCGGGTCGAGCCCGTTGGCGGGTTCGTCGAGGACGAGGATGTCGGGCTTGCCCAACAGCGCCCGGGCTAGCTCCAGCCTCTGGCGCATGCCCATCGAGTAACCGCCGACCTTGCGGTCCCCGGCTTCCTTGAGCCCAACCAGCTCGAGGCACTCCTCCACCCTCGTGAAGGGGATGCCCCCCATCAACGCTGTGAGCTTCAGATGGTTGCGCGCCGTACGGGCCGGATGGAAGCCCGAGGCTTCGAGAACGGCGCCCACTCGCTTGGTGGGGTTGGCTAGGTCGCGATAGCGGTGGCCATCGACGAGCACAGTGCCCGAGGTCGGCGTCACGAGGCCTAGGAGCATCCGCAGAGTGGTCGTCTTGCCCGCCCCGTTCGGGCCCAGGAAGCCCGTGACCCCGCCCGGGATCGCGTCGAAGTCGAGATGGTCGACCGCAATGACCTGGGCGCCGAAACGCTTGGTGAGCCCCCGGGCTTGGATTGTCGGCATGTACGGCCCGGCCTCCGTCAGACTTTGTCTCGGCGTCCGCGCTTGGCGGCAGTTGTGACCTTAGTTCTGCCCACACGACTCCATGGGTGCGCCTGTTTCTGGGGTCGCGCCTGGGCAGGTAAAGTGTCGATCGACAGTCTCTAGCGAGGGAGGCACAGCAATGCTCAGCAGGCTCAGGAGTACGCACGCGGGGATCGCTCTTCTGGCAGGTGTCGTCCTTCTCGGAGGATCCGCCGTCGCTGCAGCCGCCGCACCCGCTCACCATTCGCCCCCGCCGCCGCAGTCGGGCCTGGTCGTCACATCGGTCAACGGCGTTCCCACAGCGGGCACGTGCGGGGTCGCGAGCGAGGCCGGCACCTTCACGATGGTGGGCGAGCACCTCAGCATCGTCACCGTCGACGTCTCGACGACGACAACGTTCACCGACGCCGCCGACACCTCGCCGTCGTTCGCGGACGTCTGCGTCGGAAGCCATGTCGGTGTCGTCGGCACCTACTCCTCGGACACGGTCACGGCGAGCGCTGTCACGGTGCTCCCCCCCGAGCCCGTTTTGACCCATGGCGTTGTCACCTCCGTCAATGGCGTCAGCACCGTAGGCACCTGTGGCGTCGCGAGGGCCACGGGAGCTTTCACCTTCGTCGGAAGGCGCCTGCGCATCGTCACGGTCAATGTCACCTCGACGACGACTTTCTCCGACGTCGCTGACCCGGCTCCGTCGTTCGCCGATGTCTGCGTAGGCGACAATGTAAAAAGCCTCGGCACTTTCGCCTCCGGGGCACTCACGGCGAGCACCGTCGAGGTCCTGCAGCCGAAGCTGGCCCGAACCACGGGAATCGTCACCGCCGTCAATGGCACCGCCACGACAGGCACCTGCGGCACCTCGGGGCTCGCGGGCACTTTCACGCTGGTTCCACGCAGGCATTTGCGCATCGTGACGGTTGAGGTTGGCACTACGACACCGTTCACCGACTCGGCCGATCCAACGCCTTCGTTCGCGGACGTCTGCGTGGGCAACCACGTCATGGCGGTCGGAACCGTCGCTGCAGACACCCTGAGCGCGACCTCGGTCGCCGTGCTGCCCCCGAACCAGGGCCGTGACCAGGGCCTCGTCACATCCGTCAACGGCACCGCCGCCACCGGCACCTGCGGCAGCTCGGATGTTGCAGGCGTCTTCACGCTCGTGGGCAACTGGCGCCGTGGCATCGTCACCGTGGACGTGAGCACGACGACGACATTCGTCGACGCCGCCGATGCGACACCGTCGTTCGCCGACATCTGCGTTGGCGGGCATGTCGGAGCGCTCGGCACCTTCTCGTCCGGGACGCTTACAGCGACGGCCGTCGCTGTGCTGCCCGCCCGTGGCGGCCACCCCGGTCACCATCACGGCCACGGGAGGCGCTGACTAGGTCCGGGTGCCTGCCTCCGATGACCGCAGGTGACTACTGCTAGAGCTGCGGGCACGTGCCCCCGGTGACTACTGGCCAGCCCTGCGGGTAGCTACCAATACGGGGATCTCGCGGGCGGTGTTGGCCTGGTACTCCGCGTAGGGCGGATAGGCGGCCACCGCCCTCTCCCACCAGGTCGCCTTCTCGTCGCCCGTCACCTCTCGCACGACCGCGTCGAAGGGCTCGGGCCCGTCCTGGATCATGACGGCCTTCGGGTCCGCTTTCAGGTTCTGGTACCAGACCGGGTCCGCGGGAGCACCCCCCTTGGAGGCGACGAGGGCGTACTCGCCACCGTGCTCGACCCGCATGAGCGCGAACTTGCGGATCTTTCCGGACTTGTTGCCCCTCGTGGTGACGACGATGATCGGCAGGCCGGTGTCGCGAAGCGTATTCGCCCTCGTGCCCGCGGAGGCCTCGTATTCGGCAACCTGGTCCCGGACCCATTGCGCCGGGCTTGGCTCGTATTCCCCTTCTAGTGGCATCGCATCAGCATATGTAGTCACACTCGACGGGCACGCGGTCGGCCGCGCCGCCCCGATCGCAACGTTGCTCGCAGGCTGTCCGGCGGCGGGGTCAGCCCGCGAGTCGACCGGAGCATCTGATGGCCATGCACAAAAGCGAGGTCGCGCCTTGCCCGTGCGCGGCTCGTTCCGGTGTCAACAGCACCGGATCCCGCCGATCGGCCACAATTTGGCATGGACAAGACGATGGCTCCAATCCGCGATCCCGAGGTCGAGGGCCGCCTGACCATGCCGCTCGCGGAGGCGATGCTCACTCAGCGGACAGTGCGGCGAGTGAAGCCCGACCCCGTCGAGGACCGCGTCGTGCTGCGGTGTCTCGAGTTGGCCCTGGAGGCACCGACCGCCTCGAACGGCCAGATCTGGGAGTTCGTGGTCGTGAAGGACCGCGCTGTGAAGGCGTCATTTGCGGTGCAGTACCGGCGGGCCTGGACGCTGTACAGCGGCCTGGGACGCCTGGGCAAGCCGGACGACCAGACGGCTCGGATCCTGAGGTCGGTCCAGTGGCAGATCGAGCACTTCGAGGACATCCCTGTCCTCGTCGTCTGCTGCCTGCGGGGCCGCTTCCCGGTGCCATTTGTCCCCAAGCCTCCGATCGTCGCCTCGAGCCGCTACGGGTCGATATACCCGAGCGTCCAGAACCTCCTCTTGGCAGCGAGGTCGGTCGGTCTAGGCGCTGCCCTCATCACATTGCCACTTTGGTCCAGCACCATGGCTCGCCGGATCCTGAAGCTGCCAATGAGCGTCGAGCCGTGCTGCATCGTGACTCTCGGCTGGCCCACGGGTCGCTACGGCCGAAAGGCCCGCAAGCCGATCGGCGCCGTCACTCACCTCGACCAGTACGGTCGCCAGCCGTGGCGTGAGAAGGAGCCGGCCTCGGCCGGGCGCGAACCGTGATCGAGGCGTTTGTTGGAGCCAGTGGCGTTGTTCCCGGACCCATGACATAGGTGGCTGGACGTGCTGCACGAGTCACCGGGATCGGCCCCGACAATCAGAGATTCCACGTGAGGCTGAGAGCCTGCAGATCACTCGCGCCCGGCAGCGCGCTGTGAGGATCCGCTCAGCCGGGTATCCGCCACCCGGAGAGACGCGGCTATCGGCTGCGGCGTCGGCGCCGCGAGGCCCTGGCGTGGCCGGGCGAGTACGAGCGCAAGGCCACCTGCAGCGATGACCGTGAGGGTCGGGATCGCGAATGGCGCGACCTTCGGCCCGAACCAGAGTTCGAACATCGGGACATCGTCTCCGGCCTGGCGCTGAAAAGCCCCGAGTGGGCATTCCTTCGCGACCAGGAGCGCGGCTCCTTCGCCCAGGAGTACGGCAACAGCAAGCGCCAACCATCGGTCCCGACGCCGACGGATCGCACAGAACCACAGGTACGACAGGCACGCGAGCTCGCCCACGCCGATGGCGTTGTGAGCCGCTCGGAGCGCCCGGGCTTCACGGCCGAGCCGCGATCGGCGACCTCGTCCCACGAATTTAGATCGTCACACAAGACGCGAAGGTCCTGCAATTGACCGCCTTGTGGTGCCGCGCTCCGTCTTGCGGCGAACCAGGGCGGTGTCGAGGTACACGCCCGTGCTGCGGTCTCCGCCTCTTTGCGACAGCCGCCGAGGTGCAGGCAAAAGGTGTCGGTGCGGAGCGTTAAGGCCCTTCCACAACTGCGTTGCTGGCTAGCCTCGCAGCAACTTCGGCAGGCGAGGGCATCGAGCAGATCTCATCCGCGAGCTTGCGCGCACTTCGACGGTAGCTGGTCGTGTCCAGCACCGCGCGAAGCCCGGACCGTACCGAGGCCCCGCTCACGTCCCCGGGCACCAGCACGAGCGCCGCTCCGGCCCTCTCGAGCAGGCCGGCGTTCATGAAATTGTCCGCGCTCTGGGGCAGTACCAGTGAAGGAAGCCCGTGCGCGAGAACGCCGAACATCGTGCCGGCCCCAGCGTGATGGACTACCGCCGAGCAGTACGGCAGCAGCTCGCCCTGCGGCAGATACTGCTCGACACGCGCGTTATCGGGCAGCGGCGTCAGGACCGACGGGTCGTTGTCTCGCCCGATCGTCGCCAATACGTTGACCGGTTCGTCCTCCAACGCGTCCAGCACGAGGCGAAAGAGAACGAGGTCATTGTTCGAGAACGTTCCCAAGGTCAAGTAGACAAGTGGATACTCAGGCCTGGCGAACGAAACCGCCAACGCCGTCGACGCGCTCAACGGCAACGGAACCGGGCGAAGTGGCTGGGCACCATGGACTCCGGCCGCGCCCGGGTCGAGCGAGGCGGGACAGATCGTGAGTGTCGTAGCCGAGCCCACTCCTGCCAAGGGCGGGACATCCATCCCGAACTCACGCCATATGGGAGACACGGCGTCGGCCACGAGCTCGAGGATGCTTCGGTCCATGAGTGGCCCGATGCTGTGAAGGACCGCTGGCACACCAGTGACGGCGGCGACCAACGGGGCCGCGAACAAGTATGGGTCGAAGACAACCAGAGCCGGCTCCAGTTCCCTGCAAAGTGTCAGCAGGTCATCGACAATGAGCGCCGTCCCGATCTCGCCGAAGAGCCGTGGGATGAAGTAGTTCAACACACGCGACGGGGCCAGACCGTCGCCCGGTATCCCCCGCGTCCGTTCGCTGAGAACCGCCAACCACGAACTCAACGCCGGACCGACGGCTCGAAATGGGAGCTCGGTACCAACGAAGGTCTCCGCGTCCGAACCGCTCGCGATCACGACCTCGTCGCCACGGTCCGCGAAAGCCCGGGCCAGGGGGAGCAACGGCATGATGTGGCCCGTTTGTGGCACGCAACTGACAACGACACGCACTGCGCCTCCCCCGAAAAAGCCTCGACGAGCAGGCTAATGGCTCTCGATTAGCTCCGCGTTGAGCGAAGCTGGTCCTCATCCAACCTGGCGCGCCGCCGTGGCGAACCACGGCGCTCCCGCAGCGGTCGGGCAACGATGCAAGACAACCCGGTGGTCGGCTCGCTCCTGGCAGGTCTCGGCCTTGGTGCTGTAGGAAAGGCTGGTCAAAGCCGACCAAGGTGTTGTTGGTTTGCGTCGGGCCAAGCGCGACCTGGTCAGGTCTGGCAGTTAAGACGTTGGCTCAGGTTTGGTTCGCGACACAACGTCGGGAGGGAAGTTACCCATCTCTGCTCCAAGCTTTCTCCCGATGTTGGCCACGTGCAGATGAATCTCGTCAAGAAGGTCCGTGTTCTTTTTGACCTGGGAAGTCAGCGTCGTGTTCTCCTGGATCAAGGTCTTGATGTCGTCAGTGTTACTTGCGGTGTGCAGTGCCACCTCGGAGGAAATTGCATCCGCTCTCTTGGCGGCAATCAGAAGAGCCGCCGCCTGGACGCCGGCCATCATCGAGAGAAAGAGGTTGAGGAGGATGTACGGATAAGGGTCGAATGCCTTGCGGTGAAGGACGTGCTCGAGCAGAAGCGTGTTGACGAGAGCCCACGCGATCATGACTGCGAAGAAGCCGAACACAAAGGGCCAAGACCCCATCATGTTCCGCATTCGGTCGGCGGCTCGTTCGCCGCGAGAGAGCTGATCACCGGTCCGCACCCCTGGGTGCTTGTGCCAATGGCTCTGCCACGCAGATCTTTCCATGGCGATCATTGTCGCGTGCATCAGCCCCCGGGATAGGGACCAGCTAGAAGGCGCGCTGCAGCGAACATCGGGTGCGACACCCGAGGAGAAAGGACCGTGCCTAGCGGCCGCGTCTCATTCTCGGCCATGGCGCTCGGCCAATCGGGCCGAGACGCGAACCCGACTCGCTCACCGTGTCGCGGAGTTCCGTGATCACCAGCCAAAGCGCCGGTAGGAACTCGCCAATGAACCTGCACGACACTTGTGAGGTCACGGGCGGACAGGAGCACTTGGTCGAGGTTGTCCACCTTAGGCCGAAGCCTCTGTGCCCGCTGGCGGACACTGGAGGATCGGCTAACGAGGAGCCAGGCCAATGCGAGGCGCCACGATGCTGCACCAGGCGACGCCACCCGAGCTTCCAGGTCGGACCACACCTTGAACCGGGCCCTCAGGGAAAGTCTGGATCAGTCCGTGTTCGGCGAGGCACACAGGCGGAAAAAGACGAACCTTGGCTTGGTGCTGATCTCGTCGTAGGCGACCGGATCACGATCCGCGAGGCTAGCCAGTGGCTCCGGCTCGACTAGTCGTTCGATCAGGAAACCACTGACGGCGATGGCTTGGCACATTGCCGTCAGCGGGCGTCGCCAGAAGGTGACCTCGAACTGGCCCGTGCCTTTCGACCACGTCTCGGTCAGCTGTTTGGTGGCGAAGTAGTTGTCGCGAGAACTGAGCTGCCAGTCCATCGCCGGGTGGTGGGTCGAGAAGACGACCCGACCTTGCGGACCCAGCACACGGCAGAACTCGCCCAGCACGGCCTCCCAGTCGAGTAGGTAGTGCATGACGAGCGACGCGACGACCAAGTCGAACTCGCCCGTTCGTGCGAATGAAAGCGGCTGAGCGAGGTCGGCTACCAGCACCGTCGCTCGGTCACCGAGCCGCCCACGAGCGAGCCCGGCCATGGCCGGGCTCACATCGACGGCGGTCACGACAGCCCCCGCCTCAGTCAACCAGGAGGCGAGTCGGCCGTCGCCGCACCCGGCATCGAGCACGCGCAACCCTTTGACATCTCCGAGAAGGGCAATCGTCGCCGGTCGCTCGTAGTAGGCGTTGTAAGCGTTCTCGGCGTTGTCAGCCGCGTAGTCGACGGCCATGGCGTCGTACTCGCGCGAGGTGCGCTCGGAGTCGGTCATCATGCCAATGGTGCCAGGCGCTCTGGAGTCAGCGATCCCGAAGTGCCGTCGACACGGTCAGGCGAGGAGCGCGTCATCGCGCTGCGTTCGTCCCTAAGAGCCAGACTTGGAGAGGGTCGCCGAGTAGTCGGGCACGTAGCGGTATCGGTCCCGGGGCGGACGCTTATAGTCTCCCACTGGCGTCCGCGGCTCCAGCTTGGGCTTGGGCAGCTTGCGCTGCTCATAGGGGATCACCGAGAGCAGGTGGGCGATGCAGTTGAGCCGGGCACGGGGCTTGTCGTCGGCCTCCACCTCGTACCAGGGAGAGTCGGGCAGGTCGCAATGGGCGAACATCTCGTCCTTGGCCTTGGAGTACTCGACCCAGCGCTTGCGCCCCTCGAGGTCCATGTCGGAGAGCTTCCAGCGCTTGAGGGGGTCGTTGAGCCGGTCCTTGAACCTACGTTCTTGCTCCTCGTCGCTCACGGAGAACCAGTACTTCATCAAGATGATGCCGTCGTCGATGAGCATGCGCTCAAAGGCGGGGCACTGGCGGAAGAAACGGTGGTACTCCTCGTCGGAGCAGAATCCCATGACCCGCTCCACCCCGGCCCTGTTGTACCAGCTGCGGTCGAAAAGGACGATCTCGCCGCCGGCGGGGAGGTGGGCGATGTAGCGCTGGAAGTACCACTCGGTCTTCTCGCGGTCGCTGGGTGCCGGGAGGGCGGCGATCCTGCACCAGCGGGGGTTGAGGTGCTCGGTGATCCGTTTGATCACCCCTCCCTTGCCCGCGGCATCACGGCCCTCCACGACTATCACTATGCGTTTTTGCTCGTCGCGGACCCACTGCTGCATCGCGACCAGCTCTGCCTGGAGCCGAAGCAGGGCTTTTTCGTAAACGTCCTTGTCTGCCATGGCCCCATCCTGCACCCCGGCGGCGGCTGGGGCTCAACCGGACGGTTGCGACCTCGTGTAGGCCCGGGCGGCGTACTCCGACACCATGCGCTGGGCGGTGAAGAACGAGCCGTTCAACGAGATCGTGTGCCTCCTCGCGGCGGCGAAGCTCTCGGGGTGCTCGTAGTAGCACGTGGCCACCTCACCGAGCACCCGGTAAAGCTCGGACCCGTCGGCCTCGTCGAGCACCGGGTCGCCGACACGAAGACCGCTGTCGGCACCTCGGTCCGTGCCGATCGCCCAGCCGGTGACGCCCTCGACACATCCTTCGACCCACCAACCGTCGAGGACACTGAGGCTGGGGACGCCGTTGAGGGCGGCCTTCATTCCGCTCGTACCGGAGGCCTCGTGCGGCGCAACAGGGTTGTTCAGCCAGATGTCCACCCCGGCCACCATGACAGCGGCCAGGCTCATCCCGTAGTCCTCGAGGTAGACGACGGTGACGTCGCCCGCCAGCTCGCGAGCCGCGGTGTTTATCCGCTCGATCAGGACCTTCCCCTCCCCGTCGGCGGGATGCGCCTTGCCGCTGTAGACGACCTGGAGCGGGCCTATTCGCCGGACAAGGCTGCGCAACTCCTCGGGCCGCGAGAGCAAGAGATCGTTTCGCTTGTAAGGGGTGACACGCCGTGCGACGCCGACGGTCAGTACGTCGGGGTCAAGCCGGACCCCTGCGCGACGGGCCACCTCGCCCAGCAGCGCCTTCTTGGCCCTGGCGTGGGCGGACCGGATCTCGTCGAGGGGGATGGTGGAAACGAAGCGCAGCACGTTGTTGTCCTCGCGCCACTCAGACAGGTACCGGTCGAAGAGTGCCTCCGTGCTCGGGGCCACCCAGGTTCCTACGTGCACGCCGTTGGTGACCGCATGCATGCGGTAGAGGGGGAACATGGCCTGGGAGACCTCCCTGTGCCGCTGTGCCACCGCGTTGACGAAGCCCGAGAAGAACATCCCGAGGACCGTCATGTTGAGCACGCCGTCGGCAAGGCAGCCGAGCTGCTCCAATCCGTCCGCCAGCTCCTGGCCGAGGACCTCTGTGACGAGCGGCATCTCGAAGCGGTCGTGGCCGGCGGGCACCGGTGTGTGGGTCGTAAACACGCACCGCTCCCGAACCGTGACGAGATCGGCGGCCGACACATCCTTGAGCGTCCCCCCGAGGCTGTCGCGGAGCAACGCGACCGGGACCAGGGAGGCATGGCCCTCGTTGAGGTGGAAGGTCGAGATCTGGCCGTGGCCGAGGGCACGCAGCATCGCCGGTCCCGCCAGGCCCAGTATTGCCTCCTGGGAGAGCCGCTGGACGCGGTCGCCGATGTAGAGGCGGTCGGTGATGACCTGGTCGGCTGGCGCGTTCTCGAGCACCAGGGTGTCCAGGAAATAGACGGGCACCGTCGAACCTCCGACACCTCGCAGGAGGCGGCGCCAGACCCCGACGATCACAGAACGGCCGTTGATCTCGATCTTCACCCTGGTGTCAAGGTGCTCGAGATGGTCCGCGGGAGTCCAGGAGACGGGGTGCTCGAGCTGGCGCCCGTCGCCGTCCAGCTCCTGGCGGAAGTGGCCGTGGTGGTAGAGCAGGGTGACCCCGACCATGGGCAGGGCCATGTCGGACGCCGCCTTGAGCAGGTCCCCGGCGAGGACGCCGAGACCGCCGCTGAAGGTCGGGATCTCGTCGCCGAGGGCGATCTCCATCGAGAAGTAGGCGATGCTTCGGATGGGGCCCGCCGGCGTCTGGCTCAGTGACATGGCGAATTGTGTAGCTCAGTGACGTCGTCCCGGGACAGTCGGCGCGCTCGCTGATCAGCTCAAGCCCACTTTCGGGCCTTCGGGCCGTAGCAGCTCGTGCTCAGGTGAAGACCTCGCGACGATCCGCAACAACACTGTCACTTGTCTTTGTGCCCCTACGAACGCACAATCGCATTATCGATTTAAGTGGAGAACCGGGGCATGTCCCGGCGCTCGCAGATACCGCCGAGCTGTGTGGCGAGCCTGAGTCTCCTTACGCCTCATGGGGCTCGGCACCGCGCTTGAAGCGCTGATGTCGACCCCCTGGACGCCGTCTCAGGCAGACTGCGAACTCGAGACTGACGGCCAGGTGAACCGTGCCTGATATGGGTAGGTAAGCGGAGCATCCCTAGTAGAGAAAGGGGCTTGTCCTTGCTCGAATCAGACTGGCGTCCCCGAGTAGCCCGCAACGAGGTCTGCACCGCCACGGTCGCATTCGTGCCGAATGCCCGTGCGGGAAAGTACGCCGGCTACCTGTACCTGATGGCCAGCCCGGAGGGGCCGGTCTTGAGCGCGCCGGGCATCATCGGGAACGGGGACGACTCGGAGCCGGAGAGCGACAGCGCGGAGGCCTTGATCGGTCGCCCGATCGGGCCCTGGGTGCTGAGCTCGGACGGGTGGTACGCCGAGATCAAGTGAGGCACACCACTACCGGCGGTGGGAAAATGCCCAGCTCCAAGAAGTCGCCGTCCGATCTGGTCGCCTGTTTCGATGAGCATCGCGCCATCGTCCCACGGGCCGTCCACAAGCAGATGTTCGGGTACCCGCGCTGGGTGTTCGGCGGGAACATGTTCATGTGTCTTATCGACTACCTCGTCTTGCGCCTGTCGGAGCCCGACAGGGCCGAGTTGTCACCGCTACCCCATCTATTTGCTTGCTAGCAAGCATCATGTGTTGGAATCGAGCTCTAACCGGTCGCCCCAGCGCGCGTCGCGGGCGCGCCGGTACAGCTCGCCGTCGCGCCGGCTGATGACGCGCTCGGTGAGGCCGTCCGTCTCGCACAGCACCAGTCGCACATGTCCCCTGTGGGGGCGGGGCGAGCGCACCAGGCGCGCGGCTGGTGCGGAAGGTGGGCTCGGCGAGACGACGAGGTAAGAGTACTTCTCGTCCTCGTAGCCGAGACGGGCGGCTTTGAGGTCGCGATGCAGGGCGGACCGCTCGAGCCGGACGGCGAAGTGACACCAGTCCGAGCCGACCATCGGGCAGGTCTGGTCGTGCGGGCAAGGAGCGCCCACCCGGGCTCCCCATGAGATGAGCGCGCTCCTCGCCGCCCGCAGGCGCTCGAAGCCCGCGGGTGTGCCCGGCTCGACGAGCGCGAGATGTCCCCGTGTGGCCCGCCACCAGCGCTCGAGCGCCGGCAGCTCCAGGCCCCCGGAGATCTCGCCAAGGACATAAGCGGCGACTACAAGATCGCTCCCGGGCAGGTCCAGCGCGCAGACGTCCCCTCTCGTCCATGCGAGCTCGCCAAACAGTCGGCTCAAGCCGTTCCCGGCGAGCCGCTCGCCGAGTGCCGTCATCTCGCGGTCACGCTCGACGAGAACGGCGCGCTCGATCGTGCCGAACACGTCAAGGGCCGCCCAGGTGGCCGTTCCCGGCCCCGCACCGAGGTCGAGCATGCTGGCTGGGGCCCAGCCGGGATGGAGGGAGGCGAGCTCGGCCAGCACCCGTCGTGTCGTCGCGAAGGTGGCTGGCACCCGAGTCGCGAGGTAGGCCTGTGCTTCAGTCGAACGCAGGCTGCGGCCTGCCGATGGCCGACCCGACCGGTAACACTCCGAGAGCGCCGAGGCTGCGCCCCGCAACTCGCCCGGGCCGAGCTCGCCAAGCTCGGCCTCGATCGCCGCCATCAGCGCGGCGCGGGCGTCCCCGTAACCGGGCTCCTCGCTCACTTGGCCACGTCGGCGACCCGCCTGCCGTCTTCGAGGTACCGGCACCGCTTCGCGCCGACGCCGGCCCGGACGCGGCGGCGCAGCGGGCCGCTCAGCAGCTCGAGGGCCTCGGCGAGAGGGGCGAAGCGGTACTCGGAGATCTCACCAGGCTGGGGCGCGACCCGGCTCAGCCTTTCGGTGTCGAGCACGCCGCAGTCAAAGAGGAACCGCACCCCGCCGGGGCGACCCTCCCGAGGGCGCAGGAAGTCGACGCAGACGAGCCGGCCGGATTCGACCTCGACCCCGCTCTCCTCGAGCGTCTCGCGCCGGCACGCCTCCCATGGCGTCTCGCCTGTGGCTTCTACCTGCCCGCCAGGGATCGTCCAGCCGGGCTTGTAGGTTGGTTTCAAGATCAACAGCCGGTCGGACGCGTCAAAAATGAGAGCCCCAGCCGCGGCCGGGATCCTCGGGACCTCATACGGCGCCTCTTGCATCGGGGAGAGCCTGGCACTCAACCGGGGCCGCCGTCACTCCGCTGGCGATGCGACCCGCCGCGCGTGGCGACAAGCGCCGCCCGACCGGCTAGTAAAGAGGGATGCCAGACCCGGCGGTCTCCTTGAACGTTAGCGAGGCGCGAAGGGTCGCCCTCGCCGCGCAGGGCCTTTGCGGGCCGAAGCTGACCGGCGGGCCGACGGCGATGCTGCGACGGGTCCGGGCCGTACAGCTCGACACGATCTCGGTCCTAGCCCGCTCCCACGAGCTCGTGACCTTCTCCCGTCTCGGACCGATAGGGCGGGCGCGCATCGAAACGGACTACTGGGGGCCGAAGAGCGCAACCTTCGAGTACTGGTCGCACGCTGCCTGCATCCTCCCGCTCGAGGACTGGCCAGCGTACGGGTTCAAGCGGCGGGTTGCCATCGCCCGCGGCCGGCGCTGGCACCATCTCGAGGACTCTGAGAAGAGCTGCGCCTACGTCCGCGACCGCCTTCGCGCCGAGGGGCCGCTCTCGGCTCGCGAGCTCGGGGGCGCGAAAAAGGGCGGCCCCTGGTGGGACTGGAGCGAGACCAAGATCGCGGCCGAGTGGCTCTTGGACATAGGCGAACTCGCCTGCCGCCAGCGCAAGGGCTTCGAACGCGTCTACGACTTGGCCGAGCGCGCCATCCCCCCTGATCTCCTCGCGGCTGAGCTAACAGACGAGGAATGCGAGATACGCCTCATCGAGGCGGCGGGTGGCGCCCTCGGGGTGGCGACGGCGAGCGACCTCGCCGCCTATCACGGTCTCACCCGGCGCCAGGTCGAAGCGACCGTCCGCAAGACGGCCCTCGTGCCAGCCAGCGTCGAAGGATGGGGGCAGCTCGCCTATGCCCGCGAGGATGCGCTCGGCGTGCTCGGGAGACGCATGCGCGGCCGCTCGCTGCTCGTATCCCCCTTCGACTCGCTCACCTGGTACCGGGACAGGACCGAGCGCCTCTTCGGGTTCCGCCATCGCCTCGAGGCCTACGTGCCCCGGGCAAAGCGCGTGCACGGGTACTTCTCGATGCCGGTCCTCGGAGGCGACCGCCTCGTCGGCCTCGTCGACCCGGGCCGGGTCGGCAAGACCCTCGTCGCCAAGCACGTCTCACTCGAGAGCGCGGATGCCGCGGAGCACGTTAAGGCGGCGCTCATCGATGCGGCCACCTGGGTCGGCAGCGACAACATCGTCGTCGAGCGCGTCACGCCCGCCGAGCGCAGGACCGAGCTGGCCTCGATGTTGGCGAGCGCTCAGAGCTGAGCGATCAGCTCCTCGCCACGGATCGTCCCGGGGGCGATGCCGTGCGCGGCCATGCGGTTCGCCGTCGCCTGAAGCAGGGCGTTCACCGGCGTCGGGATCTGATGGAGACGCCCGAGGAGCACGACCTCGCCGTTCAGCCAGTCAGCCTCGATGTTCCCCGTCTGGCGGGCGAGGCTCTGCCAAGACGAGCCCCCGGACAGGTCGTGACCACCGACGAGGCGATAGGGCCCGATGGCCTCCTTGCGGTCCGCGTCCAGCTCGGCAGGTGCCACGTCTATCCCGGCCGCCTCGAAGCACGCCACGCCCTCGTCCTGAGCGCGCTGCCACAGCTCTTTCGCCCAAGGGTCCTCCAAGCGTGTGCCGCAGGCGGCCTCGATGGCGTTTCCGAGGTTGGAGAGCAGCTTGCGGTACTTGCGAGCCATCACGTTCGGGTCGGCGAGCGAGTCGAATGTGCTCTCGTTCAAGTCGGCAGCGATCAGCTCGCTCACCTCGTCGAGGCCACTCGGGTAGCGGCCGAGGTCCAACAGCCCGGTGAGAGGCGCGAAGGGGATCTCGACGATGCCGGGCTCGAGATGCGTGGCCGAAAAATAGACGCGCATGGCCTGGACGTTCGCGAACCGGCGCAGCGCCAGCCGCTCGTTCTCGACCCCGTTCTGGGCACAGACCACCGGCGTGAGCGGTGGCGCGCACTCGGCGAGCTCAGCCAGGAGCGGCTCGCTCTGCTGGGTCTTGGTCGCGAGCACGGCGATGTCGCCCTCCTTGAAGCCGACCTCGGCCGGGCGCGAGACGGCCCGGATTGGCAAGGTGACGCTCCGGTCCGGGTCGCGAAGCTCGATGCCTCGGCTCGAGATCGCGGCCTGGTGGGCTCCCCTGGCGACGAGGACGACCTCGTGACCGCTCTCGTAGAGGCGCCCGCCCATGGTGCCTCCGATTGCGCCGGCACCGATGATCACATAACGCATGCTGCGAGCCTTTCAGATAGGGGCGGGGGCTAAGTATCGATGATCAGCGTGACGGGTCCGTCGTTGGCGAGCTCGACGAGCATCTCGGCGCCGAAGCGACCGGTCACCACCTCGGCCCCCAAGTCGCGCAGGTGCTCGACGACTCGCTCCACGAGGGGCTCGGCGAGCGCGCCTGGGGCGGCGGCCGCAAAGGAGGGCCGCCGTCCTTTGGAGGCGTCCGCGTACAAGGTGAACTGGCTGATCACGAGCAGGCCACCCCCGACGTCAGACAAAGAACGGTTCATGCGCCCTTCGTCGTCGTCGATGATCCGCAGCGTCCAGAGTTTCGAGGCGAGCGCACGGGCCTCGCCCTCACCGTCGCCGTTGCGCACGCCCACCAGCACGACAAAACCGGACCCGTCGAGCGACCCGACGACCTCACCCGCCACGCTCACGCGGGCCCAGGCCGCTCGCTGCACGACGGCGCGCACCTAACCGCCCCGCTGCGCCCCGTCGGCTTGTTGCAGGTGGGCGGGCAGCCCGATGGCCGGGCTCAGATCGGGCGAGGCCTCCGGCGTGCCGCGCACGACGCGCACCGGCCAGAGGCCGGCCCAGTGCTCGAGGGAGAGGTCCTCCGGCTCGTCGACGGGCGGACCGCTGCGGATCTTCGCCGAGACCTCGATGAGGGGCAGGGCCAAAACGGCGGTCTGGCGAAGCTCGAGCTCGGTCGGGGCGCGGACGCTGCCGGATCGCCCGGGCGCCAGCTTCTCCATAAGCGCCTCGAGGATCTCGCCTTTGGCCTCGGCGTCGCGCACCAAGGTGGCGGTCCCGTGCACGACCACCGACCTGTAATTCGCCGAGTGGTTGAACGCCGAGCGGGCGAGCACGAGCGCATCAAGGACCGTGGCCTCCACGGCCACCTCGATGCCGTCCTGGTGGGAGGCTATCCTCGCCATCTGGGCACCGGTCGAGGAGTGAAGGAACACACTCGAGTCGACGCGGACGAACAGCATCGGCAGTACCTGCGGCCGCTCCTCGGCGACGAAGCCGACGTGGCAGACGAGCGCCTCGTCGAGGATCTGGTGGACTGTCTCGGCGTCATAGCTCGCCCTGTCGGCGTGGCGCGAAGGCGTCGTGGCGCTAGTCGGCTCGTACATGACCAAAGGCTCTCAGGTCAGCTCCGCCCGCGCCCGGGCAAAGGCTTCGGCGGCCCGCTCGAGGTCCGCGCGGGTATGGGCGGCGGACATCTGGGCACGGATGCGTGCCTTTCCCATCGGGACGACCGGGTAGCTGAACCCGATCACGTAGACGCCCTCTTGCAACAGCGCCTCGGCCATGGCCCCGGCGAGGGCCGCGTCGCCGAGCATCACGGGGACGATAGGGTGGTCCCCCGGGAGGATGTCGAAGCCGAGGCCGGTCATGGTCTCGCGGAAAAAGGCTGTGTTCTCCCGTAGCCTCGCCCGCAGGTCGTCGCTCTCGTCCAACAGGTCGAGCACGACGAGCGAGGCGGCCGCGATCGCTGGCGCGACCGAGTTCGAGAACAGATAGGGGCGCGAGCGCTGGCGCAAGAGGGCGACGATCTCCTTGCGGCCGCTCACGTAGCCGCCGCTCGCGCCACCGAGCGCCTTGCCGAGGGTGCCGGTGACCACGTCGACGCGCTCGGACACCCCGTGCAGCTCGGGAGTCCCGCGGCCGTGCTCGCCGACGAAGCCGACGGCGTGCGAGTCGTCGACCATGACCATGGCGTCGTAGCGCTCGGCCAGCTCGCATATCTCGCCCAGCGGGGCCACGTAGCCGTCCATCGAGAAGACCCCGTCGGTCGCGATCAGCCGGCGCCTGGCGCCCGAGGCCTCCCGCAGCAGCTCTTCGAGGTGCCCCATGTCCCGGTTGCGGTAGCGAAAGCGCGTCGCCGCGCAGAGCCGGATGCCGTCGATTATCGAGGCGTGGTTCAGTTCGTCGCTTATGACCGCGTCCTGCTTGGCGAGCAGGGTCTCGAAAAGGCCCCCGTTG
>JBEKMZ010000036.1:0-31501 GCA_049523315.1 Acidimicrobiales bacterium | reverse complement strand
GGAGAACCCGCGGTGAAAGTGCGGGCGCGAGGCATCGGAGCCTTTTGCCATGTCCCAGCGGAAGAGTCCGAACTGCCCTCATTGACGGACCCTGGCGTGACGAAGGTGGCCAGGTCCTCGTTTCGGGACCTATCTCCAGTGGCGCTATAGCACTGCGTAGCAAATCACTTGTCTCACGGCCTCATGTCTCAATTATCTCTGCGCCGCCTTCGATCCCGAAGAAACCTTCACCCGGTGCGTTTACACCGGACGTGAGAGGCGACCTGGGTTCTCGTCCTCAACCCTGTTGGAGGCGTAGCGTCCGCCACTCGGGCGACCCCGCCTCGTCGGAGGATGCAATGTCGATCTCGGCGATGATTGCCGTGTCGTGCCAGCCTTCGGGGTCGTCGAGCACCTGGCGCACGAGCCATCGCCCGGGATGCTCAACGACATCGAAGAGAGCCCTGCTGCGCGCTTCTGGGCCCGTGGCGAGGCTCGGATGGACCGAGTAGTAGCGCTCGAGCGCCTCCGACCATCCGGTTGCGTCGAGTCCGCCTGCCGCCTCCGCCTCGGCCAGGGCTGCGGCGTCGCGACGGGCGAACAGCTCGGCGCGCCGAAAGGCGGCGTTGCGCACCATCACCTTGAAAGCCCGGGAGTTCGCGCTCACTGGCGGGGCGGTCGCTTCTTCGCCGAGCTCGAGGCCGATCTCGGCCACGGCCTCTTCGAGCGAGGTGCTCGCGGCCGCGGCCGCAAGGTGCTCCCACTCGTCTATGAGGCTGGAGTCGACCTGGCGGACGAGCTCGCCGAGCCACTCGGTGACATCGAGGAGTTCCTCGGTCTTCAGCTCCTCAGGGACATTTCGGATGAGCCCCCGGTAGACGTCGGACAGGTACCGCAGCAACAGGCCTTCTGAGCGAGTCAGGCCGTAGTGGGCGATGTATTCGGAGAACGTCATCGCCCGCTCGTAAAGGTCCCTTGCCACCGACTTCGGCTGGATGTTGTAGTCGGCGGCCCAGGGGTGCACGAGCCGGTAGTCGTCGAACAGCTCGTAGGTCCACTCGCGCAGCGGCTTCGGGTACTCGAGCTTGTCGAGAGCCTCGATCCGCTCCTCGTATTCGACCCCGGCCGCCTTCATGGTGGCGAGGGCCTCGGTCCGGACGCGCTTGAGCTGCGCTGCCAGCACAGGGCCGGGATTGACGAGAGTGGCTTCGACGACGCTCACGACGTCGAGCGACCAAGTCGGCGCCGATGCCTCGAGGCGAGGTACGGCCTCGAGGACGAAGGGACTGAGCGGGTTGTCGAGGGCGAAGTCAGGCTGCAGGTCGCGCGTGACACGGATCAGCCTGCCCATGTCGTCAGGGCGTTCGAGGCGCTCGAGGGCCCCGGCCGCGATGAGCGACCGGTAGATGGAGATGGACTGGCGGACGAGACGGCGCTGGACGGGACGCGGCTCGTCGTTGTCGGTCACGAGCCGAGCCAGCGCGCCGCAGCCGTCGCCTGGACGATCGAGGACGTTGAGCAAGGTGGCGTGGTTGACCCGCAGCTGGGACACGAGTGGTTCGGGCGGGGAGGCGACGAGCTTGTCGAACACCGCCTCGTCCCAGGCGACGAAGCCCTTGGGCGGCTTCGACTTGACGAGCTTTCGCGTCCGGCGCGGATCTCCAGCTACCTTTTTCACCGCTTGCTCGTTCTCGATCACGTGCTCGGGCGCCTGCACGACGACAAGACCCGAGGAGTCGTACCCGGCGCGGCCCGCCCGCCCGGCGATCTGGTGGAACTCGCGGGCGCTCAACAGGCGCGAGACCGACCCGTCATACTTGGCAAGTCCGGAAAGTACGACGGTGCGCAACGGCAGGTTGACACCGACCCCGAGGGTGTCGGTCCCGACGACGACGCGCAGCAGCCCGGCCTTGGTGAGCCGCTCGACGAGGCGGCGGTACTTGGGGAGCATCCCGCCGTGATGTACGCCGATCCCGTGGTGTAACAGGCGCGAGAGCATTCGGCCGAAGCCGGGGGCGAAGCGGAAGCCCACGAGCGCGGCCGCCAGCGCCTCGCGCTCGCCTCTGGTCGTCACTTGGGCCGAGGTGAGCGCCTGGGCGTGGGTGAGCACTTCGGCCTGTGTGAAGTGGACGACGTACAAAGGAGCTTGGTCGGCCTCGAGGAGCGCCTCGATCGTGGCGTTGAGCGGCGTGCGGCGGTAATCGAAAAGCAGCGGCACCGGCCGGGTCGCCGAGCGCACGAGCGCGACGGGGCGCCCCGTGCGCCTGGCGATGCCTCTTTCGATCGCGCTCGTGTCGCCGAGGGTGGCCGACATGAGGACGAACTGCGCCCGCGTCAGCTCTAACAGGGGGACCTGCCAGGCCCAACCGCGCTCGGGGTCGCCGTAGAAGTGGAACTCGTCCATCACCACCTGGTCGATCGACGCGTCGGCTCCGGCGCGAAGAGTCATGTTGGCGACGATTTCGGCGGTCGCGCACACGACCGGCGCGGAGGGATTGATGGAGGCGTCCCCGGTCAGCATGCCGACGTTCGCAGCTCCGAGATCGTTGCAGAGGGCGAAGAACTTCTCAGAGACGAGCGCCTTGACCGGGGCGGTGTAGAAGGTGCGCATCCCGCTCGCGAGGGCGGCGATATGCGCGCCGAGCGCGATCAGGCTCTTGCCCGAACCGGTCGGCGTGTTCACGATCACGTGCGCTCCGGAGAACACCTCCAAGAGCGCCTCCTCCTGCGCCGGGTAGAGCGACAGGCCCTGCTCAGCAGTCCAGGCGATGAACGCCGCGAAGGCGTCGTCGCGCTTTCCGCTGACGGCGGCGAGATCGAAGCGCGACGGCATGGAGCCTCCACTTTGCCGCACTTCTCGGCGGGCGCGGACCGGAGCGTGCCCGTGCAGGGTCCGAAGCGTCGTGAGAACCTTCAGCGGTGGAGGTGGTACGGGTGGACCGGTGGCTGTGGGCGGTGCGAGCCGCCCCGACCCGTGCCGTCTCTGCGGCCCTGTGTCGGGCCGGTCACGTGAAGGTGAACGAGTCTGCGGCTAAGCCCTCGACCATGGTCCGCCCCGGTGACACTGTCACTGCCCGCATCGGCGGGCGCCTGCGCGTGCTCGAGGTCGTGAGGGCCATCGACAAGCGCGTCGGGGCACCCATTGCGGCTGAGTGCCTGGTCGATCACAGCCCGCCCCCGCCGCCGAAAGAGGTGCGTTCCCCCGGGCTTTTACGCGATCCGGCCTCGGGGCGTCCGACGAAGAAGGACCGCCGACAGATCGACCGCCTGCGTGGGCGCTGATCCCGAGGCCCGCGCGCCGCGCTCGGGCCCGCCCGGGGACGGGGGATTCACCTTGTAGGTCGCGTGCGGTTCTTCGTGAAGTACCGGGTGGCATGGACCTCGTAGTCCATCCCGTAGACCCGTTTGAGATCGGCGATCGCCGCCAATGCCGCCTTGGAATGGGGACTCGCGCACGCCTCTCCCTCCTCGCCCTCGACGGGGTCGAACGAGTGCAGGACGATCTTCTCCAGCAGCTCGCCGAGGCTGACTCCGTTGAACTCGGCGAGGCCCTTTAGGACCTTGACCATGCGCTTTTCCATGCGAACGCCGAGCTGGACCCGTTCGAAGGGCAGTACATCGTCTGATGCGGCCATTTCCATCTCCAGTGCTACCTCGGGACAATGGTCCTAAGGTAGCACTGGGGCCACTGCTCGGCCGCAGGCTCTCTACGCCGCGACCGTGCCAGCTCGCGCCAAGATATGGCCGTGAGCGAGCGCTCTTTCCATCTCTGGCTGACCAAGCGCGGGGCGCTGCGGGTGCCGCAGATCACCGTCTACTTCTGGGTCATAAAGGCACTCTCGACGGCGATGGGTGAGTCGACCTCCGATTACTCGGTCCATCGCCTGAACCCGAAGCTGGCTGTTTGCCTGGGCTTTGTGGGCTTCGTGGTCGCCTTGGTGCTCCAATACTCGAGGCACCGCTACATCGCCTGGACATACTGGCTGGCGGTCGTCATGGTGGGTGTCTTCGGCACGATGGCGGCCGACGTCCTCCACGTCGGCTTCGGCGTCCCCTATGCCGTCTCCAGCAGTCTGTATGCCGTCGTACTGGCGGTGGTCTTCATCAGCTGGCAGAAGACAGAGAAGACCCTGTCGATTCACAGGGTCGACAGTCCCCGCCGAGAGGGCTTCTACTGGGCTTCGGTGGTGGCCACCTTCGCCCTCGGCACAGCCTTCGGCGATCTGACGGCGGTCACATTTCATCTCGGCTACCTCGACTCCGGCTTGATGTTTGCCGGGCTGATCCTCGTGCCTGCCATCGGCTACAGGCGCTTTGCATGGAACCCGATCTTCTCGTTTTGGTTCGCCTATGTTGTGACCCGACCGCTCGGCGCCTCGTTCGCGGACTGGATGGGCAAGCCCCGAAGCTTCGGCGGCCTCGGCTGGGGCGACGGGAGAGTGGCCCTGGCACTGACGATCGCCATCTTCTGCTTGGTCGCTTTCCTCGCCATCACCCACGCCGATGTGCTCAAGGCGCCCGATGTGCCACCGGCCAATTCCGCCGGGGGCATCTCGACCGTGGAGGCATCGCCAGAGGGCCTCGACTGAAGCAGAATGGCGCATGGACGACGACGCACCTGCCCCTCAGGTCTGGCCCACCTTGAGGGCGAACGACGCCAGGGGCCTGATCGGGTTCCTTGTCGAGGCGTTCGGCTTCGAAGAGGTCGTCACCTACGGCGAGGGCGACCACGTCGACCATGCCCAGCTGGCCTGGCCCGAAGGCGGGGGACTCATGCTCGGCAGCGTCCGCGAAGCTGACGCTGATCCCTGGCACCTGCAGCCGGGCTCTTTTGGTGCCTACGTAGTGACTGCGGATCCCGACGCCGTCCACGGCCGCGCCGTCGTGGCGCGGGCCGAGATCATCGTTGGCCCGCACGACACCGACTACGGCTCGCGCGAGTTCGCCGCCTGCGATATCGAGGGAAACCGATGGTGCTTCGGCACCTATCGCGGAGAGCCCCGTCGCCCGAGCCCGTGACCGCCGGCGCCGTGACCGAGCGAATCCCGCTTCCGACCTTGTTGTCCCAGGTGCTCGTCGCTTTTACGATCGAGTTCGACAACGAGGCCGAGCACCGGGTCCAGCACTGGACCACAGACGGGACGCCTGCCGGCGCCCGCCGTGGAGTCTGGCTCACCTCACAGGTCATGTGGGCGAACTTCATGCAGTTCATCCCCGCGGAGGGGATCCCGCTCGCCGAGGTGGAGGGCATGGCGCGCCTTACGAACCTTGCGGGCTTGAAGAGGTGGCGTTATGTCGATCTTGGGCCCGAGCGCACCGAGGTGCGGGCTGGCCCACCGAGCTCCGACTTGGTGGTCAGGCCCACCAAGGCCGGTCTGAGAGCGCAGCAGATCTGGCGGCCGCTCGCGGGCGAGGTCGAGCAGCGGTGGCGGGAACGCTTCGGCGAAGCGCAGATCGGCCGGTTGCTGGAGGCCCTCGGGGGTTTCGCCAGGCGTTCGGAGATCGACCTGCCCCAGTACCTGCCCGTCGTCGCTTACGGCATGCGCATCGATCCCGACCGGCTGCGAGCCGGTGCCGCGTCGCGTTCGACCGGGGCCGTCGACGACCTCTCGGCGCTTTTGTCCAAGGTGCTCTTGATGTTCACGATCGATTTCGAGCGTGGCTCGAAGCTGTCGTTGCCGATCAGTGCCAACGCACTGCGTGCCCTCGGCGAAAATGCCGTTCGCGTGCGGGAGCTTCCGCGCCTGACGGGTGTCTCCAAAGAGGCGATAGCGATGTCGCTTGGATTCCTCGAGAAGATCGGGTGTGTCGTCGTGGGGCCGGACCCGTCCGCGAGCCGTGGCAAGGCGGCTCATCTGAGTGCCAAAGGCGTCAAGGCGCAGCACAAGTACAGGCGCGTCCTCGCCGAGACCGAGGCGCAGTGGCGGGAACGCTTCGGCGAGGAGCAAGTTACCGGCCTGCGGGCCCCGCTCGAGGGCCTCGTCGGCGAGCCCGGCGTGCCATCGCCCTTGTCGCAGGGACTGCAGTCTTATCCGGAGGGATGGCGGTCCTCGGTGCGCAGACCCGAGATTCTGCCCCACTATCCGATGGTGCTGCACCGAGGGGGCTGGCCGGACGGGAGCTGAGGCCGGTCTCCGGCGCGGCTCGAGGGGTCCGCACCTCAGTGGGCTATTGACAATAGCTAGTGAGCTAAATACAATAGCCACATGACAACCGAACCGGCTGTGCGGACCCCGCGCTACCTCGCCTGCCCAGGAGGACGGGTCGCCTACGACATCGCCGGAGAAGGCCCTCTGATCGTGCTCGTGCCGGGGATGGGCGACCTGCGCACCACCTACCGGTTCCTCGCCCCGCGCCTGCGCGAGGCCGGCTACACGGTCGTGTGCACCGAGCTTCGCGGGCACGGCGACAGTGACACGACCTTTGAGAGCTATGGCGACGAGGACACCGCCGGTGACATAGCCGCCCTCGTCGAAGAGCTCGGCGGGCCGGCCGTGGTCGTCGGCAACTCGATGGGTGCCGGCGCGGCCGTGCTCGCCGCCACGGCGAGGCCCGAGCTCGTTGCGGGGCTGGTCCTCGTCGGTCCGTTCGTCCGGGACACGAAGCTCAGCGCGCTGCAACGCCTGATGCTGCGAGCCGCGCTCGCGCGGCCGTTCGCGGCGATGTCGTGGCGCTCCTACCTGCCCAAGCTCTACGCCGGCAGGCGCCCCGCCGATTTCGAGGACTACCGCGACGAGGTCAGGGCGAGCCTGCGCCGCCCCGGGCACGCGAAGGCGTTCTCCCTCACGACCCGCACCACCCACGCCGCGGCCGAGGCGCGCCTCGGGGATCTCCGCACTTTGACATTGGTCCTGATGGGGGAGAAGGACCCCGACTTCGACGTCCCGAGTGCGGAGGCGGACTGGATCGCGGCGGCCGCCGGGGCCGAAGTCGTAATGGTCGCCGACGCCGGCCATTACCCGCAGTCGCAGCAGCCCGATCTGACCGCAGAAGCGATCCTCGCCTTCCTCGCCAGGGCGGCCGGGCGTGCCTAGGGCGGGACTCAACGAGGCGGTGGTCGTCGAGGCTGCCGAACGGCTCGCCGATGAGCGCGGGCTCGGCCGCATGACGATGGCCAGTCTCGCCGAGCGGCTCGGGGTTCGCCAACCTTCGCTTTACAAGCACGTAGTGAACATGGGCGACCTGCATCGCAGCATCGGACTGCGCGCAAAGCGGGATCTGGCCGAGGTACTCGGGCGCGCGGCCGTAGGCCGGTCGCGCGGTGACGCCATCTTGTCCCTCTCGCACGCGTACCGCGCCTGGGCGCACGACCACCCGGGCCGCTACCAGGCGGCACAGCTCGCCCCCGCCGAGGGGGACGAGCAGGACGAGGCGGCGAGCCGGGCCGTGACTCAGATCGTCTTCGACGTGCTCGCCGGCTACGAGCTTCGCGACGACGATGCCGTCGATGCGACGCGGGCGCTGCGCTCTGCCCTACACGGCTTTGTCACGCTCGAGTCCTCGGGGGGCTTCGGCCTCCCGGTCGACATCGACCGCAGCTTCGAGCGCCTCGTGCGAGGCCTCGCGGCGGCGTTGGTGGACTGGCCCAGGCCGGGCTCGACCTAGGCGCGCATTCGGCGCTAGATAGGGTGCCTAGCCGGCGATCGAGACGGAGGCGACACCATGGGCAATACCGCAACGGACCGTTTGCGCGACGCCATCGGGCCGGTGGGGGTATGGGTGTCTGCCCGGGCGATCGACGAGGACCCGGGCGGCTTTGCCGCCGGCGTCGAGCGGCTCGGCTTCGGCGCCTTGTGGGTGGGGGGCAGCAATGTCGACGGCAAGGCGTTCGACCTGCTCGAAAAGGCCCTCTCGGCCACCTCGCGCCTCGTGGTAGCGACCGGGATCACCAGTATCTGGGCCTGGCCGCCGGAGGCTCTCGCCCGCCGGGTTTTCGTGCTCGAGGACCGTTACGCGGGCAGGTTCCTCCTCGGCCTCGGCGTAAGCCACGCTCCCCACGTCGAACTGCTCGGCCAGCACTACGAGCATCCGCTAGAGGCGATGTCCGGTTTCCTAGGTGCCCTCGACGAGGCATCCGGACCGACAGGGCGCGGCCGGTCTGCCCCGCGCCCGCCGCGGGTGCTCGCGGCTTTGGGCCGGCGGATGCTGGAGCTCTCCCGGGACCGCTCCGAGGGCGCCCACCCCTACCTCACCCCGCCGGCCCACACCGAGGTCGCGCGCCGGATCCTCGGCACCAAAGCACTGCTTGCCCCCGAGCAGGCCTTCGTCCTCGAGCAGGAGACCGGCGCGGCGCGGGCCACGGCGCGGCACTACCTCGAGCACTACCTCGTGCTGGCCAACTATCGAGCCAACCTCGAGCGCCTCGGATACGGCGAGAAGGACTTTGCAGGCGCGGGGAGCGACAGGCTCGTCGATGATCTTGTCGTCCACGGGAGCGCCGAAAATGTCGCGGACAGGGTCCGCGCCCATCTCGATGCCGGGGCGGACCACGTCTGTGTGCAGGTGCTCGCGCACTCAGGCGCGCTCGACGCGGGTGCGCTCGGATTGGTAGCCGCGCGGGTGCGCAACCTTTGAGACCGTAACGGCCGAGACAGAAAAAACACGAGACGAAAGGGGCCCGATGGCTCGCATACTGATCACCGGCTCTTCCGACGGGCTCGGCCTCATGGCCGGGCAGCTCTTGGCGGGCCAGCAGCACGAGGTCGTCGCGCACGCCCGCAGCGAGAGCCGCGCCGCGGATACGCGAAGGTCCCTGCCCGAGGCGAGCGAGGTCGTCGTCGGAGACCTGAGCACGCTGGCCGGCGTGCACCAGGTCGCACAGGCCGCCAACGCCACTGGCCGCTTCGACGCCGTCATTCACAACGCAGCCCTAGGTTCCAATGAGCGCCGGGTCGTCACCGACGACGGCCTCGCGCACGTCTTTGCAGTCAATGTCCTCGCTCCCTACGTGCTGACGGCTCTTGTCGAGATGCCGAGCCGGCTCGTCTACTTGAGCTCGGGCATGCACAGGGGAGGGAGCCCGCATCTCGACGACATGCAGTGGGAGCGCCGCCGCTGGAGCGGCTCGCAGGCCTATTCCGACAGCAAGCTCTATGTCGCCGCCCTCGCCGCCGCCGTTGCCCGGCACCGGCCCGATGTGCTCTCGAACGCCGTCGATCCGGGCTGGGTCGCGACCAAGATGGGAGGCCCGGGCGCGCCCGACGACCTCGAGATGGGAGCGGTCACCCAGGCGTGGCTGGCGGTGAGCGATGATCCGCAGGCTCGCGTGTCGGGTGCCTTCTTCTTCCATCAGCATCCGATCGAGGCGCATCCGGCGATGCACGACGAGCGCCTCCAAGACGAGCTCCTCGAAGCGTGCGCCGCCATCGCGTGCGTCAGGCTCTTTGCTAACTGACACGTCGCCCGGACGCGCTCAGGCCCGAACGACCTCGAGGGTCGAAAGGCTCGGGTCCGCCGCGTAGGCGACGCGGACCCCGTCGGCCGCGACGGCCCGAAGGCCAGCGAGGAGGGCCTCGGTGACGAGCTCGCCCGGTGCCAGCACCGGGATGCCGGGCGGGTAGGGGGCGATCAGCTCGGCCGAGACGCGTCCGACAGCGAGGTCCGCCGGGAGCGACTCATGCGCCGAGAAGAACGCTGCTCGCGGGCTCATGGCGTAGACCGGCTTCACGTCCCAGCTCAACGCGACACACGGCGGGCGCGGCGGGCCCGAGGTCGCCCGGATGGCCGGGATGAGGGCGCTCACGAGCCTGTCGAGCGTCGACTCGTCATCGGCGACCGAGACGATCGCGACGATGGTGTCGCGGTCGGCCAGCTCCAGGGGTATGCCCTGTTCGATGAGCCTGCGCTCGACCTCGACTCCGTTCGCGCCGACGCCTGAGAGAAGGAGCACGAGCCGCGTAGTGTCGAATCGGCCGGGCGGGAACGAGCGCTCGTCGGGGACCCCGAGTCCCGGCAGCTCGTCGCGCAGGCGCTTGCGGGCACGGCCGATGTTGGCGATCACACCTTCGAGCAGCTCGTGGCCGCGGGCCTCCATTAGGGCGCGGCAGCCGTCGATGCTCGCCAGCACCGAGCCGGCGGCGCTTGTCGTGTTGCCCGCCTCGAAGCCGCGGTCGAGCCGGTCCGGGTCAAGGCGAAGCGTGCGGGCGCACACCAGGCTCGCCTGGGTGTAGCCAGGGAGCAGCTTGTGGATGCTCGTCACCATGGCGTCGGCCCCCAGCGCCATGGCGTGCGGCGGAAGATCCGGGTGGTAGCCGAAATGCGCCCCCCAGGCCTGGTCCACGATGACGGGGACGCCGTAGTTGTGGGCGACCTCGATGATCGGCCCGAGGTCCGAGAGCGTCCCGAGGTAACCGGGCTCGGTGACGAGCACCGCACGTGCGTCAGGATTCTCATGGAGCGTCCGCTCGACGTCCTCGACGGCGACGCCCATCGGCATGTCGGTGCCGGGGTCGATCCTGGTCGGCAGCCAGCAGGGCTCGAGGTCCGCGAGCACCATGCCCAAAAGGAGGGACCGATGCAGCGACCGTGTCACCACGACCTTGTCACCAGGGCGGCCGATCGCGAGGCAGAGCGCCTGGTTGGTGTGAGTGGAGCCTCCCGCCGAGTAGCGGCACCAGTCCGCTCCGTACCACTTCGCCGAGCGTTCCTGGGCGGCCGCGAGGAGCCCGAGGGCTGACTTGACGGTGTCGACCCCGCCGTAGAGGGGGACATCGCCCTCGAGAACCTTCGCGAGGTCCCTGTCGAGCTTCCAGGCACGCCCCTTGTGGCCCGGGGTCGTGAAAGGGGTCGGGTTCGACTCTTTGAAGCTCAGGTACCCGTTGAGGAGGGGAGCCTCGGCGCGAAGATCTGACGGTACGCGAGGCTGCGGAACCTCTTGGGTCCGATGCGGAGAGCTATGAGCCGGCGCGAGCGCGGCTTCATCAGGCCTTTCGGGGGTCGTACTCATGCATTCACACTCGGCGAGAGCCTAGCCGTCGGGGGGCTTGTGCCCGAACGAGGAATTGCGCGCCGTCCGTACGAGCATGGCGATCGTGCCCGACGGAGCCAACGATCGCGACCCGGCCGACAGGGCCGCGCACCGGGACCCGGCCGACAGGATCGACAAGCGCGACGCCGCCGAGAGGACCGAGAAGACAGATAGGAAGCTCCCGATCGAGCCGATCGAGAATGCCGAGCCGACCGAACCAATCGAGCACGCCGAGCCGAGCGAGCAGATCGACAAGAACGAGCCCTTTGAACCGATCGAGAGGAACGAGTCCTCCGACCAGAGCGACAACGTGCGTCGCCTCACGGCCATGTTCACGAGTTCCTCCCTGGGCTGTATCCGATGGCTCGCAAGACGAGCCTTTGAAGTCCCCAGCGTGCCCATCATGGCCCAGTCCCAGGGCACATTAGGCGGCTAGTAGGTCTCGGGCTCGCTCGACGGTGCGAGCATGGACGGTTCCACGATGCGGCGCGGCGAAACCGAATCTCGCCAGTGAGCTGGCAGACTTGGGACGTGACAGACACCGCCTTTCACCTCGTCGCCGACGTCAGCTCGGACAGCGCAGATGCCATCGGCACCCTGCTCAAAGAGCTCGTCGACGGCACCGTCACAGCGACCCCCGATGGCTTCCACGTCGACGGCTTCATGCGCGGCGAGGATGCACGTGAACTGAACCGCTTCTTGTTGTCGGCGCTCCGTCGGGTCGAGCGCCGTACCCGCCTGCGGGCGGAATGGACGAACAACGGCGAGACGCAGCGTTTCTTCGACTACGTGCCGAAGGGGACAAGTTCCGCCGCAACGGCTGAACCGGGCGCCTGATCTAGGGCCTGTCGCGATAGTGCCCGCCCGGTTTCCCTGAGCGGGCACCGATCTGTTCAATTGTCTGCACCCCTAGGAGGCCGTGGAGTCTCCGGGAGCTTGAGGCCTCAGGCGAGCTTTGTGCGCTCTGGCCGCTGCGCAATGCCCTTTGTGGCGCATCGCCGTCACCTGGTCCTGAGTACCAACCTCGGGGGGAGCGATCCCCTACCAGGCGCTCCCAGGCTTCTGGTCACCCCTCGGGATGCAAAGGAATTCGTCTCGATTACGGTGAATCTGAGCCCCCTTCCTGATTCCTCACTGGGAACCGCCAACAGTTTACCCCTTATGTTTGCTGTCGAAGCGCATCGCGCCGAATTGTGATCTACGGTGGCGAGATGATCACCGCGGTCCACAATTTGGTCTACTCCGACGACGCCGAGGCGACGCGGGCCTTTTTCCGGGACGTGGTCGGATGGGCGAACCTCGACACCGACGGCGGCTGGCTCATCTTCCGCGCCGGGCCGTCCGAGCTCGGCGTGCACCCGAGCTCAGGTGAGCAGGAGGGGGTGCCATGGACGGCGAGCCAGGTACACGAGATCACTCTTGTCTGTGACGACATCGTGGCAACGATGTCAGAACTGCGCGCCAAGGGCGCCACCTTCACCCGGGAGGTCCGCGACGACGGTTGGGGCCTGACGACGTCCCTCTTGGTGCCCGGCGCGGGTGAGATGCTCTTGTACGAGCCCAGGCACCCGACCGCTTACGACCTCTGACAACAGCACGCCCGAAGTGAGAGCCCTGCCCGACGTCGCCCTGACCGCGTTCGGGGTCGCCGCCGCCCGGGCGGCGGAGACGGCCCGACCAGACCGGCTCTTCGATGACCCGTTCGCGGCCGGCTTCGTGCAGCGGGCGGGATCGGTCCGCCCCTTGGGCGACAGTGGTGGGCGCCGGCGAGCCGAGGGGCTGGACCTCTGGATCACGGTACGGACCCGTTTCCTCGACGACCTCTTGCGCGAGGCCTGTGCCGGCGGGGCCCACCAGGTCGTGATCCTCGGCGCCGGCCTCGATGCCCGCGCTTTCCGCTTGGCCTGGCCCGCGGGCCTCCGGCTCTTCGAGCTCGACGTGGCCGGCGTGCTGGAGTTCAAACAAGAGGTGATCCGGGCCGAAGGCTGGCAGCCCTGCTGTGAGCGCATCGCCGTGGCGGTCGATTTGTCCGAGGACTGGGCCGAGCCTCTCGTCGAGGCAGGTTTCGACGCGAGCTCGCCAGTGGCGTGGGTCGCCGAGGGTCTGTTGGCCTACCTCTCCCCGGCGACGAGCGACGCCCTCGTCGCGGGCACGGCCCTGCTCTCGCCGCCCGGGAGCCGCTTCGGCCTCACCTTGGCGAGCGCCCGGCGTCTCCAGGCATGGCGCGAGGCCCATCCCGATGGTGCGGGTGGCGCGGGTGACTATGTCACCCTCTGGCGCAGCGCGAACGCCGAGCAGGCAGTCAGTTGGCTCGCCTCTCACGGTTGGCAGGCGAAGGTCTTCGACGTTGCCGAGCGCGCCAATTTCTACGGGCGTCCGCTCGGGCGCGACGCGGACCCGGCTAAGGGCCCAGAGCGGGACAATCGCGCCCGTCTCGTCGACGCCGTCCGGGTCTGAGCGCCCCCGTTGCCTCCAGACGCGTTAAGCCGGGGCGACGGCCTCGGCCTCGGCCGACCAGGCGTGCTCGGCGGCGGCAAGGGCGTCTTGGACCGAGGCCGTCGGTCGACTTGAGCCCTCGAGGGCGCCTCCGAGTGCCTCGAGCGCCTCGAGCACGACATCGAGGCGGGCACGCCGGCCGGTGTGGTCTATCCGTACGACGCTTCCGGCGAGCTCGCCGAAACCGGGGGAGAGCGCGACCTCTCGCGCCGCGCGGGCGCGATCGACGAGCAAGCGCGCGTCGAGGTCGTCGGGCACCGAGACGGTCGTCGCGACCAAGGCCGCCTCGGCATCGCGCGCGAACGGCGTGAGGCCGAGCGCCCGTGCGCCAGCACGGCTGGCGGCGGCAGAGGCGCGGTGGCGACGCCGCACCCCGGCCAGCCCTTCCGCCGCGACGCGCTCTATGGCGGCCTCGAGGGCGATGATCTCGAGGGGCGAGGGCGTCCCGGGTATGGCGCTGCGGTCCGAGTCGAGCCAGCGCTGCTTCCAGTCGAGCAGGGAGAGAATCGAGTCGCGCGGCGCTGCGGGATTGTCGGCCATCGCCTGCCACGCGCGGGCGCTCAACGCCGCGATGGAGATGCCGGCAGGCCCGGCGAGAGCCTTTTGCGGGCCCACGACGGCGACGTCGACCGCCCAGTCCTCGAGGCGGACCTCGTGGGCGCCAAACGAGGCGACGGTGTCGATCACGATAAGGGCACCGTGCCCGCGCGCCAGGGCCGCTATTGCCTCGGCGTCGTTGGCGACCCCGCTTGCGGCCTCGGCGTGGACGAAGCTGACCACCGAGATGGCGGGGTTCTTTCTGAGGGCGTCCTCGACGGCCTCAGGGCGGACGGCGTTGTGCCCCTCGGCCTCGATCCCGACGACGCTCGTCCCCACGGCCGCCAGCCAGCGCCCGAAGGCGGCTCCGTAGGGCTTGGTGTCGAGGTTGAGGGCACACACGCCGGGCCGGCCCAACGCGCGCGCCGCCGCCTCGAGCGGCAGGACGGCCTCGGCCTGGGGCAGGACGACGTCGAGACGTGTCTCGAGCAGTGATGCGACCGAGGCCTCGAGGCGGCTGAAGCGGGCGGGCTGGATCGGCGGTGGATCGAGCAGGGCGTCGGTCACGGTCCCTCCACGGCGCCCGAGGGCGCCTCTGGTCGGCTGTGCTTGGGTGCTCCGCTGGCTGAGCCCGGGGAAGCCTCCTCCCGGAAATGGCACGCCGCGAGATGCGCGACATCGGAGGTGACGGCCTCCAGGGCGGGCACCTCGTGGGCGCACATCTCCTCGGCGCGCGCACAGCGGGGATGGAACGGGCAGCCGCGCGGGATGTCGATCGGGCTCGGGGGCTCGCCCTTTACGAGCGGCCGGGCGAGATCGGTCTGGTGCAGGCGGGGCGCGGCCTCGAGCAGGGCGCGGGTGTAGGGATGGCGGGGGTCGCGGAACACCGACTCCCGCTCGCCCTCCTCGACGATCCGCCCGAGGTACATGACCACGACCCGCCTCGACAGGTGTCGCACCACGGCCAGGTTGTGCGAGATGAACACGATCGTGAGCCCGAGCCGGTTCCCCAGGTCCTCGAAGAGGCGCAGGATCGTGGCCTGCACCGAGACGTCGAGGGCCGAGACAGGCTCATCGGCGATGATCACACGCGGCTCGACGGCGAGCGCGCGGGCGATGGCGATGCGCTGGCGCTGGCCGCCTGAGAACTGGCTCGGCAGGCCGTCGAGGGCGTCGGCCGGCAGACCGACGAGGTCCATGAGCTCCCTGCAGCGGTCCTCGACGCTCTGGGCCGGCACGAGCCGGTGGACACGCAACAGCTCGCGCAGCACCTGGCGAACGCTCATGCGCGGGTTGAGCGACGAGTAAGGGTCCTGGAAGATCATCTGTATCGCACGGCGTTCGTGCGTGCTCCGCTTCGGGCCGAGCACGCGACCGTCGAAGCGGACCGTTCCCGCGCTCGGGCCGAGCTGGCCGACGATGCACCTTGCGACTGTGGTCTTGCCGCAACCCGATTCGCCGACGAGGCCAAGGACCTCGCCTTGGCCAACCTTAAAGCTGACGTCGTCGACGGCTCGCAGCAGCCGGCCATGCTCGACGTGAAAGCTGACCGACAGTTTCTCGACCTCGACGAGCGCCCGGTCCGGCTCCGTACCGCGCACGGACCCCGCCCAGCCCACCGCGGCCTCATCAGCCACGGTTGGGGGCCGCCTGCGCGGCTGCGAGCGCGTCGGAGTGCAGGCACGCCGCCAGCCGGCCGGCCCCGACCGGGACGAGGGCGATCGCGGTCGTGACGCACTCGGGCGTCGCGAAGCCGCAACGGGGGTGGAACGTGCAACCGCTCGGGAGCTGCTGCGGGTCGGGGAGGGCCCCCGGGATGGAGAGCGGCTCGCGTTCGGGGGTGTCGACGTCGATAGCGGCCGCGAGCAGCCCCGCGGTGTAGGGATGCCTCGGCACAGCGAGGACCGCCGCGGTCGGGCCGGTCTCCACGATCCGGCCCGTGTACATGACGGCGAGGTCCTCGGCGACCTGGCCGGCAACGCCGAGGTCGTGGGTGACAAAGACCAGGGATAGCCCGCGCTGATCGCGAAGCTCGGCCAACAGGGCGAGTATCTGGGTCTGGATCGTGACGTCGAGGGCCGTGGTCGGCTCATCGCACAGCAGGATCGACGGGTCCGACGACAACGCGATCGCAATCATGACCCGCTGGCGGGTGCCGCCCGAGAGCTCGTGGGGATAGGCGCGGTACCTGCGCTCGGGATCGGGTATGCCCACCTGGCGCAGCAGGTCAAGCGCCCTCGAGCGCGCCGCGCCGCGGCTGAGCCCGAGGACGTGGCGTGGCGCCTCGGCGATCTGGTGCCCGACGGTCGCGACGGGGTTGAGGGCGCTGAGGGCGTCTTGGAAGATGATCGAGAGGCGCTCACGCTGGCGGTGCCCGCGTCCGCGGCCGCGGGCGGCGACGTCGAGCTCGACACCGTCGACGATCACCCGGCCCGAGGTGAGGCGCCCGCTGCCTGGTAACAGGCCCATGATCGCCCGCAGCGTGAGGCTCTTGCCGGACCCTGACTCGCCGACTATGGCGAGCGCCCCGCCCCGCTCGAGAGAGAAGGAGACTCCGTCGACCGCCCTGAAGGCCCGCCTGTGACGGCGCATCTCGACGACCAGCTCATCGACCTCCAAGAGGGGGGTCATCCGGGCCTCAGCACATCAGCAAGCCCATCTCCGAGCAGCGAGAGCCCGACACCGGTGAAGACAACGGCGAGGCCCGGGAAGATCGCCATCCACTGGCTGTTCGTGAGGTAGTTCTGCCCATCGGTAATCATCGATCCCCAGTCTGGCGACGGTGGCTGGATCCCTAGCCCGAGATAGCCGAGGGCGACGACGGCGAGGATCACGATCAAGATGTCCGACATTGAGTAGACGATCGCCTGGGTGATCGTGTTCGGCAGGATGTGGCGCCAGAGCACCCTCGCTTTGGAGAGGCCGCCGCCTTCTGCGGCCGCGACCCAGTCGAGATGCCGGGCGACCAAAGTGGCGCTGCGGGTCGTGCGCGCGTAGACGACCCAGTCGGTAAGTCCGAAGGCGATGTAGACGCCGTGGGTGCCCTCCCCGACGACGAAGACGAGGGCGATGATCAAGACGTAGAAGGGGAAGGCGAGCACGACGTCGACCACCCGCATGACGATCGTGTCCAGGCGGCCGCCGAAATAGCCGCAGATCGTGCCCATGAAGTTCCCGAAGCAGAAGGGGAACACGACTGCGAGCACGCCAACCTGCAAGTCGGTGCGCCCGCCGTAGAGCACGCGCGACCAGGTATCGCGGCCGAGATCGTCGGTTCCCATCCAGTGCAGCGCGCTCGGCCCCGAGAAGGTGTGCAGCAGGTCCTGCGCGTCCGGGCTGTAGCGGCCGATGACCGGGGCCAGCAACACGAGGGCGACGATGGTGAAGGTCATGACCACGCCCGCCATGAAGGTCGCGCTGTGGAGAGCCCGCGACCAGAAGCCTGTTCGGCGCGAGACGCCTGGTTCGGGCCCCGCCGGCTCAATAAGCCGGGGCGGCGGGGCGGTCGCGGTGCTCACTTGAGCCTTATCCGCGGGTCGAGGCGGGCCGTGACGAGGTCGGTGAGAAGGATCACGCCGACCACGCCGAGGGCGTAGACGAGGGTGATTCCCTGCACCACCGGGAAATCGCGGTTGTCGATTGCGTTCAACATGGCGTTGCCGAGCCCGTTGAGGCCGAAGACCCGCTCGATCACGACGGTTCCGCCGATGAGGTAGGCGATGTTTATCCCGAGCAGGGTGACCGTCGGGATGAGGGCGTTGCGGGCGACGTGCACGAAGGTGACCCGCCACGTGCGCAGTCCCTTTGCGCGGGCGGTGGCGACGAAGTCCGCCCCGAGCACCTCGAGCATGCCGACGCGCAGGCTCCGGATCAGGACAGGGACTATGGCGAAGGCGGCACACAGCCCGGGCAGCACGAGCGAGTGGACGTGCTGCCAGAAAGTCGTGCCGTACCCGCCGACCGGGAACCAGTGCAGGTCGAGGGCGAAGAAGATGATCAGGAGGATGCCGAGCCAGAAGGGGGGCATGCCGAGGCCGACGAGAGACAAGACCCGCACGGCGTGGTCGCTCGCTCGCTCCTTGTGCGTGGCGGCGAGCGCTGCGAGCGGCACCGTGATCACTATCGAGAAGAAGGCCGCGACCACCACCAGCCACGCCGTGAGGGGGAGGGCCGGGCCGATCACCGAGGTGACCGGGCTCTCGTAGTAGATCGAGGTGCCGAGGTTGCCATGGGCGAGCCCGTAGAGGTAGGCCCAGAACTGCCGCCAGATGGGCTCGTCAAGCCCGAGTTGACGACGTAGGGCCGCGACCTGAGCGTTGGACGCGTGGAGCCCGAGCAAGGTGCGCGCCGGGTCGCCCGGGATCAGCCGCAAGAGCAGGAACGTGACCACTACCACGCCCGCCAGCACCGGGATCGAGAGGAGGAAGCGGCGCACGACATAGCGAAGCGCAGGGCTCGCGACCAACCCGCGGGTCGACCGGGTTGCGCGCCCCGCCGTGCCCTCGTCCGCCGCCTCGCTTCTCGACGCGGTCCCCGCCGCCTCGCCTCCGAGTTCAGCTCGGCCGCCTAGCTCAGCCAGACATCCTCCAACCCGTTTGCCAAATCTGGTTCACGGCCAAGCCGTGCGCTCGGTTGCCAAGCGTAGCGGTGGCGTTGAGCTGGGCCGGACCGACGAAAGCGGCTCGCCGGCAGCGACGGAGGCTCGTGCCTTGGAGGCGCTAGGACCCAGAGGCGCGAAGGCGCGCCCGCCGCATGGTGACGAGGGCGACGACGGCGCAGAGGAGCATCATCCCTCCCGCAGCAGAAAGGGCGGCGTCGAGGCCGTGACCGAAGGCGACGTAGGCGGCCTGGGTCACCTCGCGGACGATCTTGGTGATCGCCGGGGTGCCCTTGAACTGCCTTGACTGGGTGTTGAAGGTGCCCGTTGTGACCGCCGTGAGGACGGTGTCCTGGAACGACTTCGGGATGCCGATCAAATTGAGCTGACGCACGAGGCTGGAGATCAGCTGGCCGTTGACCATCGACCCGAGCACAGCGACGCCGGCGACGGCGCCGAGCTCACGGCTGGTGTTGGTGGCCGACGCCGCCATGCCGGAGTGCTCGGGGGCGATCGCGGACAAGGCGGTGGAGGTGACCGGGACGATCGCGATGCCGAAACCGGCACCGGCGATCGGGAGGGTCCAGCCCAAGGTGGACAGGCCCGAGCTCGGGGTGAGCACGACCTCGGTCAAGACGATGCCGATTCCGGCGAGGGCGCAGCCGACCGTCATCGGCAGGCGCGGGCCGGAGCGGGCCACCCAGCGTCCGGCGAACAGCGAAGCGAGGATCATCGCCCCCGCCATCGGCACGAAGTCGAGGGCGGTGCCGTAGCCCGAGCTCGTCCCGACGTCCTGGAGGTAAAGGGCCACGAAGAAGAAGATCGAGAAGGTCCCGAAATAGGTGCAGAACGCAACGACATTGCACCCGGCGAAAGCGGAACGCTTGAAGAAAGAGACGTCGAGGATCGGATGGGCCACGGTGCGCTCGTAGAACACGAAAAAGACGGCGAGGAGCGCCGCGGCAGCGAAGAGGATGTCGATGCGGAGGTTCCTGTAGCCGGCCGTCTCGCCCTGGATGATGGCGAACGAGGCCGCCGCGAGAGCGCCGGCCCCGAGGAGGAAGCCCGCGAAGTCCAGGCGGTAGCGGGTCGCGTTGACGCTCTCGGGCAGGATGATCGCCGCCCCGACCAGGGCGACCAGTCCGAAGAACAAGTTGAACCAGAAGACGGCCCGGAACGAGTACACCCCGACGAGCACGCCACCGATCAAAGGCCCCATCGCAAGCGCGAGGCCAGACACCCCGGCCCAGATCCCGAGGGCCTTAGCTCGTGCTCTGCGCTCGGGGTAAATGTGACGGATCATCGAGAGCGTGCCGGGCTCGGATGCGGCCGCACCGAGGCCCATGATCACGCGGCCCGCTATGAGGGTGTCCGCGTTCGAGGCCACGGCGGCGACGACAGAGCCGCAGCAGAACAAGATGACGCCCGACAGCATTATCTTCTTACGGCCGAGCTGGTCCCCGAGAGTGCCGAAGAGCAGCATGAAGCTTGCGAATACGAGGGCATAGCCGTTGATCACCCACTGCAGCTGGCTGATTCCGGTGTGAAGGACCGTCTGCACGTTCGCCAGCGTGACGCTTATGACCGTGTTGTCCATGAACGTGAGGAACAGCACCAGCAGCAACGTCGCCAGGCCTAGCCGGCGGCGCATCGGCTTGAGGCGGAAAGACATCTCGGGGGCGCTGTCCGAATGGGCTGGGACATCGGCACTTGCGGCCGGCAACGGCTCCATGCCCTCGCGCGTGCGCGAGACAGCTCGGGCGATCGGGCCGTTACCGCTCGCCAAGAGGCGGAACATCAGGCGAACCAGCGAGGCATGTGCTCAGAAGGCCGTCGCCTCGCAACGGCGACCCCATACCTGGCCGACTGCACACGACCGATGGGCACGAGCTCCTTTCGGGAGACGAGTCCCGCCGAAGCTAGGCCGGGCCCCTCACGGTGCAAGCGGAGTTGTCGCACGGTCCCGCCTGCTCAGGGCACAGCCAACTTGGGCGCTAATTCGGGATCGTAGCTACTAAGCCGCATCGAACCGCCCGGGAGAGCCGTCTTGCAACCGTTCTGTAATCGAGGAGCCACCTACCACGCGCAGGCGGCGACGCCCTCGGACCCAGTCTCGTCAGCTCCGGTTTCCTGCTCCGCGCCGATCGGGAACCCGGCCGTGGTGAGGCCGTGGCCGAAGCCGTCGAGATAGGTGTGCGCCTCGGCCTGGCGGGGATAGCGGTTCGCGAGCTCGTAAAAGCGCGCCGTGTGCCCAGCCTCGAGGAGATGGGTCAGCTCGTGGACGATGACCCCGTCGAGAACCCATTCTGGGACCGTCTGCAAACGCGAGGCGATGCGGATCTCGCGCGAGTGGAGCGAACAGGATCCCCAACGGCGCTGTTGGCGCGACGACCACCTGATCGAGGACGGCCGGACGCCGTCGAGATACTGGTCGGCGAGGAGCGCGGCACGAGCTTCAAGGCCGGAGTCCGAGGCATGCCGGCGGCCGGTGCGCTCCAGGAGATGCTTGACCAACTGCCCGGCGAAGAGCTCACGCCCCGCCCGTGACATGCGCTCGGGCACCACGACGACCACACGGCCGCCTTCCCAGAAAGCGACGCCCGTCTTGCGACGCCGGGCACTCGTGCGGATCTCCACCTCGGGTGTGAGCTTCGGGTTCATCAGACTCCTTTTTTATAGAACCTGTCCCCGATGCTAACTAGGGGGTGTTCGTCGCCGAGGGATGAGCGGAGGCAGAAAAATGCCGTCCGCAGGTAGCCGAGCGCACGGTGGACCAGCCCCGAAACCTGATCCGGAAGTGAAATTCATCAGAGGTGCACGTGGCTTCGACAACCCCCCGGTCCCACCGAGATCGGCGCAGGCGGTGGTCAATGGTGGAAGCTCTGATGCTGCTTCGTCCCTCCCCGGTGGGACACCGCCGAGGTCGCCAAGCTCTGCGTGACCCTTCCAAGGTCCTCGAGGAGCATCCTCGCGAGGTCACGGCTGAAGCCGTTGCGGACCACGACGCGCAGCACCGACACGTCCTCGAGCGCAGGAGGCAGCGTGTAGGCCGGAACGAGCCAGCCGCGAGCACGAAGTGCCTCCGAGACGTCGTAGACGCTGTAAGAAAGGTCGTCGCTGAGGCGGAAGGCGAACACGGGTATGCCTTCGGCCCTCGAGATGAGGGTGAAGGGCCCAAGCCGCTCGATCTCACCGGCAAGCCACTGCGCCGTCGCGCGACACGCCCCTTGGACATCGCGGTAGCCCTCGGCGCCGAGGCGCAAGAAGTTGTAGTACTGCGCCGCCACCTGGGCGCCCGGGCGGGAGAAGTTCAGAGCGAAAGTCGGCATCTCGCCGCCGAGATAGTTGACCTTGAAGACGAGGTCGTCGGGCAGAGCATCGTCGTCGCGCCACAGGATCCAGCCGACGCCGGGATAGACGAGCCCGAACTTGTGCCCCGAGACGTTGATCGACTGCACTCGGGGCACCCGGAAGTCCCAGCGCAGCTTGGCGTCGAGAAACGGGGCCACGAAGGCACCGGACGCGCCGTCCACGTGCATGGGCACATACGGGCCGCCCCCGTTCTCGAGGGCGTCGAGCGCGGCGGCGATCTCGGCCACCGGCTCGTAGGCCCCGTCGTAGGTCGAGCCGAGAACTGCCACGACCCCGATCGTGTTCTCGTCGCAGACCTTGACGGCGCTCTCGGGGGTGAGATGAGCCGAGTCGGGTCCGACAGCGACGAGGCGGGCCTCGACGTCGAAGTAGCGGCAGAACTTCTCCCAGCAGACCTGGACGTTCGCGCCCATGACGAGATTCGGCTTGTCGGCCGACAGTCCGGCGTGCGCTCGCCGCTGGCGCCAGCGCCACTTGAGGGCGAGGCCGCCGAGCATGCACGCCTCGCTCGAGCCGGTCGTCGAACATCCCGTCGCGCTCGAGCCCTCGGCGTGCCAGAGGCGGGCGAGGATGTTCACGCAGCGGCGCTCCATCTCGGCCGTCTGGGGGTACTCATCCTTGTCGATCATGTTCTTCGAGGCACACTCGGCCATGAGCAGCTCGGCTTCTGGCTCCATCCACGTCGTCACGAACGTGGCGAGGTTGAGCCGGGCGTTGCCGTCCAGCATCAGTTCGTCGTGGATGATCTGGAATGCGGTGCGGGGAGGCATCCCCTTGTCGCCAAGGCGCAGGCGCGGTATCTCGCCCACCTCTCCGTGCTGGGCGAATTGCGGCCGGAAGCTCAGCCCGTCGTCGTTGCCTGGCTCGGTCGTGTGCTGGTGGAGTGGCACGTGAGGACCTCCTCGTCTCAGCGAGAAGAGTACGGGCGGGAGCCGAAGTGGTCGAGCACCCTGTGCGGGGGAGGAGGCGGTATTTGGTGGAGTGCTGCCGGACACGACACAAGGACCGGCATGCCCGAGACGCCGAGTCACTCGGGCCCGTGCGGCTCAACTCTGCGGTGCGAGGTCCTTTCGCATCTGCAGCGAAGCGACTTCGTAGCCGGCCGACTCGTAGAGACTGCGGGCGACGGTGTTAGGCCCGAAGACATTGAGGCCGATGGAGCTGAAGCCGTGGTGGGCCGCCTCTTGCTCGGCAGCGTCCAAGAGGGCTCGGCCGTAGCCCTTGCCCCGTTCGTCCGGGTCTATCTCGATCGAGTAGATCCACGCGCCCTTCGAGCCGGGGCGGGACTGGGGCCCGACCCAGACATGCCCGATGGGCTTAGCTTCTGGCGTCTCTGCCACGAACCACAGCACACCCTGGGTCTCCACGCCCTGAGGCAACAGCTCGTCGGTTTGCGCGGCGGCGCGCGCCTCTGCCTCCTCCTCGTTCCAGTTGCCGGCGCGCACATGGTCGGCGGCATATTCGCGAATGAGCCGCGCTCTTAGGACCTCGAACTCGCTCGAGGTCATCGGTCGTACTCGCAGGTTCTCCATGACGCCATCATAAATAGCCCCTCCGCGCCCGAGAGCAGGGAGCCGGGCTGCGCTGGAAGCAGCCCGACATCGCTGCTCGGGCCCCCACGGCCTTGTCCGATTTCCGCCAGACAGGCGGTCCGCAAACTGACAGACTCGAGGCATGGGGGAGAGCGCGCTAATGACCGAGAAGAGTTCTGCACCTGTTTCTTCGCCCCGCGATGACGAAGCCCGCTACCTCGCGGTGCGCAGCCGTGACTCCCGATTCGACGGGGTCTTTTTCGTGGCCGTCACCTCGACGGGGATCTACTGCCGTCCGAGCTGTCCGTCCCCGCCCGCACGGCCGACGAGGGTGCGTTTCTTCCCGACCGCTGCTGGAGCGCAGCGGGCCGGTTTCAGGGCGTGCAAGCGGTGTATTCCCGACGCCACCCCCGGCTCGCCGGAATGGGACCGCCGCGCGGACGTCGTCGGCCGGGCGATGCGTCTGGTTGCCGACGGTGTCGTGGACCGCGAAGGAGTGCCGGGGCTCGCTCGACGGCTCGGCTACAGCGAGCGGCACCTCAACAGGGTGCTGATCGGGGAGGTGGGAGCGGGCCCCCTCGCCCTCGCCCGCGCGCAGCGCGCGCAAACGGCGCGGATCTTGCTCGAGACGACGCAGCTTCGCGCGGCCGAGGTCGCCTTCGCGGCCGGTTTCTCGAGCGTTCGGCAGTTCAACGACACGGTCCAGGAGGTGTTCGCTCTCGCCCCGATGGCGCTCAGGGACCGGGCGGCGGCTCGTAGTGGGTCGCGAGACGTGTCGTGGGCCTCTCCCGGCACCATTGCCCTCAGGCTCGCCTATCGTTCCCCGCTCCAGGCGGCCCCGCTCTTCGGTTTCCTCGCCGCTCGGGCCGTGCCCGGAGTTGAGGAGGGCGACCGCGAGCACTACCGCAGGACGCTCTTGTTGCCGTACGGGACCGGCGTCGCCGAGGTTAGAGCTGACGCCGGCTCGGACGGCTACCTGCGGTGCCTGCTCGCCCTCGAGGATGTCCGTGACCTCACGGCGGCTGTCCGCCGGCTGCGCCGGCTCTTCGACCTCGATGCCGACCCTCTCGCCGTCGTCGGGTCCCTCGGCTCAGATCCGGTGCTGGGCTCCTCGGTGACCGCTCTACCGGGGTTGCGGACGCCGGGGCATGTCGACGGCGGAGAGTTGGCCTTCCGGGCAGTGCTCGGCCAGCAGGTCAGCGTTGCGGGCGCCAGGACCATCGCAGGCCGGCTGGCAGCTGAGTACGGCCGAAAGCTGGGCGAGGCGTCCGGCTCTCTCACGTGCCTGTTCCCGAGCGCGGGGGTGATCGCGGCGCTCGCACCCGAGCAGCTGCCGATACCGACCGGACGTGCCAGAGCCGTGATCCGGCTTGCGTCCGATCTCGCGTCGGGAGAGGTGGTGCTAGACGCAGGTGCGGACTGGTCGGCTGTGGCGGAAAGGCTCCACGCCATTCCCGGGATCGGGCCATGGACGGTCGCCTATGTGCGCATGCGCGCTCTTGGCGACCCCGATGCCTTCTTGCCGAGTGATCTCGGCGTCCGCAGAGCGCTCGAGGCCCGTGGACTCGCAGGCGATCCGCGTAGTGCAGCCCAGGCGGCCGAGGCCTGGCGGCCCTGGCGCTCCTACGCGTTGCAGTACTTGTGGACTGCCCCGACTAGTGCCGGGGAGAAGATGAGCGACCGCCGCCGCGCGGCAAGAAAGGAGCAAGCAGCATGACCATGACCGCCAACGAGGCCGCCCGGATATCGGCCGGGACCGTCAGCCCCAATTCCTGGGCCAGTTGCCCATCGCCGATCGGCGACATTCTTCTCGTTGCGGACGACTCGGGCCTTCGCGAACTCCACCTGCCCGGCAGTTTCGCCCCCCGCGACGATCTGCGGGCGAGCGCACCGGCGTCGGCTTCGCTCGCCAAGGCCGCCCAGCAGCTCGAGGCATACTTCGATGGAACCCTGAGGGAATTCGACCTACTTCTCGCCCCGAAAGGGACGGCCTTCCAGATGCAGGTCTGGTGGGCTCTCGCCGACATCCCCTACGCCAAGACCGAGAGCTACGGCTCGGTAGCGGCGCGGATCGGCAACCCGAAGGCGAGCAGGGCGGTCGGCATGGCCAACAACAAGAACCCTCTTGCAATCGTGCTCCCTTGCCATCGCGTCATCGGCTCGAACGGCAGCCTCGTCGGCTACGGCGGCGGGCTTTGGATGAAGGACTGGTTGTTGCAGCACGAGGCGAAGGTAGTGGCAGGGCTCTAAGTGCCGCAGTGTCGCGCCAGCCCGGGTCGACACCGGCACGGTCGGGGTCGTGCCTCCTCTCATCTAGAAGACGGCAGTGGTGTGAGGGATCCGAGCGACTCGGCGGTCATCGTCCGGCGCTCGTGGTCCCCGCCACTCGCCTGCGACATAGAGGTAGCGCTCGGAGAAGCCCTCTTTCACGAGGCCGACCTTGCGCACGAGGCGGATCAGGGCGAGGTTGGACGGCTGGATATTCGCCTCGAGGCGGTGCAGCCCGAGCTTACCGAAGGCGAGCTTGATGACGAGGGCGAGGCCCTGAGTCAGAAGGCCCTTGTTCTCGCTGCCCTTGAAGGCGTAGTAGCCGAGGTAGCCGGACTCCAGGACTCCCATGACGATGTTGTTGATGTTGACGACCCCGACCAGCTTGCCGTCGTTGCGGAGCAGGAAGCCCGCATTGCCGGGGCTGCGCATCCCCTGCAGGTAGGCGAGGAGGCGCCGTGCGAGGACGGGGGTGAAACCCACGGGTGGTGCAGCTCACCGCTTGAGAGGACCTGGGCGAGGAACTCCTCCCCGTCCTCCTCGCTCGGGGCCACGATCGAGACGCGGCTCTCGGAGATGGCGACTGGTCCCACCCGTAAAAATTGCCAGACGCAGGTCCGCTAACCGAGCCGGGTCCGAGGCTCCTCGCCGGCGCGCTCTAGGTGGCCGTGCCCGAAGAAGCCTGCTCGAGCGCATAGGTGTTCAACCGCTCGAGCTCGTCGAGGTAAAGGCCCCTCATGACGCGGGGGGCGAAGAGGCGCTCGAAGATCCCACCGACGCCGCGTGCACCCTGCCAGCTCGTGGAGATGCGGACGAGGCATTGCGCCTCTTCGGCGACGACGGTGAAGGTCGTGACGAGGCTCGAGTTCGTGTCGGACTCGGCGAGGACCCGGCCGGGCTCGGGCTCGGCCACGCTCATGCGGTACTCGCGCGTGCGACCGCCCGCGGTGAGCTTGAAATGCGTGATCGTGCCTGCGCCCACTCCGCCTGCCTCGATCCCGAAGTCGGAAAACGCCGGAGGAAGGAACCGCGGATGGTGCTCGCGCATGTCGGCGAGATAGCCGAAGACCGTGTCGGCCGGTGCTTCGATCGTTCGCTCAGCGGAGACTTCAAGCTTTCCCATGAGGCCTGCTTACCATCTCCGAACGGCAGGTTGTCGAACAGCAGGCTCGAGGTGCGAAGCCGCCGGTCCGACGGATCGGGGGCGTTCGCAGCGCCGCTAGGAGCCGGCGAGCTCCAAGCTGCCCAGTTGGTCGCGGGCGGCGGCGAGCCGCTCCTCGTCCCATTCGACGGCGGGGTCGAGCTCCAAGAAACCCTGCGCGATGGCGCCGACGGCCATAGCCGGGAGCGACCATTCCCCGCTACCTGCCGCGCCGAACGGGCTCGCCTCGACCCGCTGCGCGGCTATCTCGGGCCTGGACAACGACAGGATCACGAGGCCACGGATACTGGCGCTGAGCAACGTGGCCATCGTCTCGAAGCTGGCCCCGAGCTCGGGTCGCAGACGGAAGCCGAACACGATTGCCAGCTGCTCCCACGCCTTGGCCACCCTGGCGGTGCGGCCCTGCTCCGAGCGGGCGAGGGCGACCCGGACCTCGTCACGCAGCTCGCCGTCGGGCAGGCTCATGAACGTCGCGTGGAGGGCGATGTAGGTCCTCCAGCCCGCGGAGCCGGAGATGGTCTCGAAGTCGAATAGCGCCAGTTGGCGAATCAGCTCGACTACCAGTCCCAGACGCAACTCGGGCTTTCCGAACCATTCGAGGTGCTCGTTTATGACACGTCTTATGAGCCGGGTCTCTTCCTCGACGATCCTCGGCGTGGCGTCCTTGGCCGCCAGGTCCTTCACGAGTTCGCTGAAGAACAGGTCCTTGTAGGGCCAGAGGCGGTAGACGGCGCTGCGCGAGACGTCGGCATCGCGGATGACGTCCTCGAAGCTGATGTGTTCGAGGCTCACCGTCAAGCCCGTGCGGTTGACCATGGCCTCGGCTGCTGCGAGCATCCGCCTGGCGGTTTCCTGGTCCGACAGACGACGCGCCCGTCGCGCGAGGCCGTTCCGTGCCGAGTCGCTCTTCAATCTAGGCCCCTCCTGGGACTTTAGACTCTATATTTCAAGTTCTGGATTTGACATCTTAATATGTGAGACACCCGGAGTGGGACGAACCACCTCTTGGATCCGCTACCTATGACCGGCCAAGGTCAGGAGGAACGATGGCGAAGTGGCCTTCTGGGGAACACCTGCGGGCTATGTACGCAGGTGGCCGAGCCAACCTGGCTGCACGTCGCTTCGCGCACGTGTGGGCCGCCGTCTTCGGCCTCGGGCTCACCCCGAAACGCTGGGTCACACTCGAGGTTGTCGGGCGTCACTCGGGAAGACTCGTCCGCTTCCCGCTCGGGATGGCGGACTGGGAGGGGGAGTGGTACCTCGTGTCCATCTCGGGGAGCACTGCAACTGGGGTCCAGAACCTTCGTGCCGCCGGCGGCCGGGCGACGCTCCGCCGCCGCGCGGTCGCGTGCCGGCTTGTTGAGGTGCCTGTGAGCGAGCGGCCCGTGATTATAAAGCGGTACCTGGACAAGGTGCCCGGGGCACGCCCGCACATTCGCGTCGAGCGCCACTCGCCCGTGGCGGACTTCGAAGCCATCGGGGCGCGCTACCCCGTTTTCAAGGTGGTCCGCGATATCGACGATCCGTATGAGAGTCACGTCGGCTTTCCGGGTGCACGGGCGACGCCGCTCGGCAGCGGGCGATGACCCTCAACGGGCGAGCTGAGATCCGGGGCGGAGGCCCGACTGGATCGTCACGGAGACCTCACCGGTGGCGGTGGGCCATCGGAGGCGTCGTCTTGCTGATCGTCGTCGTCATCGGCGCTGCGGTGGCGTTCGTGGTGCTGCCTCCGACGCCAGCTCCACTGGCGCTGCCGAGAGCCGCCAGCGCCCCGGTCGGGCGGCTTGAAGGGACCTGGGAGGTCGCAAGCGGCTCGCTCGCCGGTTTCCGCCTTCGAGAAACCGTCCTCGGAATGAGCAACGACGTTGTCGGGAGGACGAATGAGGTTGCCGGCACCGTCGTGATCTCGACAGACAGCGTGAGTGCGGCGCGCTTTCGCATAAACCTTCGGAGCGTCAAGGTCGGGGGTGGGATCCAGGCGCAATTCGCACAGGATCTCGGCGCCAGAGACCATCGGTATGCGACCTTGAGCCTCGCCCGGCCGGTGAGCTTCAGCGCAGCTTTCGCCTCCGGTGGGACCGTTCTCGCGACGACCACGGGTCGGCTCGCGATGAACGGCGAGTCGCACATCGTGAGATTCACGATCTCGGCGCGTCGCGACGGGCCGAGGCTTGAAATAGCAGGGTCCATCCCCGTCGCCTTGGCCGAGTGGGGCATCCGTGCTCCGAAGGGCTTCGGCTTCCTCGGCTCACTTGCCAATCGCGGGGTTGCCGAGTTTCTCGTCGTCCTGCGGCGGCACTGACGATGTCAGGATGGCTTGTGGCGGATCGCGCCATGCGGCCGCCGGCGCCGTGCGCCTTACCACGAAGCTGAGCTCGAGCCGAGGGCCGTAGCGGGCCGCTCCCAGTACATGGGCGCGCCGTCGATCACTACCGGCGCAGCCACTCGCTTCGCAGGCCCCCACGACGTCTCTTCGATCACGTCGTCTGTTGGCGTCTCGCGCACGTTCGCCGCCTCGCCGTCGCTTGGGGTGCCGGCCTGTTCGATGAGAACCTGAGCCGTCCGGGCGAGTGAGCAGCGCGCCTTCCATCCGAGACCGGTCGTCATCCGCACCGTCAGACCGTAGATGGCTGCGGCGGCCATGAGATAGCCGGTCGCCTGGTCGAGGGCTTGGAACGGCAAAGGTGTGGGCTTGTCAGAGGCGGCCCAGATGCGACCGCGGTCAGCGATGCCGGTGCTCATCTGGACCAGGCTGTCGAAGCCCCGCCGGGAGCACCAGGGGCCGGTCCAGCCATAGGCGTCGAGTGAGACGTCGATGAGCCCTGGGCGGATCGCCTCGCGCTCGTCCTCGGAGAGGCCCAGCGCTGACAGCACGCCGGGCCGGTACCCGTGGACGATGACGTCGCTCTCGGCAGCGAGGCGGCGCAAGTGCTCCGCCCCGGCGACGGAGGTCGCGTCCAGTCGGGCACATCGCTTTCCCAGCGTCACCTCCGGCGCGATCGTCTCGTCCCAGCCAGGTGGGTCGATGCGGAGGACGTCGGCACCGTACCCGGCGAGGAATCGTGTGGCGACCGGTCCGGCGAGCACCCGGGTGAGATCGAGCACCCGCACACCTCGAAGGGGTCTGCCCACCTCCGGCCGCCAAGTCCCACACCGATCGGCGTTGGTCGGGCTCGCCTCGACAAGGGGCTCCGACGCGACGGCTCCACCTTGGGGATGGGCGCGCCAGGCCTTGATCGAGAACATGACAGCGGCACACCCGCCGCGAGCGACGATCTCCTCCTGCAGGGCTTCGGCGTTCCAGCGGCGCACGGTACGGCTCACTTCGTCGCGTTCGGCGGCGCAGCCAAGCACTCGCAGGGCGGCGTCACGATGGGGCGGGGCATTGGTGTGAAGGCGTATCCACCCGTCGTCCGCCTCGTAGTCACCGGCGATTGGGTCCCACTGCGGAGGGGGTTCCCAACCCTGAGGCCTGAGCGAGTAGGCGAACCAGGCCGAGGCGAGCATCCGGTCTACGACGACACGTGCGACGGGCTGGCCTGCAGCTTCTTGGAGACGGGAGAGCGCGAGCGCAGCTGTGGCGATGGACCCCGCGGCGAAGTCCGTGGCCGCGAATGCGGACCGAACCGCTCTGTTGCCGGTGAACTCGACCTGTCGAGGGCCATCTCCGGCATCGCTCACAGCTCGCCACATCGCCTTGAGGAGCTCGTCGGCGACAGCCATCGCCGAGACGCTATCGAGCCCCCGCCAGAGGCCAATCATGACGTCGCGCCGTCCGGCAGCCATTAGCGTCCGGTCGCGGCATCCTTGAGCAACGAGAAAGGGGCAGCTGCGGGAATGCCCACGACCCATCTTGCCCGTTCGGAGCGGTCTGGCCTTTGCGATGCGATGATCCAGGCTGGTCCGAGCGCGCCGACATTGTGCAAAGGCTGGCAGACGAGGGACCTCGCCGCTCACGTGTTCGTGCGCGAGAGCCGGCCGCTGGCGGGTCCCGGCATCCTGCTCCCGGGGACGTTCGGGAGGTTCACGGAGAGGTCGATGGCCACGGCGATACGGACCTTCGGGTTCGTCGGAGTCGTCGCTAAGGTGCGATCCGGGCCCCCGCTCTTGTGGCGGCCGATCGACGAGCTCGCCAATCTCGTCGAGTTCTTCGTGCACACCGAGGACGTACGACGGGCGGCACCGGGCTGGGAACCGAGAAGCGACCCGCAGCTTGACGCGGCCCTGTGGTCCAGGCTCGGTCACTTGTCCAAGTTGATGACCCGCAAGCTGAAGGTCGGGCTCGAGCTGGAGTCGACCGGTGGTGAGCGGATCGTTGCTCACGCGGGCGAGCCCCGCGCAATTCTAAGTGGGGCCCCTCAGGAGCTCGTTCTTTTCCTCCAGGGCCGCTCCGGGGCAGCGCGGGTCGCGCTCGGTGGTGACAAAGACGCGCAACGAGCCGTCAGCGAATCCCGATTCGGGATCTGAGTCCGAACGCTTGGGCGCACCCGCGCAGCAGGAGTCAAGCTGACTCGCCCTTCCTATCGCCCCCGGGCGCCGTCGATGGCCTCGCGGAGAAGGTCGGCGTGACCGTTGTGCCGCGCGTACTCTCC
>JBEKMZ010000035.1:0-32208 GCA_049523315.1 Acidimicrobiales bacterium | reverse complement strand
CGGTCGAGGCGGGCGGAGGTTTCGGCGCGCTCGGCCGCGAGCTCGGAGCGACCCGGCTCGGCTCAAATGCGCGCCAGGTGGCCGAGTGGGAACGCTCAGCGCTCGATGCGCTTCGCGAGGGCAGAGCCGGTGAGGCGGCCGCGGCCTATTCCCATCACGGACGGGTCCACCGCTCGACCAACCCGTCCGAACTGATCGGTGACATGGTCGAGCGGTGGTGGGCGGCGCGCGAGTCCGGCGATGACGCGGTTCTCTACGCCTACGCCCGCGACGCGGTCCGAGTGTTGAACGGCCTTGCCCGCCGCCATGTCGAGGTGGCGGGCCGGCTGTCGGGCCCCGAGCTCGTCGTCGAGGAGTTCGCGCCCGCCGACCTTGCACCCCGTACCTACCGGGTGGGTGACGAGCTGTGCTGCCTGCGGAACAGGACACGCCTCGGCGCCGGGCGCGACCCGTCCGGTAAGGGCGTGCGCAACGGCACCCGCGGCATCGTCCAGGCGATCGACTGCCAGTCGCGAGAGGTCACACTTGCGACGAGCGACGGCCGCAGCGTGCGGTTGCCCGCCGACTACGTGAAGCGCGCCACCGACTACGGGTACGCCTGGACGCTGCACAAAGGACAGGGCCAGACGGTCGGGCAGGCGCAGCGGAGCGAGGCGGGTGAAGTGGCGCGACGCAGGGGTCGCGCGTTCGTCTTCGGTGCGGAGGGCCTCAGTGCCGAGGCTGCGCTCGTGGCGGTGAGCCGTGCGACGGACTCGACGGAGATGTTCGTGCTCACCGAGCCGGACGAAACGAGGAGCACGGGCGATGGGGACGAGGAGCTCGGCCGGGCGTGGAGTCGCAGCGAGCAGCAGCGACTCGCCCTCGACGAGCTCGAGACCGAAGCGGAGATCGCCCGTCTCGCCGGAACTACTCGGGACACACTCGGCCACGAGCGCGACAGGCTTGTTTCGTTGATCGGCGCCGGTCCCGCCGTGGACCTGGCGACACGCCAAGGCGACGCCTCCCGTGAGCTTGGCATCTCCCTCGTGCAGCGCGACGAGGCGCACGAGGAAGCGGGAGTGTTCGCGACGATGAGTGCCACGAGCGAAGGGATCGAGCGCCGCAACCTGCAAGGTCGCTACACAGCCGCACGACGCCGGCTTGTACGCGCGGAACGCGACGTGACAAGAGCCGCCGAGCTGAGCGAGGCGGCTGATGCCGCGCTCTTTGCTCAACAGTCGGTGCGCGCCGTTTTGGGTGCTGACGTACGTAGTGCCCTCGACCGCCTCGAGATCGTCGATTCTGTCCTCGCTAACGTGCGCCGCCGCGAGATCGCGGCGTGGAGCTCCCATCCACCCGAGTATGTCGTCGCCTTACTTGGACCCCGCCCGACCGATCAAGGCCGCGTGCAACGGTGGCAGCAGGGCACCGTTGAGATCGAGGACTGGCGGCGCTCCGTTGACCTAACCGATGGCTCAGACTCGTCGAACGCGTGGACACGTGCGCTCGGCCCGCCGAGCGAGGGTTGGGAGGGCCGAAGGCGCCGGCGCGTCGTCGCGAACCTTGTGGCGGTGCGACGCGACCTTGGTCTCGACGAGACCGATCGTGCGCGGGCCGTGAACGGCGGTCCTTTACTCGACCCCGCGACGACCGCGGTGCTCGCGCGAGGTACCAGTGGCGAGTCACGGTCTGTTCCTCGGTTACGGGATGTTGCGCAGCTCGAGCGTGGAAGGTGAGGTTCGCTCGTGTGCCTCGTAGGGGGCTACCACCTGTTAACAGTGCGCGACGGGATCGGAAAGAGGGAGGCGTCGCCTGCCCCACAGCCGATTCATGCCTTGCTGCTGGAACGCTCTCATCGGCAAGCCAGGGTGTCGTCCCGTCCGGTACGGCACCTCCCACGCCGCCGATCGGACCTGCCGTAACTCCGGTCGAGACCATCGGATCGGAGCGGCGGCGGCCTCGAGCCGACCTGCAGGGCCGGGCCGTCGCAAAGCCCCTCGGTGACTTGGTCCGCTACCGAGGGGCTTTGCCAAGGTCATCGCTGCCACCTCTTTTGGTGGTCGATAACCTTCGGACAAGCTACTTGTGTGAAACTCAGTAGTCCTAGGTGGTGGCGAATGGCGTTCGGTTACCCGAAGGTAGACACGAGAAATGCGCCGGTCGTCGGGTCCAGCACCATGTAGTTATTAGACACGACCACTGCGCAATTATTACTGCTGCTGCCCGGAACTGAACAAGTGGACATCGAAACCGGCGCAGGCGAGGTGACAGTTACCACCCACGCTGTGGTACCAATCACAGCGGATGGCGACGGTGTAACGCCGGCGGGAGGCACGTCGGAGGGTAGCGTAACTGACGCAAGCACGGCATTTGTCACACTTAAGCCGGGTCCGTTGTCAATCGCCAAAGCATCCGCACCGGCCTCCGCCTGACTTATCATACCTGTCACACTAGTCGCCGGATCAAGGTACATAAGCACCGGATTACCACCCCTTTGGGCGTTACCTCCCAACACCGTGACTCCTCCGGCTGGGATCGTGCTCGGCACCGACCTCATAGTGGTTGACGTGCTTGCCAGTTTCCGATAGGCCGGAGCTGCAAGGTTAATGCGAGCGGTCGTCCTAACCATTACTTGATCCCGGGAACTGGTTATATTAATGGCGATCATCATGCCTGCCATCACCATGAATATAGTTGCAGACACAAATGTCAGTGTACGACGTCTCAATGACTTATGGAACATCGCCCTGGTCTCCTTTCTAGTCACGGGTATCCCATATACCGAAGCTGCCGTTCGAGCCGTATGATGTGTATCCACCATATGGAAATGTGTCATAAATAGGTTGCATCATGGCAGGTGTCTGTGTGACCCAACTGCCGCCGGGTGAGCTGAGACCCTGTATCGATGACAGCACATCGTGATTCGATGTGATACCAGGCATCTGGGACTCGGGATAGTGAACCTCCCCATAGAAGTCATACTCACTCGGAGTAAATAGCATGACTGAGTATGTGTTCAAATTGCTGGTTAGGGTAGGATCATTGGCTGGAGCAATTTGTTGCGTGGTGACTCCTGTACTCGGAGTAAACCATGAGCTGTACTCATCGTTATAAGAACTATTGGATTGTTGGCCGACAGCACCTTTATTGACTGGCGCGCTGGTTTGGATCGATCCATCTGTATTATCGCAAAGCCCGCATTCTGTGAAGTAGTACACAGTGGTAGTGCTCCAGGCCGCATTCATGAGCTCGCCCGACTGAGCAAAATCGGTGCCTGTCCCGTCTGTGATCATGCTCCAGACAGAGGAGGTGCCTGCGGCTCCGCAAACGACTGGACTCACGTGACGAGTATTCATTCGAGCGCCATAGCCAGTTGTGTTGTTGTGCTGGTATCCATCGAAATATTGGTTATAGGTCGTGCAGGTCCCGCCCTGTGCACTCGCTGGCCCTGCAGGTAAAGAGATCGCTGTGCCAACGAGCGCCAACAGGAGAGGGGCGGCTGCAATAGCTACTACCAAAGAACGACGACTCTTGGGTCTGGTCATCGTCCCTCTTTCTTCACATATACCTCCCAGATGTGACCTCTGCCAGGTCAGGGGGGTTCGGTCGGCAGACGAGGGATGATCTGATAAGACAGAGCACCCTAGTGCCTAGTTGTAGAGCCACAGTCAAGGGATAGATAGGGTCGAAAGTCCCTTCCCTTGGCGGATCGTCAGAACGATAGCAGGCCTCTATCCAGCTTTATATAGCCCTCCAGTGTGTATTTTGGATTGCCCCCACTGGGAGGCACCAGTAGGTCGTTAGTGTCTGGTCTCGCCCGACAGACGAGTCAAAGTATTGAGGACTCTTTCACCAAGAGGTCCTACAAACACTATCGAGAGGCCAAGGGACGGAACTTCGTCGATGTTTCCTCCTGACCGGTACACCGTTATTCCATTTATCACCTTCTGCTGCCCGTAATGCTTCCCGTGGAACGAAAGAAGCTCAATGACATTCTTTGGTACGTCCCCCGGAGCTGGCGGCGCACAAGCCGTTGGCGTTGGGCTGACGAGAACTTCTCCTGGCTCCTTCCCCCAGGGACAGTCCGGTGAGTTGTAGAGCACCGACCAGGATGCCGGGACCGATATTCGTGCATTGCCAAGGGTTACGGGAACCCAGCCTGCGGGAATTGCTGTGGGGGGCAATTGATTGGTCGAGCCACCCCGGTGGCTCGACCGGTTAAAGAGGCTGAGGCCCGGCAGAGGCACGAGGAACACCACGACGATGACAGCCGCCACAACGGCAACGATCAGTCGGTGGGTAGTCAAGGTCCGGTCTCGGCGGGGTCGCTTTGAAGAGTTTGTCGCCCGGAGCACGACTTCGGAGTGACAAACCGGCGCTGCAGCGCTGTCGATCATCGTTCGAAGCTGTCGGCTCAGTATTTCATCGTCCATCGGTCCTCCCTCCCAGCGCGTGACGGAGATTCGCAAGGCCACGCTCAAGATGCTTCTGAACCGTCGGAATCCTCGTGTCGGTAAGCTCGGCGACCTCTCTGAGGGTCCATCCGAATCCACAAACCAGCACAACTGCAGTCCTCTGGTTGATGGAGAGCGCCTTGACTGCCGGAGCGAGTCCAGGCTCGAAATCCGGAGGATCGTTCGTGGCGGGAGCAAAGGTTATGGGCATTCGCCGTTTCCTGGTTCGACTTTGGCCTACCCGAAACAGGTATGCCAAAGGATTGTCCATTTTCACAACCCGGTCCCAGTGCTCCCAAGCGAAGGCGAAGGACTCGGCAGCTGCCTCCCGGCCCCTCTCGCCGCCATAGGCTGCTACGAATGCCCGCCGCAGTCGAACCTCGTGTTCGACAAAGAAAGCTGTGAAACCTTCCTCAGTGCTCTTGGTGCTCCTGTCGTCAGGTTGCAACTGGTTCGGGCATCTCGTGATCGCCTCTATTCTGGACACGCTCACCATATATATAAACCATCGAGCGGCCCTGATTTATGACTCCCACTTTGAATCGAGCATTCTTCAGTCACCCGCCGCTCTCGCCGAGGACGCCTTGGTTCCAGGCCAACTGCAAACAAGCGAGGAGGAGTCGGAGAAGTTTCGCGAAGCAGCCCCGGCAACTTCTCGGAAAGCGCCAGCGCCGCCTGCACTGTATCCGAGAAATAGCCTCTGAACAGCCTAAATGCTGGAGGCGGCGCCGAGAATCGAACTGGTAGAGGGCTTTGCAGGCACAAAAGTGCGTTCCTGGACGTCCACCGGTGTCCATGAAGTCGCAGCTCAAGTGCATAGTCGGTCACCGACGTGCACCTGTGTTCGGGAGGGTCCCGCGCCATCCTCGCGCCAACCGATCACCTCCGATTGGGAGCGGGACAGTGACTTGGTCCTACGCGGGACGGTCTGGGTGGCGTCAGCGGGCCCGTCGTCAATCGTCGTCCGCCTGCCTGTTAGGGGAGACGATTTTGGAACTGATAGTGATCACAGGATGTGTGTCGCGAGTCGCCGGGCGTTTGCGCTCTAAGCCGAGGCAGCAGTCAACGATGTCAACCCGGACTCAGCTAGGCGGATCCAACCCGTCTTGGGCCATGAGGGTTGTTTCAAATAGCTGACTGTTTCGTGTTCCACGAGACGGCGCTACTATTGAAACGCAATCACTTGAATCTGGAGCGCCTCAGATGCCTAACGACAACCGACCGACTATGGAGGCGCAGACCTTGCGCGAGCTCGCCAACCTCCTGGAACACGCCCTGCCACCGGGCTGGTCCAGTCAAGTCGAGATGGAGCCTCGAGGCAAGGGAACCTGGCGGCCCGATGCTTTCCTGCGCATCGGCTCGCCTGAAGGCGAAAATGCGCGGTTCATCGTCGAGACAAAGCGCATACGGAACCCGGCATCCTTGCTCGGTGCGCTCGACCAGCTTCGCAGCTACATCGAGAGCAGCGATGACCAAGGGGCTGAGCCTCTTATCTTCTCGCCGTTCCTGAGCCCCCGCTCGAAGGATCTCCTCGAAGAACAAGGTGTCAGCTACCTCGACACGACCGGCAACGTGCGCCTGATGGCCCGGCGACCGGGGCTATTCGTGTATACGGCAGGAGCAACAAAGGATCCGTGGCCTGACGACCGGCCCCTCCAATCACTGCGCGGTCGTGGCGCCGCAAGGTCAGTGCGGGCGCTCGTCGACTATCGCCCGCCGTACGGCGTTCGTGAACTGGCAGGACGCGCCGGAGTCCCGGCGGCGACACTTTCTCGCGTGATCGAGCTCCTGGTGAGGGACGCGCTGGTTACCCGGGACGACAAGGGTGGCGTCGCCGACATCGACTGGACCGGCACAATCCGTCGATGGAGTCAGGACTATGAACTCCGTCGATCGAACAGGACCGCTACTCTTCTTGACCCGCGCGGCGTTGGTGGAGTTGCCGAAAGACTCAGTGAAACTGGGCTGCGCTACGCGGCGACGGCCTCGCTGGCCGCACAACGTTTCGCGCCGATCGCCCCAGCGCGCATCGCTGCGTTCTACATTGACAACATCTCGGAGGCAACGAAGCTTCTACAACTCCGGCCAACCGATGCCGGCGCGAACGTCCTCCTGATCGAGCCGTTTGATGACGTCGTCTTCGAGCGAACGCTGGTCCGCGAAGGTCTCGTGACGGTCGCGCCAACCCAACTTGTTGTTGATCTCTTGACCGGACCCGGTCGGGAGCCGTCTGAAGGTGATGAGCTGTTGGCCTGGATGAAACGGAACGAAGATGCCTGGCGAACCTGATCCGCTATACGTCCTTGCCAGGAAGGTGCTCCTGGACGCTCTATCAGCCTTGGAGAGTCATCTGGACGCTCTCATCCTCGTCGGTGCTCAGGCGATCTACGTCCACACCGGTGACGCCGATCTTGCTCTCCCGGAGTACACGACAGACGGAGACCTCGCGATTGCCCCTGAGGATCTCGGTGATTCGCCTTTGTTGGAGGACGCGCTCCGGGCGGCGCGCCTCAAGCCGGGTGACCAGCCCGGACGATGGACCAGCCTTGAAGAGGTGTACGTCGACCTTCTCGTTCCAGAGGCATTGGCCGGTCCCGGACGTCGCGGAGCAGACCTTGGGGTCCACGGCAGAACGGTGGCACGGCGGGCGAAGGGATTGGAGGGCGCCCTCGTCGATCGCTCCCGGCACACAATCGGGGCTCTCGGCGTCGCGGACAGCCGCTCATACGAGATCTGGATCGCCGGGCCAGCAGCCCTCCTCGTCGCCAAAGTGCACAAGATCGCTGAGCGGGTCGGTTCGCCGGCTCGGGAGCGTGACAAGGACGCGCTTGATGTTCTCCGGCTGCTCCGCGCCGTCGAGACGACCCGCCTCGCCGGGCAACTTGACTTGCTGGGACGCGATCCACTCTCAGCGGCGGTGACAACGGAGGCGCGAACGCTCTTCAACGGCCTGTTTACCCGCCACGACGCAGAAGCTGTCGAAATGGCTGTCCGTGCGGCCGGGAGCGAGGAGAATTCCGAGACGATCGCCGCCTCGATGATGGTGCTCGCGTCCGACCTGCTCGACGTCTGGCCGTAAGCAGAGTTCACCGAGAGCAGCGCCTCTCTTTTCCAAGAGGGCAATGACGCAGCGGGCATGCCGGTCACGGGACGAGCCTAGGAGCCCCATTACGTGTTTACCTCAAGGCTTACGTTGCGACCCGCTCAGCTCGTTCAGAGCTTGCGGACAAGGAAGGGTGCCACTTCCCCTTCAGCGTCAACGTTGGGCTCAACGGCGACGTCGCCGATCAACCTGCTAACAAACGACGACAACGAGCTCACCGGGACACGCCTGGAGCGACCGATGTTCACCGACTGGAGCTCACCACTCGACATCAGCTCGTAGATCGTGGTTCGTCCGACCGACAGCCGGCGAGCGGCCTCTTCTGGCGTTACGAGCAGCTGGTCGTTGGTGGTGAAGGGCTCAGTCACGGGGGTCTCCTCTCGGACAATCACAGTGCTGGCCCGTCGGCCGTCACAAAGAGAGCTGGGTCAAAGGTCGCCTTGACAGTCGCTGCGCGAGTCGCCAGGTACATCCCCGCCGGCTTCGGCACCGACGTCATGCGATCGCTGTGGGTGGAGCGGAGTCGATCCATCACGTCATGGTGCGCTGATCGGCTCACAGCACTTCTCACAGCAACACTCACAGCAGTGCTCACAGACGAGCTCGCGGACGATCTTCTTTGGTTCGACCATCACGGTGGAAGGATGCGCGCGCTCCGGCAGCTCACAGCAACACTCACAGCTCCAGGTCACGGCCCTGTGGATGGAAGGGCTCGGTCAGAGCGACGCGCGAGGCGGTGCCGCTCCCGCCGTCGCTGACGGCCCGGCGCACGGCCACGATCGCGTCTGGCGTGCTATCGGTGAAGCCAACAATGATCCGAGGAGGCGATATGGCTCGTAGCTATGAAGAGGCTTCCGTGACCCATCGTGCGCGGCTGACCTTCGAAACGTAGGGGGACGGGACGGTCTTCGAACAGACCTAGCGGCTCGCAGTTCAGGTGATGGAACGCCGACAGCTCCGCGGCCTCACCCAGATCGATCTCGCCGAGAAGACCGGCATCGACCAGGGCGACATCAGCAGGATCGAGCGTGGCTCGATCTTTCCGAACGAGAAGACGCGTCTTGCCTCGCCGACGCCCTCGGTGCGGAATGGTGACTGTTCGACAAGCCGACGGCCAGAATCCAGCTCTACGGTCGGTGTCACGCGCCGGAAGGTCCTAGTAAGTGGCTACGCTCCGAGAACACGGAGCGATCGTGGGCGCCGCAACGCTCGAATGTCCGCGCCGGGCGTCGTCGCCGGTTTGGCACCCTGTGCATATCGTGTGGTGACCGGACGCCCCTTGTTGTTACGCCGATGCAAGCCGTCAGCCGCAGCTCCAGAGACGTGCCTCGAGGCCGATCGAGCCTCTCACCCTTTCCTCGTGCCTCACAGGGGCTAGCGTCAGACGCCGGAGGAGCCGAGGAGCTTCGGGGCCGATCAGAACCAGCGAACCGTGCCGTCCGTCGCAGCGAGCGCCTCAACCTGATCGACTACGGTTGGGCGTGTTCTGCAATCGCAGCTGCCCCTGTACACCTCGGGATACGGCAAGCTACGCGGCTGACGGGCCATTGGGAGATGCCCTTCGATGCCCAACTGATCGGCGTTGCAACTCGCGACAATTAACATCCTGTCTCTTGGCCATCTACCAATCCATATTCGCGGCCTGGTTCGCCAAGTGGGACCAACGTTCCATGGACAACTCGAACGTGTGAGTGTTGGGGTGGTTGGAGGAGGGGTGGTTGGAGGAGGGGGTGTAAAGGGCGTGGTTGGAGGAGGGGTGTTGAGCGACGAGTTCATTGATCATCTTCTGACCGCGCGGCGCCGCGGAGACTGAGCACGCCTTGCTGAACAATGGCGGCGGCAACTTCGATGAAGACGAGATCCGCGGCAGCACTTGCACGGCAGGGCGCGTCGGCGACAGCGTGAGCACGACTGAACGCGCAAGGGCCTGGCCGCGAGTGACTGGCTCGCACGCCCGGTCGTCGTCGAGGTCGACCACGGGTCGGCGAGCTCGTGGGACCGCACGGCCTCGATGGCCTTCCTTGTGCGCGTCCGCCGGGGCGGAGTCTCCTTGATCGTCGCGATCGGTCTCCGCCGCGACTACGCCGAGTCGCTCGCCGAACGCCTCGAGAATCTGCCTCGCCTGAGCCACCCCCACGCCATCACGATGGTCCCGAAAACGACACACGTTCACGAGACGATGCTCAACCATCGTGTCGGCTTCGTGCTCATCGACCGTGGCGGCCGACAGGTGGTTGGAGGGGGAATGGATGGAGGCGGCCTAAGGAAGCAACATGGTCATCGCTGTTCGACCACCCCCCGTTAGCTGCCGAGAATGAGCTGAGCTACCTGCTCGGCGGCCTGCTCCTGCATGTTCGGGAGGACGTGGGAGTACGTGTCGAGCGTGATGGCGATATTCGCATGACCGAGGCGCTCACTTACGACCTTGGCCGGGATTCCAGCCGAAAGCGCGGCGGTCGCGTACGAGTGGCGCAGGTCATGGAGCCGAATCAGTGGCAGGTCGGCGGCTCGGGCGTGTTGGGTGAACCAGGCACTGAATAGGCGTGGGTTGATCGCGGTTCCGTCCTCGCGGGTTGCGACAAGTCCTGTGTCGGTCCAGAGCTCGCCGTAGCGGAGGCGCTCTTCTCGCTGCAGCCGGCGGTACTGCCGCAGCGCTGAGACCGTGGTCGGGTCGAGCGCGACTGAACGACGACCCTTTGCTGTCTTGGGTTCCGAGACGATGACCAGATGATCGACGAGAACGTGCGTCTGCACGACGGAGACTCGGCCTCCATCGAGGTCCACGTCGGCCCACCTCAGCCCGAGAACCTCGCCGCGGCGCATACCGGTGGTGGCCATCAGCAGCCAGACCGGCCCCAGTCGGTTGGTTTCCACCCGGGTCAGGAACCGCCGCAGCTGAGTGAGGTCCCAGACCCTCATTTCGGCTGTGCGCGGACGCGGTGGCTCCGCCCGATCCGCAGGGTTACGACCGAGGTTGCCCCAACGAACTGCGTCAGCGAGAGCCTTGTGCAGGAGCGTGTGAACGTGGCGGACGGTCTTCGGGCTCAGGCCTGCTGGCTGTGACGGACCGCCGTGAAGCCGGCCATCAAGGAGGAGATCCGCGTAGAAGGCGTTCAGCTGTCCCGGAGTGATGTCTTCGATCCTGTGACCTCCCAGCCGTGGCACCACGTAGCCGTGGACCATTTTGGAGTAGTGGTCGTGAGTACCGGGTCGGATGCTCGCCCGAACCGCCGGAAGCCACTGGTCGACCAGGAACACTCCCAGAGTCGTCTTTGCCGGCGCTACGAAGCTGTTCTGCCGGAGCTGGTCACGAACCTCGGCGTAGGCCTTCTCTGCTTGCTTGCGGGTCCGAAAGCCGCCGCGTGATAGCTGGTGCCTCTTACCGTCGGCTCCGCGCTCGAGCTCGACCCAGAAATACCAGCTCTCACCACGTTTCTTGAAGTGACCGAGCATGCCCGCTCCTAACCGCTGGTTAGCAAATGGTTAGCAATTGGGGTGTTCCGGCCACCAAGACCGCTAGCGGACAAGCACCGATAGAAAAGCATTACTGCAGTTTAACGGCTATTTTGTGCGGGCGAAGGGACTCGAACCCCCACCCCCGAAGGGACCGGGACCTAAACCCGGCGCGTCTGCCAATTCCGCCACGCCCGCATGATCAGCCTGAGCGTACCGCGGGCCGAGGCGGACTCGGCTCGACCGTACCGGACGGGCTGCTAGAGCCTGCGAGGACGTGCCGCTCCGGTAATCTGCGGTCGCGGTCCCATCAAAGTCGGACCCGACAAGGAGGAAGCATGTCCTTTCCGCCCGTAGGGGGGATCGAAGCAGTGACCGTCAGCGCAGAGTACGGCTCAGGCGATCGTGCGGGAGAGATCTACCAGCGCCTGCTTCGCGAGCGCATCATCTTCCTCGGTACCCAGGTCGACCAGACCTCGGCGAACATGGTCTGCGCTCAGCTCCTCCTGCTCGAGGCCGAGGACCGGGAACGGGACATCTCGCTCTACATCAACTCCCCCGGGGGCTCGGTGACAGATGGGCTCGCCATCTACGACACGATGCAATACGTCCGATGCGACGTCTCGACCATCTGTCTCGGCCTCGCAGCTTCGATGGGCCAGTTCCTGCTCTGTGCCGGTGCCCCTGGTAAGCGCTACGCGCTGCCTCACAGCCGGATCCTCATGCACCAGCCTTCGGGCCAGATGCAAGGTCAGGCCGCGGACATCGCCATCCAGGCCGAGCAGATCATCTACCTGAAAAGGATGATGGCCGAGCGCATCTCCCAGCACACCGGCCAGCCGGTCGAGAGGATCGAGGCCGACTCGGACCGCGACCGGTGGTTCACCGCCCAAGAGGCGCTGGAGTACGGGTTCATCGACCGCGTCATCGACCGCTCCACCTTGAAGGCGACAACCTGAGCTCCTCGGTAGTCGTCGTCTCGTTCCAACCGACGGAGTGGCTGGAACGGTGCCTCGACTCTGTTGTCGGTCAGGCTGACGAAGTCATCCTGGTCGACAACGGCTCCGAGGGTGGAACCGTTGCAGCGTACGCGCGGGACGGAGTGCAGGTGGTACGCCTGGCGGAGAACGCGGGTTTCGCAAGCGGTGTGAACGCCGGTGTCGCCACCGCGCGAGGAGACATCGTCGCGCTTCTCAACGACGACGCCATAGCCTGCCCGGGGTGGCTGGAGACCTCCGGGCGAGTGCTCGAGGCGGGCGACGTCGCCGCCGTCGCCCCGAAGATCCTTCTCGCGCGTCGCTTCGGTGAGGTCGTGCTCGAGGATGAGGAGCATTTCGTCCCTGGTGACGGCCGACCGCTTGGGCGCCGGGTTAACTCAGCGATGCTGGGTGACACCGATGTGCTGGCAAGCCTCGTCGGGCCTGGTGTGCACCGGCTCGAACAGCTCGGCGGTGAACGCTGGCGTTGGACGGCCGGCCGTCGTTGTTTCTACGTTCCACTCCCCGAGGCAGCAAAGAGCGTTACCGATCCTCACCACGACGGCCCGGAGCTCGTGCTCAACGGCGAGCCTGTGCCGCTTCGCCGAGTGGTCGACCTGGTCAACACCGCCGGGGCCTATCTCCGCCGCGACGGCTACGCGGGCGACTGCGGGGCGGACCTTCCCGACGACGACCGCTGGAGCCTGCAAAGGGAGTGCTTTGCCGCCTCGGGGACGGCGTTCGTCACGACCGCATCGGTCCTCGGCCACGTCGGGCCTCTCGAGCGAAGCTTCTTCGCTTACTACGAGGACACCGACTGGTGCTGGCGGGCGCGCCTGCAGGGGTATCGCATCGTTTACGACCCCGCCGCGACCCTTCGCCACCTCCGGGGGCAGACGAGTGGCGGCACGCTCGCGGCTCGCACCCGGTTCCTGGCGGAACGCAACAGGATCCTGACCCTGGCGAGATGTGGACCATTGCCGCTGGCTCTGCGAGAGGCGCGAAAGAAGTGGTCCGGCGGGGGAGAAGACGGCGTCGCAGGCGTGCTCGCGCGCGTCCTACCCGCTGCTTTGGCCCAGCGTGCTCAGCTGAGGCGCCGTTGGGCGCTGGCAAGCCGGGATGTGTACGGCCGCTGGGCCGGAGTCGACGTACCGACCGAGCAGGGCGCGACAGCTACGGAGCGCTGAAAACCGTGATGGGCTCGGAGTGAGCGGTGCCGGGCACATGGCCGTAGCAACCGCCCTTGCCGGCACGGACGACGCCACCTGCTGCCGTTGCGAGCCAGTAGCCGTCACCGGTCGGGTCCGCCGCGATGGACACAACCGGCGAGGCGAGGTGCCTTGCTGCCGCCGACGGCCGTGAGGTGGTGCCGTAGGCGTAGACGCGCCCGTCCTTGGCGGCGAGCCAGTAGCCCTTGCCCTCGGGCGTGGCCGCGATGGCGACAACGGGCGAGGCCAGCGGGCGACGCGACGGCGAGCCGAGGACCGGAGCATCCTCTCCGTAGACCGCCCCGCTGGAGGTCACGAGCCAGTAGCCGCCCGTGGCCTGGTCGAGCGCCATCCCGACGACTTCGCCATCGCTCCACTGACCACCCCGGGACCCGTGGTACTTCGCGTCGCCGAACGCGTAGACCGAGCCGTCGGCCGCCAGGATGAAGTAGCCGTCACCATCGGCGGTCGAGGTGATGCCAACAGCCGGGGCTCCGGGCGGAACCGGCCCACCGTGCCACCCGCTGCCGCGGAGATCCCCGTACCAGGTCGCGTCGCCGAACGCGTAGACCGAACCGTCCCCTAGCAGGAGCCAATAGCCCTTCCCGTCGGGTGTGTTGGCCATCGAGACTACGGGCGCTGGCAGCACGGAGGTGTTCAAGCCGCCGCAGTAGGGAAGGTCGCCGCGCTGGAAGACTTTGCCGTCAGTGGTAACGAGCCGGTAGCCGGCTACCTTCGGGCTGGCCGGGCCGCACCACGTGCGGGGGACATTGACAGGGTCGGCGATTCCGGTGCGATCGGCGTTGGCCCTCCACTCGGGCCACGCGGGGGGATCCGAGGCCGCCGGAGCGACTGGAAACGCGTATGCGGCCAGCGTTGCGGGCAGGGTCGGTCCGCCGCAGGCGGAATAGAGCATCCAGCCGGTTCCGGGGGCTCCGGGCACATAGGACGCGGCCGCGCTGCTCGGGGCGTCACAGCCCATGTCGAGCGTGGACGCCCAGGCACCGGTGTTGTAGAGGAAGCCCCCTGTCTTGCCAGACAGCAGGTAGAGGCCCCAGGCGGCGCCGACGAGCACGTCGTCCCCGTCGTCGCGGCCCCCGGTGATGTCGACGAGAACCGGCGACGAGGTGGCTTCGTTGTGAGGATCGAAGTCCGTCGACCAGATCCGGCGTCCCGAGCCGGTCCAGGCGGTCACAACCGCGGGGCCGCTCAGACAGCGGGCGCACGATGTCGCCACGACGGCCTGTTCGCCGTCGATGCGCCCGATCGCCGGCGAGCCGAACGTCGGACCACGGGCAGTGACCGGCCAGCCTGGCACGTTCTGGCCGTTGTCGGCGTAAACGGCCAGGATCTGGTCCGTGGCCGCGCTGTGGTAGTTCGGGTAGTAGCTCGTGCCCACGACGACCGCGGGCCGCCCCGTGTCGTTGAGGACCCCGACTGTCGGGCTGGACCAGATGGTCTGGCCGACGCATCGTTGCCAGATGAGCTTCGGACCTGAGCCCACGTAACGGTAGTCGACCAGCCAGCCCCCGTGGCAGCCGTCGAGGCCGCTGGCGTCGGTGCCCATGATGATGTCGTCACGCCCGGTGTGGCTCGTGTCGACGAGCGTCGGCGACGACCAGATCGTGTCGGCCCGGTTGACAGGGAAGCCCGGCACGAGCCTGCCGTTCGGCTGCAGCGCGTAGATGTAGTGGTCATACGAGCCGAAGACGATGTCAAGCTGGCCTGTGCCTGTGATGTCGCCCACCGCCGGCGTCGCGAACACGGGGTCCGACCAGTCGTCCGGCCCGCCCCACGGGTTGAACGTCCGGCGGGTTTGGAAGACGAAACGCTCCCTCCCGTTCGCGTAGAAGGCCTCAAGGCCGCCCTGCTGGTCCTTCCTCCACATTGAGCCGGCGCCCACGATTATCGAGGGGGGCTTGTTCGGACCGTCGAGATACGCGACCGCCGGGCTCGAGTCGATTGCGGTCGGGGTCGGGGAATTTATGTGGACGTACTCCGGCCAGCCCGGCAACTCGGCGCCGGTAAGCGCGTTCACGACATAGATCTCCCCCGTCAGCGTCGCGAGCACCACCGCCTTGATGCCGTCGATAGTGGCCACGACAGGTGAGCTCATCCACACCGGGCCCATCTTCTTCATGGACCACAGAGCGCTCCCGAAGTGGTTGACCTGGGCGAGGTTCGCGCGCCCGTGCTCAGCTCGTGAGCCTTTGGTTCGCACTCCGGCCCAAGCCGTCGAGACGGCTGGAACGGTCATCGCAACGACGACACCGAGTGCGGCCAAACCCGAAATCAGGCGGCGAGGGGACCTGAGCCGCCTGGTCATGCAACGATGGCTGCTATCGCAAGGCAACATAACATCATGATAGAGGATTCCCACGGGTCGTGACTAGTCCACCACTTAGAGTGACATCTGGAGGTACGGGAAGGAAGCGCGTCGCTTTCGTGACCCCCCGCTACGGAGACGCCGTGGTGGGGGGTTCGGAGGCTGTCGTGCGCGAGGCAGCGCACGGCCTCGCCGAGCGGGGCTACGACGTCGAGGTGCTCACGACCTGCGCTTTGAACCATTACACCTGGGAAAACGAGGTCCCTCCGGGCACCACGGTCGACGGCCGGGTGACCGTCCGTCGCTTCCCGACGATCCAGGCTCAAGACCGCGGGCGCTGGCACTGGATCCAGGGCCGGCTGTTGTCCGGCGACCGCCTGGACGAAGCCGAAGAGCTGGCCTGGATCAACGGGCGCTTCCGAGTGCCAGACCTGTACCTTTACCTCTCCGGGCACGCTGAGCAGTATTCGGCGATCGTGTTCTCCCCGTACTTGTTCTGGTCGACCCTGTATTGCGCGGGTATCGCGCCGGAGCGGACGATCCTCATGCCGTGCCTGCATGACGAGCCGTATGCGTACCTGAGATCTGTGGCCGCCGGACTTGCCTCCTCTGCCGCGGTCTGGTTCCTCTCCGAACCTGAGCATCAGTTGGCGCATCGCCTCGCGCCTGTGGCCTCCCACCACTCGGTCATCGGCGCCGCGGTCAATATCCCCGAGAGCTACGACCGCGAGGGATTTCGAAAGGCGCACGACCTCGAGCGCCCGTACGTGCTCTACGCAGGCAGGCGCGAGGGCGGCAAGGGCTGGCAGGAGCTGATGGTCGGCTTCGGGGTCGCGACCCGCCGTCATTTCCTACCGTTCGATCTCGTGACCATCGGCGTGGGCGACGCCCTGCCCCCACCATGGATCGAGGACAGGATCGTCGACCTCGGCTACCTCTCGCCGGCCGAGGTTCCTGACGCCTTTGCCGCCGCGGACGCTTTCTTGCAGCCGAGCGCGAACGAGAGCTTCTCGCGCACGATCATGGAAGCCTGGCTCGCAGAGACCGTCGTGATCGCGAACCGCCAGAGCGACGTGGTCACTTGGCACTGCGAGCGTTCCGGAGGGGGTCTGCTTTACGGCGACGAGCTCGAGCTCGGCCAGTGTCTGCGCTTTGTCGCAGAGGCGCCCGGTCAGGCTGCCCAACTCGCCAGAAAAGGCCGCGACTATGTGCTCGCGAACTACAGGTGGCCGTCCGTACTCGATGCGATGGAGAGCTCTCTCGAGGACTTCAGGTGAGCACCTCCAGGCGAGCACGGCAAGCCGGTGACAGGCTGCGGCCATGAAGGTGCTGGTCGTCGGTTCCCTGCCGCCGCCCGAGCGCGCCCGCTCGGTTTCCCTGCGCGCCGAGGTGACTGCCCTCTTGGCAGATGGGCACAGCGTCGAGGTCGTGGCCCCGGACCCGCTCGCGACCGCGCACCGCTACCTGGGCGCGGGAGGGCTTCCGGGTTGCCTCCAGCTCTGGCCCATGGTGGGGCGCTTCGACTCCGTCCTCGTGCAGCTGCAGTCGGGCCTTCCGGTAAGAGCGCGGGCTGGCCGCTTCGAGCGTGCCGTGTCCTTGACCGCGTTCTCGCTCGTGCTGCGTCGCGGGGCTCACGTTGTCGTTCGCCTCGAGTCCCTCGACGACCTCCCCGGCGGCCCGGGCGGTAGCGCGGCCCTCAGGGTCTGGCGCCGGGCCGAGCGGATCGAGCTCGGCGACGAGGAGCAGCAGGCTGCTTTTGTCGCGGCTGTGGGAAGGCGGGCAGAGCGACTTGTCGTGAGCGCCTCGACGGTGCCGCCGCCCGATGACGACGAGGGCGAGTGGACTGACGGCGAGGACGCCTCGATCGAGCAGGTGCTCGCCCTGGTTCGCAAGCGGGCGACTCGTGAGCGGAGGGCGTTGGCCTCGCTCGACTTGCCACACGTCTCGGGGTGGGACTCGCTGCCGGCCCCGGGCATCGCCATGACGGACTCCGACGTCACCGCCCTGGGCCCTCCGCCGACGCCGCGCAACCCGACTGACCTGGCACGCAAGGCTCTCGCGGCCGCAGACCGACGACCTTCGCTGTGGCGGTTCGCAAGGGTGGTCCGCCTCGCCCGCCGTGGCGTCTACGCGCTGCTGCGACCGGGCCGGGCCGACTGAGGGTCCATCTCGTCCAAGACCGCGAGAAGGGCCCTCGCGGCTGCTTCGAAGCTGTGCTCCTTGGAGTACTCCCGCGCCCGCCTGCTCAGTCGATCTCGGCTTTCCGCGTCGTCGAGGAGCTGGCCGCACGCCTGCGCGAGCTCGGAGATGGTGGCGTCGACAGCGATCTTGGCGGCGACGTCGTTCGGCAGCTCGCCCATCCAGCCGAGATCGCTGACGATCATCGGCACACCGACCGCGAGGCAGTCGCCGACGGCCGCCGATGCCTCGCCCGAGAACGACGCCCGAAGCTGCACCGCGAGCTCGGCCCGGTTCAACCAGCCCAGGTAGGCCTCGGCTCCGACGCGCCCGGTCACGAGCAGCCGTCCTTGCAGCCCGAGGCCGGCGCCGAGCGCCTTGAGCTCGTCGGCCAGCTCTTTGCTAACCGGTCCGACCAGGGCCAGCATCAGGAACGGGTCCGCCTTGGCCAGCGCCGCGAAGGCGTGCACGAGCTTGTTGGGCTGCTTGATCGGGTCGACTATGCCGAAGCTGGCGACAACCCGGGCGCCGGGCCCGACGCCGATCTCGGCTGAGTGCGGAGGGCCCTCGGCTCGGGGTACGTCGCTGGCGAAACCCACCACATCCACGCGCGAGGAGAGCTCAGGGCCGGCCTCGAGGCGTGCCAGGCGGGCGGCGGCCTGCGAGGTGACGAGGAACCGGTCTGAAAGTGCGATTACCTCGCGCGCCATGAGCAGGCCATAGCGCTCAGCCTCGAGGGCAGTCACCTCACCCGAGGCAGCTAGCCCCTCCGGTAGGAGCGGACCGTAGATCTTGCGGATCGTGGCCGAGACGCCCTCTGGCACAGCGGCTCTCGATCCGGCCGCGAACCGGTACAGCCCGCTCAGGCGCACCTCGTGGGCGAGGACTATGCCTCTGCGGCGCCGCAGCGACTCGAGCGCACCGGTATGGAACTCCCCGTTCCCGAGCACGTAGACGACCTCGTCGTACCCGGCCTTGGCGGCCTCGACCCGCAAGAACGAGCGGGCGTCGTAAACCTCGAGCCCTGCCGGTGCTCTCGGGGGCTCCGCCGATCGGTCGAGGCCGTCGGCAAAGCAGTCGATGTCGAGATCACCGGCGGAGGCCATCTCTTCGACGAGCCGGAAGCTGTAGTTCGCAATCCCCGAGGCAAGGGGCGGGAATGGTGAAACGATCGCGATCCGCCTCCGAGGGCGTCGCCAGGGCCGAATCGGCCGGTCTAAGAGCGCCTCGTAGGCGGCAGCAGTCCGATCTGCCACTTCGGCCCAGGTCGTGACACTGGCGCGGGCGTGCGAACGGGCGGCCTCGCGGAATGCCTCGTCGGTGAGGGCGAGTTCGATCGCGGCGCTGATGGCTGCCGGGTTGCGCGGGTCGAAACGGGCCTCGGGCCCGACCAGGTCACGCAGCGGGTCCACGTCCGAGACGATCGCCACAGCCCCGCATGCCATTGCCTCGGCGACGGGAAGGCCGTAGCCCTCGATCAGCGACGGGAAGCACAACAGCTCGGTCGCCTGGTACAGCCGGAGCATTGTCTCGTCCGAGACGTGCCCCGTGCACAGCACTCGCCCCTCGATGCCTTCGGTGGCCGCCACGTGGCGGAAGTGGTTAGCCATCAAAGGGGGGAGCTGGCCCACCACGACCAGTTGGCGCGTGCTGCGCAGCGGTTCGGGGAGGCGTGCGAAGGCGACTATGAGCGCTTCGACGTTCTTTCTGCCGTCGCTGCCGGCGGGGTAGAGGACGAAGCGGGGCTCGAGGCCGCCCACGGTCCGTTGCGCCAGCGCCGCGGCGCTCTCGAGGGACTCGGCCGGAGCGAACCGGGGCGCCGTACCGGCCCCAACCATGTGCAGCTTGGCCGCATCGACGCCGAGGTTCGCCATGAGCGAACGGCTGGTCGCCGGGGAGATAGTGAGCAGGGCGTCGGCGGCCCGCAGCACCTCGAGACGTGCGGAATACAACAGGCGTTGGCCGACATCGTCGAGGTATATCCCGGGGTGCTCGAGCGGGATGAGGTCGTAGACGGTGGCGCAGAAACGAAGGCCCCGTTTATGGGCCCATCCGGGCCACACCGCGTCGATGGGGACCCCGAGCTCGAAAGGCGACAGCGAGTGCAGCACGCGGGCCGACTCGGGCACGGTTGTATAGTCGACCTTGGCTGAGCCGAGGAGGGGGCCGAGGCTCCCTGGCGGCGGCAGGTCGGGGTTCAGCAGGTATCGGCAGACCAGGTCGGGATGGCCTTTTTCGAGCGCGAGGGCGAGCTCGTAGCAATAGCGGGCGATCCCCCGGCCCCGGAAGTCCGGGCTCTGGAGGGCCTGAAGGTCGACGACGACAGGGCCGGCGCTCACGTTGAGAGCAAGGCCTTAGTGCTGCGACGGGTCCACGGCGGCAGCGGGCTTGTCTACGGGCTTCGCACGGGGCTGCCTCTGGGGGCTCTTCGCAGGCCCCGGCGCCGACGAAGCGGGCGGCACGAGCTGCGAGAGCGAGTCCTCGACCGCGTCGAGGCGATCCGAGGAGGTGGCAAGGAGCCGCCCTAGCAGCTCGGTCGTCTGGTTCCCCACGTCGACCTGCATCGTGACGATGCGGGTCAATTCGTCGAGTTGGCGCTGCAGTTGGATCACACGCTCGAGCACGTCGGCGAGCGGCACTGTGACTCGTCCGTCGAACTTTGTCGTCAAGCTGGACTTCGCCTGGCTCCAGCCTCGGCGGCCGATGGACGTCACGGTCAATCGTCTCCTTCGGTGCGCTCGTGTTGCCGCGGAGCATACCGGGTCGTGCCCCTGCAGTGGCGTTGAGACACCAGCGCAGGCCAGGTGGAAGCCGCCCTGTGTGGGTCGCGAGGCCCTTTGTTGGCTAGGGTGCTGGGGATGAAAGTTGCACCGAAGCCGACGGCTCCACTGCTCAGGGCGGGACTCGGCGGGGGTCGAGAGCTGCCCATGCGCGTCGTCTCGGCCAAGGTCAGCCTGCGCAATCGGTTCGTTGAGATCTGGCAGGCGAGGGAGCTGGTCATATTCCTCGTGCGCAAGGAGCTGAAGGTCCGCTACAAGAACAGCGTCCTCGGCTTTCTCTGGTCGTTCCTCAACCCCGCCCTGGTACTTCTCGTCTACTACGTCGTGTTCAAGTACTTCCTCGCGAACCACATCTCGCTGTTCGCCATCTACCTGTTCGCGGGTCTGTTGCCTTGGAACCTGTTCAACAACTCCCTCCTCAGCTCCGCCGGGGTTCTTGTCGCCCAGGCGGGGATCGTGAAGAAGGTCTCGTTCCCCCGCGAGATTCTCGCCCTCGCCCAGGTGGGCACCGCCATCTGCTATTTCTTCTTTCAGGCCTGCATCATGCTGTGCTTCCTCGTCGGGTTCGGGGTCAATCCTGATTGGAAGTTCCTGCCGGTGATGCTCCTTGCCTTCGTCTGCGACATCGTGTTCTCGGGAGCGCTCGCGATCTTCCTCTCCGCGGTCACCGTCTACCTGCGCGACGTACAGCACCTGATCGAGGTCGCGCTCGTGGCGCTGTTCTTCAGCGCGCCGATCGTCTACATGTTCACCACTGTCGGCACCAAGCTCCACAAACACGGCTTGTTGTGGATCTACTTCTTGAACCCCTTGGTGAGCATCGTCCTTTCGTTTCAGAGGTTCATCTACGGCACAGTGGCGCCCCGTGACAACCCCATCCCGATCCCGACATACGGCGAGCACTGGTACTTCGCCGTGCTCGGGATCATCCTCCTTATATCTGTGGTGATGTTCCTGGTCGCGATGGTGATCTTCGGCCGTGTCGAAGGCAACTTCGCTGAGGAGCTCTGAGCCCGCTGCAGACTGCGATCGACGTCCAGGACGTCTCGAAGCGCTTCCGGCTCTACAAGGAGAAGTACACGTCCTTGAAAGAGCGCATCTTGCACGCCGGGCACGTGCCTCACGAGGACTTCTGGGCGCTTAGGGACCTGAATTTCGATATCAAGACCGGTGAGACGTTCGGGATCATCGGGCGCAACGGCTCGGGCAAGTCGACCTTGCTCAAGTGCATCGCCGGCATCCTGCAGCCAACCTCGGGCCAGATCGTCGTCCGCGGGCATCTCGCGGCGATGCTTGAGCTCGGCGCCGGCTTCCAGCCGGAGCTGTCCGGAAGGGACAACATCTACCTGAACGCCTCTCTGCTGGGGCTGTCGCGTCGCGAGATCGCCCGTCGCTTCGACGAGATCGTCGCCTTCGCGGAGCTGGAAGAGTTCATCGACAACCAGGTCCGCTTTTACTCCTCGGGCATGTACGTCCGCCTCGGCTTTGCCGTCGCGGTGAACGTCGAGCCCGACGTGCTGCTCATAGACGAGGTCCTCGCAGTCGGCGACGAGCGCTTCCAGGAGAAGTGTCTGGACCGCATCCACCAATTCCAGGCCGAGGGCCGGACGATCGTCGTCGTCTCGCACTCGGTGGCGATGGTGCGCCAGGTCTGCGATCGCGTAGTGGTGCTCGAGAACGGCCAGGCCATCACCGTCGGCCCGCCAGGCGAAGCGATACGGGCTTTCCGCAACTGCCTTCTGGCAGGCGAGGTTCCGGTCGCGCTGCCCCAAGAAGAGTTGGACGCGGCCGGGGCGAGCGGGCCTGTCGCGCTCCCGGAGCGACGCGTTGTCATCACAGACGCCGTCGCCCGCCATTCCGGCCCGCCCGGTCGCGACTTCCTCGCTCCGGGGGATACCCTGCGCATCGAACTGCAGTTCCAGGTGAACGAGCCGCTCACCGATGTGGCCTTCGGTTGCGAGCTGCTCGCCGGTAACTTGGGCTTTGTCGTGTACAGCTGCGACAGCTCGATGCCGGAGTACGGCCAGTTGCACGACCTCGACCCGGGCCGCTACCGGGTCGAGTACGACTTCGACGAGCTCCCGCTCCTCGACCAGACTTACACGGTCAACGTCTGGATCCAAGATGCCGGCGGAGGCGTCGTTCACGCCCGGCTGGAGCCTGCCACCACCTTCGCGATCGTGAGCTCTGGGAGGGCCACTGGGCTCATGAGGGTGCCGTTGCGGATCGAGCTCTCAGCGGTGTCCGCATCCGGCTCGGCCATTACCGCCGCCGGATGACTTCAAGGGTCGTCGCCGAGATCGAAGCCGAAGTGCGCGAGCTGCGGGCCGCGGGACGCGTCCCGAAAGGGCTGGAGGACGAGCTTGAAAGGCGCTTCGAAGAGATCGCAGAGGCGAGCCTGGTCGCTGGGTCATTGCCAGCCAGCGAGGACGCGGCGGCCGCCATCGGGCGCTCGTTCAACCCGTCGCAGCTTCGCCGGCAGGCGACGATGCTCGCCCGCAGGCGCCTCGGCCCGATCCTCCGCCGCCTGGAGCGGCGGTCCATCCTCGGCGCAGCCCGTGCCGGAGAATCGGCGTGGCTGCAAGTCCACGTCACAGCGGACCACCTGGAACGGCTCGCTGCACGCTCGGTGTTCGCGTCACGGGCCCTCTCGGTTCTGCGACCCCGGGGCGCGGCCTCAGCCGGGGCGACGCTGCACCCGACCATCGATGGTCCCTTGCTTACCTGGGTGCTCGAGCAGCTGGACAACTCTAGGCCCGACGCTTCGGGTGTTCCGGGCCTCGTACTTCACGTCGAGTGCGGCGACGGGCGCATCGTGGAGGCCCTCGCTGCTCAGGGTCTCGACGCGCGCGGGGCCGACCCCCGCCTCTCGGCGCGGGCAGGCGGGGCGACGAGCGTCGTCGCGGCGGGGGCCCTCGAGTACCTAGGCGCGGCGCCGAGCGCTGCCTTCGGCGGCCTCCTGCTGAGCGGTGTAGTCGACCGCCTCCGGCCCGGCGCGGCTCGGGCCCTGGCGCAGCTAGCGGCGCGCTGTTTGGCCCCGGGCGGGGTGGTCGTCGTAGTCAGCGCGAGGCCAGAGCTGGTCGTCGCGATGGATCCGGTAGCTGCCGACCTGGCACTTGGCCGGCCGATGCACCCGGTCACGTGGTGCCACCTGCTGGCCCATTTCGGGCTCTCGGAGTTGACGATGTTCGAGCCCGATGAACCTGAGACGGACGTCTTCGCCGTTTCCGCCCGGCGGCCGTTGCAAGACCAGGTCGGCCGGGAGGGCCGCCGTCCATGAGGGCCAGACCTGTCCGCATCGACCAGATCATCCCTTCGATCGTCGAGCGTGACGCAGTCAGCCACCACACCCTCGAGGCCCAGCGCGTCCTGCATTCGATGGGGTTCGTCTCAGAGATCTATGCCCGCAACATGGGACCTGGCCTGCAGGGCCGCGTCCACCTCCTCGATGACATCCCGCGCGAGGGACCGGAGCATCAATGGGTCTGCTACCAAGCCTCGATCGGCTCACCTGCCGCCGATGTGTTCGTGTCCCACCCCGGCCTCAAGCTCGTCGACTACCACAACATCAGCCCGGTCGAGCTAGTCGAGCGATGGCTGCCACATCTCGGCGAGGAGGTCCGCCTCGGCCGCAAGCAACTGGCCGAGATGGCACCTACGGTCGAGGTCGGCCTCGCCGACTCGGAATTCAACCGCGCAGAGCTCGAAGAGGCCGGATACCGCCAGAGCACTGTCGCGCCGCTCATGGTCGACACGAGCAACTACACAGCCCTACCCGACCGGCGCGTGCTCGACCGCCTCGCGGCCGAGCACGCCCGTGGCGGGCACGACTGGCTCTTCGTAGGCCAGATGCTGCCTCACAAGGCTCATCAAGACGTCATAAAGGCCCTGGCATGCGCTCGCGAGATTTTCGATCCACTCGCACGTCTGCACCTCGTCGGACGGGAGAGCTGCCCCGCTTACGCGAAGGCGCTGCACCGTTTCGTCGCCGCGCTCGGGCTGAGCGGAGCCGTCGATTTCGCGGGCTCGGTCTCTGCCGGCGAGCTCTCGGCCTATTACACGAGCGCCGACGTGCTCGTCTGCTGCTCGGACCACGAGGGCTTTTGTGCGCCCTTGCTCGAGGCGATGCACCACCGGCTCCCTATCGTCGCCTACGGAGTCGCCGCCATCCCCGAGACCGTGCTCGATGCCGGGATCGTGCTCCCCTCGAAGTCGCCCGTTCTCGTCGCCACGGCGGTGCAACGGGTCCTCGGCGACTCGGCTCTGCGCAAGGAGCTCGTGCTGGCAGGCCTCGAGCGTGCCCGGGCGTTCAGCATCGAAGGCGCGAGACGTGGCTTCGCACAGGCGGTCGAGCAGGTGCTCTCGGCGCCCTGAAGGGCGCGCAACGAGACCCACTGAGCCCAGCACTAACATGGCCCACATCCGCAACATCAAGCGCTGTGCTTTGTTGCTCGCGTGTTTGTCGCTCGGCGTGCTGGCAGGGCCGGCCGCTCTGGCCACGGGCGCGGGTGCGTCTGGGCCTTCTGCGGGCGCGCCGTTCCCAGCCTCGAAGGTTGAGTTCCTCGGCTACGGCGACGGTCCGGGCCTCGGCATGGGTCAGTGGGGCGCCTTCGGCTATGCCGTCTTGGAGCACGAGAGCTACCAATGGATCCTCGCCCATTACTACGGCGGGACGACGCTCACATCAACTGACGCACTGGTGTCGCCAGACCCGATGGTCTCGGTCGACATCGACGAGAACGACGGCCACGCTGTCGTGGTCACCTCCCAGTCCGCCTTCAGCTTCGGCGGGTACCCCTTTACCGCTGGCCAAGCAGCACGCGCCGTTCTTAGCTCGGGCGTCTGGACCCTCTCAGAGGCGGCCAACTGCTCGTCGACGACTTGGGCACCGGTCGCGTCGCAGCTCGTGAACCCGGTCGCCGAGCCGTCGTCCCTACAGGCCTCGGCGAGCGCGAGCCAGGTGCTCACGATCTGCGAACACGGTGGAGCGGACCTGGTAGTCCGGGGGACGGTCGAGGCCTACGACGCCCCCAACGGGGCGGTCACGCTCAACACCCTCCCCCTAGAAGAGTACGTCCGCAGTGTGATCTCAGCCGAGGTGTCGTGGTCCTGGGGCCTGTTCGGTGGCAGCTCCGGCTCCCCCCAGGGCGAGCCCTGGGGGTTCCAGGCCCTCGAGGCCCAAGCCGTCGCCACCAGGTCCTACACCGCCGCCGAGCTCGCTGCGAGTGGCTGGCGACCGTATGCGACCACGTGCGACTCCTACTGCCAGTCGTACCCGGGAATGGCGGGCGAGACCGCGGATCTGGACTCCGCCGTCGCCGACACCGCGGGTCAGATACTCGAGGAGCCCGCGCTGGCCGGCCAGACCGGAAAGAGCGCCGATGACGCCAGGTTCGTGGTGCCCGCGCCTGGCCATCCCGCCCAGCCCCGGCCTTCGGCCCCGCCTTTGTCCGGCTACGTACCGGTGCTCGCCGACTACTCCGCCTCGACGGGCGGATACACCGGCGGCGGCCCGTTCCCTGGCGTCGTGGACCTCGGCGACGCGATCTGCATCAAGAGCCGCTACTACACCTGCAATCCGTGCCATAAGTGGTCAGCCGCGGTACCGGTTCTGTCCATCGAGAAGGCGTTCAAGTCGATCGGCAAGCTCGCAGCCGTCGATGTGACGCAGCGCAACGGGCTCGGGGCGCTCGGCGGGCGTGTGGTGACCGTCGAGATCGTCGGGACTTCGGGCACGGCCCTCTCGGTTCCGAGCTACGAGCTGGAGCCGCTCATCGCCGCCAACAACCACTTTCACTGTGCTTCTGACTGGTTCGGGGTCAGCAATGGGCCCTGAGGGCCTCCGGTAGGCTCCGGCCCAGTTCGAGGGGAACGCGATGGCGGCCAGGGACAGGATCTACATCGGTGGCGAGTGGGTCTCACCCTCACGCCCGGACACGATCGCCGTCCTCGACTCGACGACCGAAGAGGTCATCGGCACGGTCCCGGCCTGCACTGCCGAGGACGCAGAACGCGCCGTCCGGGCTGCGCGGCGCGCGTTCGACCAATGGGCGTCCACCTCGCCGGCAGAGCGGGCCAAATACATGACACGAACGGCCGAGGCCCTCGGAGCCAAGATGACAGAGATCGGCCACCTCATTACTCGTGAGGTGGGGACTCCGATCAACCTCTCGATGATCATCCAGGTCGGCCTTCCGACGACGACCTTCGCTTCGATGGCCGAGCTCGTCGATCAGGTGACCTTTGAGGAGACCGTCGGCCATTCGCTCGTCGTTCGCGAGCCCGTCGGCGTCGTAGGTGCAATCACGCCGTGGAACTATCCCCTCCACCAGATCGCCGCCAAGGTGGCGCCGGCACTGACGGCAGGCTGCACAGTCGTGCTAAAGCCGAGCGAGGTCGCCCCCCTCAGTGCCTTCGCCCTCGCCGAGATCATGGACGAGGTCGGCCTGCCGCCCGGAGTCTTCAACCTGGTCTCGGGGACCGGCCCCGAGCTCGGCGAGGCCATCGCCAGCGCCGCGCAGGTCGACATGGTGTCGTTCACCGGCTCGACCCGTGCCGGGCGGCGCGTCGCGGAGCTGGCAGCAGCGAGCGTGAAACGGGTCGCTCTGGAGCTCGGCGGCAAGTCGGCGAACGTGATCCTGCCTGACGCGGATCTTGAGCGAGCGGTGTCGTCAGGGGTCACGATGTGCTTCTTGAACTCGGGCCAGACCTGCATCGCCCTGAGCCGGATGCTTGTGCCGCGCGCGAGACTGGCAGAGGCCGAAATAATCGCTGCCCGGGTGGCCGAGTCCTACATCGCCGGGAACCCGCTCGACCCCTCGACACTTCTCGGCCCGCTCGTGTCGGCGGCGCATCGCGTGCGCGTGCGCTCCTACATACAACGCGGGATGGACGAAGGAGCCAAGCTCGTCACGGGAGGCGTGGATCCCCCCGAGGGCTTGGAGAAGGGCTTCTTCGTGCGCCCGACCGTCTTCTCCGAGGTCGGGCGGGATATGACTATTGCCCAGGAGGAGATCTTCGGTCCGGTGCTGTGCATGATCCCCTACGGGAGCGAGGACGAGGCGATCGAGATCGCGAACGACTCGGTCTACGGATTGGCCGGGGCCGTCTGGTCGGCCGACTCGGGGCACGCCACCGATGTGGCTCGCCGCATCCGCACCGGCCAGGTTGACATAAACGGGGCGCTGTTCAACCCGCTGGCACCCTTCGGAGGCTTCAAGCAGTCGGGTCATGGGCGTGAGCTCGGGAAGTTCGGACTTGAGGAGTTCCTCGAGACGAAGTCGATCCAGCTTTAGCGGCCTGTCTTGAGCCAGCATTCAACCTTGAGACAGGCTCCGGGCTCGGCGCGGCGGCGGAACTGGCAGCGCGTCCGGTTCGTAGTCGGGATCGCTCTGGGCGGAGTTGCCCTTTGGGCCGTGAGCAATCAAAAAGGCGAGCTCGCCGGCGCTTCGTCCGAGCTCTCCCATCTCGATGCCGGGTGGTTGCTCATCGCGATCGCTGTCGAGGCGCTCTCACTCGTCGCCTTCGCCCGCCTGGATCAGCGACTGCTGCGATGCGGCGGGGTCCGTGCCGGGACTGGCCGGTTCACGGTGATCTCCTTTGCCGCTGGTGCCATAGCGAGCTCGCTTCCCGCGGGTCCGCTCGTCGCGAGCGCCTTCGGCTTCAGACAGTTCCGCCGTCTCGGGGCGTCCGAAGCCCTAGCCGCCTGGGCGTTGCTGGCGACCTTGGTTTTCTCCGCGCTCGGCCTCGCCCTGCTCGCAACGGCCGGAGTCGTGATGGCCGAGCGCGAGGGCTCGACGTTCGACCTCATAGGCGTCACCATCGCAGTCCTCGCAATCACGATCGCCGGTGCTGTGGCAGTCTACGAGAGGCGCGCCCTCGCCAAGGCCTTCGAGCTCGTCCTGAGAGCCTCCCACCGCCTTACCGGGTTCCCGCGCCGTCCCACCGACAATGTCCTTTCGACCTTCGCGGCCAACATGAGCCATGTCGACCTCAACATTGGCGACCTCGTGGGTGCTCTCGGCTGGTCGATCGCCAACTGGTCGCTCGACTGCGGCTGCCTTGTGTTCGCCTATCTCGCCGTCGGGGCCGCCGTGCCGTGGCGCGGGCTGCTTTTGGCCTACGGAGCCGGGCAGCTGGCGGCGAACCTGCCCATCACTCCCGGCGGCCTGGGCGTCGTCGAGGGGAGCCTCGTGATCGCTCTCGTGGCCTTCGGTGGGGGTCAGGTCAGCACGGTCGCGGCGGTTCTTTTGTACCGGATCATCAGCTTCTGGGGCTATCTGCCGGTCGGATGGCTCGCCTGGGCGGGCCTCACCTGGCACAACCGCCGCGAGGACAAGCTGGTGGAGTCGAGAGCAGAAGTGCCCCCGGTGCACCAGGTCGCGTCGGGGCTGACCCCGGACCCCTCAGCGGAGCTTTCGGGATGACCCCTGCCGCCGGGGCAACTTGGCCCTCGCCGAGGCACGATGGCCATGGCAAGATCATCCTTGTGCCCCGCGTCAGTGGGAGGTGCACGTGAGAAAGGCGCTGGCGGCCCTTGCCGCCGTATTGGCCCTCGCCGGGCTCCTCAGCGGGTGTACCGCCTCGCGCAACGCGCTCGGAACGCACGACAGTGCTTGTTTCAGGGTGCTTCCCGAGGCTCTCGCGGCGGTTCACCACCATGGCCATTTCGAGGGCGAAAGGTATCTGCCGCCTCGGGCCTTGATCCTCGATCTTCACTGGGTCGCGGTGCCGAAGGCCCTAGAGGTCCCTCCGAGGGTCGCCACCTGCCTTGTCGCCTTCACGGGTCATTTCACGGCTTCGGGGGTGGAACGGGGCTGGTCGCCGACCGGGAAGAAGGGCAGGTACGCGATCGTCATCGTGCGCCAGCGCAGCCTGGTTCTCCTCGCGACCGTCGTGCTCGTCCGGATCCCTCCCAAGCTCATATTCGGGCACGTGTTCCCCCGGCTCGTGTGAGCCCGCCCGCAGCCCGGATCAGCGCGCCTCGTCGCGCCCCGGGTCGTCGTCTGCGAGCTCAACTGTGACCGAAAGGGTGCTGGCGGCCGGGTCGGCGACGAGATCGAGCTGCGAGATGGCTCCCGCGTCACACAGATCCTCCTTGGCGAGTTCGACCAGCTCGAGGAGAAAATGGGGACCGGTGCCGACGCAGCGGGCGACCCGGGTTCGCATCGAGCCCTTCGCCTCGGTCTTCGCCCGTCGCACAGCGAGGAGCACGCTGGCGACGACGTCCCACATTTCGGCGCGAGCATCGGGCCCGGCCGTCGTCGCGAGCACCGGTGCCGATGGCCACCCAGCGCGGTGGATCGAGCCGGACTGCCACCAGGACCAAGCCTCCTCGGTGCAATAGGGGAGGAACGGGGCGAACAGGCGCAGGATCGCCGACAAGCTGAGCGAGAGCGCAAAGCGGGCCGAGGCCGGGCCGGCCTCGGAGGGGTCTCTGTAGGCACGGGCCTTGACGAGCTCGAGGTAGTCGTCGCAGTAGGACCAGAAGAAGGACTCGGTGACCTCGAGCGCCCTCGCATGGTCATAGGCGTCGAGCTCGGCCGTTGCCTCCTCCACGACAGCGGCGAGGCGGCCCAGCATGGCGGCGTCGAGAGCGCAAAGGCCGCCTCGAGGAACCGGTTGTTCGTTCTCCGACCCGACCATACGCGAGAGCACGAAACGGCTCGCGTTCAAGATCTTGATGGCGAGGCGCCGCCCGACTTTCATCTGCTCTTCGCTGAAGACGGTGTCGGCCCCGAGCCGGGCCGAGCCGGTCCAGTAGCGCACGGCGTCGGTGCTGTAGTTCTCCAGGTACTCGAGCGGGGTGATGGCGTTGCCGAGCGATTTCCCGATCTTTTTGTGGTCGGGGTCGAGAATCCAGCCGGAAATGGCGGCATGTCGCCACGGCAGGCAGGAGTGCTCAAGCTCGGAGCGCACGACCGTCGAGAAGAGCCAGGTCCGGATGATCTCGTGCGCCTGCGGGCGCAGGTCCATCGGGTAGACCTTGGCGAAAAACGTAGGGTCCTCCTCCCACTTGCCCGCAATCTGCGGGGTGAGCGAGGAGGTGGCCCAGGTGTCCATGACGTCCGGATCGCCCACGAAACCACCGGGCTTGCCTCGCTGGCCCTCGGTGTAGCCCTCCGGGACGTCGGTCGACGGGTCGATCGGGAGGCGCTCCTCCGAGGCGCAGAGCAGCCCGTCGGCGACGAGTTCGCCGTCGTCGTCGAGTCGGTACCAGACGGGGAACGGGACCCCGAAGAAACGCTGCCGCGAGATGTTCCAGTCGCCGGTGAGCCCTTCCACCCAGGCCTCGTAGCGGGCCCGCATGAACTCCGGGTGCCAGTCGAGCTCGCGGCCTCGTGCCAAGAGCGCCTCTCGCCGCTCGAGGGTGCGCACGTACCACTGTGAGGACGTGACGATCTCGAGGGGCCGCCTGCCCCGCTCGTAGTACTTGACGGCATGGGTGATCGGGCGCGGCTCGCCGAGCAGGTCGCCCGACGAGCGCAGGAGCTCGACTATGCGTGCCTGGGCGCTTTTTATCGTTAGGCCCTCGATCTCCGCGTAGCTAGCCCTGGCGCGCTCCGCATCGACCGACTCCCAGCCGGGCGTCCCGAACGGTGCCGGACCGAGCCGGCCGTCGCGCCCGATCACCGAGCGCGTCGGCAGGCCGAGATCCCGCCACCACGTCACGTCCGTGAGGTCACCGAAGGTGCAGATCATGGCGATGCCCGATCCCCTGTCCGGTTCGGCGAGCTCGTGCGCGAGGACCGGGACGGGGACGGCGAAGATAGGCGTGAGCACCTCGGAGCCGAACAGGGGGCGGTAGCGCTCGTCGGCCGGATGCGCGACGAGGGCGACACAGGCGGGGACGAGCTCGGGCCTGGTCGTCTCGATCTCGACGGGGGGACCGTCGCCCGAGTGCCTCTTGAAGCCGAGCCGGTGGTAGAACCCCGGATCCTCCTTGTCGACGAGCTCCGCCTGGGCGACGGCTGTACGGAAGTCGACGTCCCAAAGTGTCGGTGCTTCCTGCCTGTAAGCCTCGCCGCGTGCCAGCATGCGGAGAAAGCTCCGCTGGGACGCCCTTCGTGACTGCTCGCCGATCGTGGTGTAGTGGTGCGTCCAGTCGAACGAGGCGCCGAGCTTGCGGAACAGGTGCTCGAAGGCCCGCTCGTCCTCGGATATCAAGATGTTGCAGAGCTCGACGAAGTTCGGGCGCGAGACGGGGATAGCGCGGGCGTTTTTGACGCGTTTGGGCTCGTGGGCCGGCGGCACGAAATCAGGGTCGTAGGGCAGTGACGGGTCGCAAGTGACGCCGAAGTAGTCCTGCACCCGGCGTTCTGTGGGAAGCCCGTTGTCGTCCCAGCCGATTGGGTAGAAGACGGCCTTTCCCCTCATGCGTTGGTAGCGGGCGACGATGTCGGTCTGGGTGAATGAGAACACGTGCCCTACATGCAGCGACCCTGAGACGGTCGGGGGCGGGGTGTCTATCGAGTACACCTCCGAGCGGTCCCGGGACGAGTCGAAGAGGTAGGTACCCTCTTGTTCCCAGAGCGCGGACCATCGGTCCTCGAGTCCCTCCAGCAAGGGTCGTTCCGGCACGCGGGGAGTCGGCATAGGCCTAGTACGGTACTCCTGTGCTGCGCCTTCATGACACGGCCCTCGGCCGGATCGAACAGTTCGAGACCCGCGAGCCGGGCCGGGCGGGCATCTACATCTGCGGCTCGACCGTCTACGGGCCTCCCCATATCGGCCACGGCCGTTTCTCACTC
>JBEKMZ010000034.1:0-33992 GCA_049523315.1 Acidimicrobiales bacterium | reverse complement strand
GGACCGAGGACGGGAAGCCAGAAGATCTCGACGTAGCTCGATCGGGGGTCGTAACCGAGCTCGTCGATGACCGGGTCGTGCCAAGCCTCGACACGAAGCAGGAGTCTTCCCTCCCTGGTCAAAGCACTTAGGTCGGCGAGACTTGGGGCAGGGAACGGGTCGTCTTGGACAAGCATCTCTTAACCTCCACGTGGCTGGGCGATGCGATGAGTCGAGAGTGGTCCCGGCGGTTCCCGTGCCACATACCGCTTGAGTTCTGACGAGACTCAAGGCCACGCGTCAGCGCGAGATGGTCTCGTTCCTGTTCGACCGCGACGAGTCACCCTTTTTGGATGAGTTCCGCTGCCAGCGCCCTGACGAACAACCCGACGTCTGTGACGATGCCGAATGCCTGATGGCTTCCTCGATCGGCGAGTTTTGTCACGACTGCCTGATTGATGTCGACGCAGTAGGTTTCCACACCTGCCGGAAGAACATTCCCGGTCGCGATCGCGTGCAGGGTCGAGGCAAGCATGACGGCAATAGTGACGCCACCGATCAACTCTCGCATCTTGTCCGCGGCCTTGACTGTGTCGGTCATGACATCGGGAAGCGGCCCATCGTCGCGCAGCGAGCCGGCGAGGAGAAAAGGCACGTCGGCTCGCAGGCATTCGAACATCACGCCCCCGGACAGCCACCCGTTCTCGGCCGCCGCCTTGATTGAGCCGGCACGGCGAACCTCGTTGATCGCCCGAAGGTGGTTGGCGTGCCCGTGTTCTGTCGGTGTCCCTTCTTTCACCGATACGCCGAGCGAGGTTCCGAGCACGTTCGACTCGATGTCGTGGGCCGCGAACCCGTTTCCCGCGAACAGGACGTCCACCCAACCACTGCGCACCAAACGAGCGAGATCAGGGCCGGCTCCGGTGTGGATGACGGCGGGGCCGGCGACGACAAGAACCTTGCCGCCAACTGACCGGGCGGCGCGAAGACGCTCCGCGACACGTTCAAGAAGCAGAGACTTCGGCCTTTCCGAGCTCACTTCCGAGGTCATGAACTCGAAAGGGCTGGGTCCGCGTAGTCGGGACGGGGCAGTGACTTCGACGCCGTCGAAGCCCACCACGACAAGGTCTCCTACACGAACCCTGTGCATAGGGACAGTGCGCACTGCTTCGTCGCGCACGACGAGGGCACAGTCCATCTCGGGGTTCTCGACCTTCAGCTTGCCGCGCGAGGTCAAGACGTATGTCGGCAGGTTCGTCGTCGAATAAAAGCCGGCCGGTAGGACTCCGTCGTGTTCGCAGGCGATAAGGCGCGCCGGTGAAGTCAAGACCCGATTGACGCCGAAAACATTCAGATTTTCGAGCAGGAGTTGGAGGATTCTCACGTCCTGGGCGGAGATCTCCAAGCGGGTGTTGCTCATGTCGGTATTAGTACGCCCAACCTGGATGTCAACAATGCGGTAGTCAGCGCCCGCCTCGACGATCGCGTCCAGCACCTTGGCGAGAAGCAGTGAGTCGATGATGTGACCAGAAAGCTCTACGACTTCGGTTTCCATCGTCTAGTCCTTCGGTGCGGGCGGACCTGAGTTCGGCGCCTTGTCAGCCGCGCGCTCGTACTCCGTGATGACCTGCAGCTTGGCCGCCGATGGTGAGCCGATGTCGAACTCGTAGCAGAGCCACTCGTTGACGAGGCGGTGGGCGGAGACCTCGGCGATGATCCTCGCGCCGAGAGTCATGATCTGGCAGTTGTTCGAGAGCACCGAACGCTCGGCCGAGTACGTGTCGTGCACGACCGCGGCGCGAACACCTGGCACTTTGTTGGCGGTTATGCACATGCCGATCCCGGTCCCGCAGATGAGGATCGCCCGATCTACCTCGCCTCGGGCAACCGCCTCAGCGACATGGATCGCGACAATCGGATATGGCGAAGTCGGATCGGCCTCGCCGTCGGAGAGGTCGCGGACGAAGGCAAGTCTCGGGTCGTCTGCGAGCGCCTTGACCAGGTAGTCCTTGAGCGCTGCCCCGAGGTCGTCGGCCCCGATGGCGAGCCGGATGAGTGAGGTCGCCATCAGTCCGGCCCCGTCTCACTCCCGGCTATCACTGGCGCCACGGCCTCGAGGACCAGCAAAAGCGAACGTGCCCCGGGGTCGACTGTCCCGAGGCTCCGCTCGCCGAGAACAGCGGAGCGCCCACGCCTGGCGATCATCTTTGAAGTCGCCTCGGTCGCCTCCCGGGCGACCACGAGCGCCTCGGACCAGGCCGCTGCCAAAGTCATCCCGCGCGAGACGCATTCGTCGAGCGCGTCGATGAAAGGATCGAGAGTGTCCAGCATGGTCTTGTCACCGGGCCGTGACTTGCCGAGCCTCTCGAGCTGCGCTTCAGCTTTGCCTAGTGCCGCGACGATCTGCCCCGGGGTGATGTCGCCCTCTCCGAGCTCTTTGCCGATCGTCTGGAGGAAAACCCCCCAGAGCGCGCCCGACGCACCGCCTGCCGCGTCGCCAAACGCATAGCCGGCAGCACTGATCGAGCGTCCCGGTGAGTCGTGCGATTCATCTGCGGCCAAACAAGCAGCCGTGAACCCACGCACGATCCCAGAGCCGTGGTCACCGTCGCCAGCCACGGCGTCGAGCTGGCCGAGCTCCGTCTCATGGTCCTGACAGGTCTTAAGGGATGCCGCCAGTGCCGCGTTCACCGCCCGGGTGCTCATATGAGAGCACTCCTGAACCCGGGGCTGGCGGCAGGAGCGCCGTAGTGCCTGGCCAGCTCGTCGTCGAGCCAGAAAAGGGTCAACGAGCAGCCTGCCATGTCGAGGGAGGTCGCGAGCTCTCCCGTCTCGCAGTTCTCGACTCTGAGACCGGCCGCGTCGAGCAGGTCCGCGAGCGCTGCATACAAGACGAGCAGCTCCTCTCCTGAGGTCGAGCCAAGACCGTTGACGAGAACGGCCACGCGGCCATCACTATCAGCGGGCGCCTCGGCGACGAGCGGCTCCACGAGTATGCGAGCGAGCGAGCGAGCATCTGCTCGCGGGATCGTACGGACGCCCGGCTCACCATGTAGGCCGAGGCCGAGCTCCATCTCGTCTTCGGCGACAGAGAACATGGGAGCTCTGCCACCTGGCAGCGTGCAGCCTGCAAAAGCCACCCCCATTGTCTTCGTCCTCTCGTTCGCGCGCCTTCCGAGCTCGGCCACCTCCTCGAGGCCGGCACCGGACCAGGCCGCAGCCCCGAGGACTTTGAAGACGCAGAAGTCTCCCGCTATCCCGCGTCGTTCAAAGGCACGCTCAGCGGGCGCGGAGGCGACATCGTCGGTCACGAGCACCGTCTTCACTGCTACTCCCTCGTCGCTCAGACGGTCGGCAGCCATGTCGAAGTTCATGACGTCCCCGCTGTAGTTCCCGTAGGAGAAGACCACGCCGGATCCTGCCTCGACCGACTTCGCACACCGGTAGACCTGTTCGCTCGAGGGACTCGTGAAGACGTCACCGATGGCCGCGGCCGTCGCCAGGCCCGGGCCGACCAGACCCGCAAAGGCGGGGTAGTGTCCCGAACCGCCACCGATGAGCACCGCAACTCGTCCCTCGTATGGCGCCCCAGCCGTCCGAATGCCTGATGCACCTGATATCCGCTCTACGAGTTGCGGGTACGCCCGCGTCAGGCCCGCTGTGAAGTCGTCCTTGAACGACTGTGGGCTGTTAAGAACGTGGGTCATCGCTCTCCTCGTCCGGTGTCTCCAAAGTTGCGCAGGACGGAATGTCACAGATCATCGTCGTCTGAACGTACACCCGCTCGCAAGGAGGCGGCACCGGTCTTCGCGAGCCTTCCTCGGCTAGAAAGGTCCGCGTGCAGCCAGACGATGAGTGCGCCGGACCAGCTTCAGAGCTCGAAACCGACCGGCCGGCGATAACGATCGGGGTCGGTTTGAAGATGTATTTTGGCTATGGCCGCACTCTCCAATGGTGCGAGGAAGTCAAGGAGATCAGCCGCGTTCACCCCGCGGTCGTAAATGGGTATGTGGAGCTGTTCGTGCTCCCTTCCTATCCTGCACTGTCAGCCGCGCGGGAAGTCTTCGCTGGGACCTCGATTCGACTAGGGGCTCAGGATCTTCATTGGGAGGATATGGGACCGTTCACCGGTGAAGTGAGTGGGCCCATGCTCGCGGAGTTGGGCTGCGCTTATGTGGAGGTCGGTCATGCCGAGCGCAGGCGTATGTTCGGTGAGACCGACGATGTGGTGGCCGCGAAGACCGAGGCTGCCCTTCGCAACGGTCTTGTCCCAGTCATCTGTGTTGGCGAGGCCCAACCTTGTGCAAGTGCCAACGCACTTGAGGCGTGTACGGGCCAGTTGGAGTCCGCGCTCGGCAGCCGCCCCGACAGGGGAGTCGCCGATCGCGTAGTGGTGGCCTACGAGCCGTTCTGGGCTATTGGTGCTCGCGAGCCGGCGTCAGTCGACCACATTGAGACGGTATGTGTGGGTCTGAAGGAGGTGCTTGTACGGATGGCCGGGATCGAGGCGAGCACCATTTACGGCGGCAGTGCCGGCCCAGGCCTCCTTGGCGCGCTCCGGGGCTGTGTCGACGGACTGTTCCTCGGCCGGTCGGCGCACGACCCGATTGCGATCGAAGCCGTCCTCTCCGAGGCGCTCTGCTTGTGGGAAGGACCATGAGTACAAGAGACCTTGGGTGAGCCTCGGCAATAGATGTAGCGGCGCCCGTGTGCCAGCTCGCGGCGTGACCTCCGCCCGTCGTCCGGGCTGCCACGTGCCTGAGGATGAGTGCGATCCACGGAGCGTCACCCCTGCTAGCTGATCGTCGCGGCGTCGCCTCAAAGCGCGCGGCGAATTCCGACTTCGTCTAGGTGATCGTGAAGGTCGAGCGGGTCGTCGTAGACGCGGTAGGCACCTGCCCGTTCGAGCTCCTCTCGGCCGTAGCCCCCCGAGAGCAACCCGACGCCGAGCGCGCCCGCGCGCCGCGCCGCTAGGAGGTCCCAGACGCTGTCTCCGACGACCATGCTCTGGCGCAGATCGACACCGAGCAGCTCGGCTGCCTTTATGAACAGGTCGGGATCGGGCTTGGCATGTTGAACTTGCTCACTCGTGACAACGACAACATCGTGCGGCACTCCGAGCATCTCGAGCGCCGGGGCCGCGTTGGCGGCCCGGCTGCTCGTTGCGATGGCCCAGGCGACGCCATCGGAGATCAAGGCCTCGATCAGCTCGCGCGATCCAGGTAGGGGCCGCACGCTAAGGCGCTCCTCGGCATAGGCCTGCGAGTAGCACTTGCGAATCTCGTCCACGAGCGCAGAGTCAAGCTCGCGATTTGTCTCGCGGACCAGCGCGTTGATGAGAAGGTCACCGCTCATGCCGATCCGGCGGTGGATCTTCCAGACCGAGAGCTGGATCCCGCAGTCGTCGAGCGCACGCCGCCACGCCACCACCTGCTGGTAGACACTGTCCACGAGGGTCCCATCCAGATCGAGGATCACCCCGCCCGCGTTTTCTTTGCCAAGTGTCAGAGTGCTCATCGCCCTATCTTGTCTGGCGCAGCCGAAACTTGCGTCGCTTAAAGTTGGGAGCCGATGCGCTGGAGGACGAAGTGACGATCGCGGACCTGAAACGAGCCGTGCTGGAAGCCAATCTCGAACTTGTCGAGCGCGGGCTCGTGTTCGACACTTTCGGGAACGTAAGTGGGCTCGAACGGGACTTGGGCCTGCTCGTGATCAAGCCGAGCGGCGTACCCTACGGCAAGCTCTCGGCAGAGGATATGGCAGTGGTCGCGCTTGGCTCAGGTGAGCACCTCGAGGGTCTGAAGCCATCCTCGGACACCCCGACACATCTTGAGATCTACAGGGCGTTCGCATGTGCCGGCGGCGTCGTCCACACCCATTCGACATGCGCGACGGCCTGGGCGCAGGCCCACCGCTCGATCCCGTGCCTCGGTACGACCCATGCCGACTACTTCTGGGGCGCGGTGCCATGTAGCCGGGATCTGACCGCCGAGGAGATAGCCGGCGCGTACGAAAAGGAGACGGGGCGCGTCATCGTCGAGACTTTCGAAGGTCTCGACTCCGAAAAGGTACCTGCGGTCCTGGTCGCTTCGCACGGCGTGTTCACATGGGGTTCGGACGCTTCGAAGGCGGTCCTGAACGCGGCCGTCCTCGAGGAAGTGGCCCGGATGGCGCAGATCTCGCTCGGGCTTGCCCCGTCGCTTGGCCCGATCGCTTCGGAGCTGCTCGATCGCCACTTCTTGCGCAAGCACGGCACCGGTGCCTACTACGGCCAAGCGAGCGCCTCGCGATCTCCCGACCAAGCCGTGCCGGCGGTGCCGGAGCAAGGCAGGCTTGGCTTCCTGTGACCCCGGTCGAGTTTGAGTTCGCCGCCGCCGGGCGGATCATCTTCGGTCCTGGAAGGGCGAGCGAGCTCGCATCGCTGGCGGCGAGGCTCGGCTCCCGGGCGCTGGTGTGCACAGGCGGCGCGCCCGGCCGCCACAGCGCCATTCTCGAGAGTCTTGATGTGCCGTTCTCGACTATCCAGGTCCATCGTGAGCCAACCGTGGAGCTTGCGCGCTCGAGCGCCGCCCTCGCACGAGCTGAGGGCGTCGACGTGATCGTCGCGCTGGGAGGCGGCAGCGTAATCGACCTCGGCAAGGCCGTCGCGATGTTGATCGGCAACGGCGGAGACCCGATCGACTACATCGAGGTCATCGGAGCGGGTCGTCTCATCGAGAAGCCTTCGGTGCCCTGCATCGCCTTGCCAACGACGGCCGGGACCGGGTCGGAGGTCACTTCAAACGCCGTTCTCGCTTCGCCCGCCGATGGGTGCAAAGCGAGCCTGCGTAGTCCCTCGATGCTCCCCACCTTGGCACTTGTTGACCCGCTTTTAACACTGAGCTGCCCGCCGGGCGTGACCGCGTCGAGCGGCCTTGACGCACTGACGCAGTGCCTCGAGCCATTCGTGTCGGTGCGGGCCAATCCGATGACTGACGCGCTGGCCCGTGAGGGCCTGCGTCGCGCTGCCGCGGGCCTGCGTCCCAGCCACGCCGACGGCAGCGACGTGAGGGCACGGACGGAGATGGCTTTGTGTAGCTTGCTCGGCGGACTAGCCCTGGCGAACGCCAAACTTGGGGCGGTGCACGGGCTCGCAGCTGTGATCGGTGGGATGGTGGAGGTGCCCCATGGTGTTGCCTGCGCTGCTTTGCTCGTGCCCACGATTGAGGTGAACGTGGCGGCCCTCCGCTCCCGGGAGCCGGCTAGCCAAGCGTTGGGTAAGTACCGCGAGGCTGCGCAGCTGCTCACCGGGCGTGACGATGCCACCGTTGAGGACGGTACTTCCTGGATAGCCGAGACGGTTGGGCTTCTCGGCGTACGCAAGCTGTCGCACTACGGGCTCAGGCCCGAGCAGGCAGACGAGGTCGTCGCGAAGGCCCGTCACGCGAGCAGCACGAAGGGCAACCCGATCGAGCTGGGTGTCGACGAATTGCACGCAGTGCTGGCGGCGGCGACATGAAGGTTGCCCGGCCGGTCGATCGGAGACGCTTTGTTCATCGCCGAGCGTGGCGACCCAGCGCCAGGGGTGTTGCAAAGCGAGGCCATCGTTTCGCACCCAGGTGTCTTTCGAGGAGCCCGGGCATCGCTTGTTCGAGCGCCTCTTCGCGTCCAAGCCGGTGGCGCTGTGGCTCGCTTCGATCAGCCCGAAGCAGGTCAGGTTTCCCATGCACCTGTCCAGACGGGCGAGCTGCGACTGAGCTCGCGCCGATGGCCCGAGCCAGACTCAGTTAGGGCAGTTCAGTGAGCCCATTGTGGCCCGGGCCCCGAGGGAAGACCGGCCATACGTCGACGACATGACCGTCGGCTATGACGTAGTAGTTGTCGTACATGTTCACCGTCGTTGGCGCGTAACCAGGGATCAGGCGAACCCACGCGCCCACTCGCAGGTCCGGCTGCGGGTCGGCTGCTAGGGAAGAGACGACGACGAAGATGCCGTGCTCCTCGTCGAAGCGGAGCACCTCCAGGTCGCCACCTAGGAGCGAGGGTCCGCCGCCGACGCCGATCGACTTGTTGCCGGCGTCGACGATCAAGCGATTCGGCGGCCGGCTGATCACCGTTGTGGCGATCGTCAAAGCGTGCTCGAAGCCACCGGGCACCCTGCGCCCGTGGAAGTTGTCCATGAGGACATATGAGCCGGCCTGGATCTCAGTGACCCCGGGCCGCTCAGCGGTGAGCTTCCAGCTGACCGTGCCTCCGGCAGAGCGGATCGGACAAGGTATGCCAAGCGACTCCATGCGATCGGCGATCTGCAGGAACATGTCCATCGCGGCGCGTTGTTTGACGACCAGGAGTTGCTGGTCGAATTCAAGGGAGCAATGACCCTCGTAGCCGGTGATCCCCTCCAGCCGGAGGTGGTCGAACCCAGATAACTCCTTGGCGAGCGCGATGGCATCGTCTTCGGCGTCGACGCCGGCGCGGTCCATGCCGGTGTCCACTTCGATCATCACTCCGAGCTGTGAGCCCGCGGCGGCTGCGGCCGCCGATAGCTCGGCGGCGTTGGCCACTTGGTCCACGGCTACGAGCACGTGATGCTCGCGGGCGAGCTCCGCTAGGACACGGATTTTCTCCGGGTGCGCGACGGTGTTAACGACAAAGAGATTGTCCAGCCCGGCCCATGCCAAGGCGACCGCCTCCCAAACCGTCGCCACCGACAGCCCGATGGCCCCGGCGTCTACTTGCCTGGTGGCCAGTTCGGCTGACTTGTGGACCTTGATATGGGGACGGATTTCGGCCGGCATTGACTTGAGGGCCGTGGCCATGCGGGCGATGTTGCGCTCTGCGGCGGCCAGGTCCACCAACATCGCCGGAGTTGGCACGTCTTCGACGCGCCGACCGATCATGTTGCCGTACATTTCTCGGATCAACATTCGCCGACGCTCGAGGGGATTCTGTGTCTCGTGCGTACCCATCGTCATGTGCTCTCCTGTTGTGGGCTTGGTACGGACGGGCCGGCTCAGAGCTCGGCGTTGACGATGAAGCCAGCGTCGGCCAGCAACGTGGCACTCGTCACGTAGCTCGCGTCCTCGCTCAAAAGAAAGGCGATGACGCCGGCCATCTCCGCGGGGTCGCCGATACGGTGTAAGGCGATCCGGTCGACGTAGTACTTCAATATGTCGGGCTCGTCCATCATCGGGGCGCTCATGTTCGTGAGGACCGCCCCGGGCTCGACGCAGTTGACCCTTATGCCGTGGGACCCAAGTACGCTCCCGAGCGCCTTGGCGAGCATCGAGACACCGGCTTTGGTCGCGCAGTAGGCCGTCTGGAACGGTGATCCGACATGGGCGGAGATCGAGCTGACACAGACGATCGCCCCGCCGTGGTCCTCGGCGATCATCTGCTTGGCCGTTTCGGTCGTCACGACCCACGTCCCGCGCAGGTTCGTGTTGCAGAGAAGGTCCCACTGCTCGAGGGTCGTCTCGTTCCACGCCATCAGCGGGTTGACGGCGGCGTTGGAGACCAGGTAGTCGATATGACCCCCGCGACGAGCGACCTCTTGCACCATGTCCACTATCTGCTGCGGCTCGCTCATGTCGGCGACGACGGCGAAGCCCTCTCCGCCCGCCTCTCTTATCTCCCGTAGTGTCCGGGACGGGTCACCACTCGGCCGCTGGTTCACCGCGACGAGGGCGCCCTCGGAGGCAAGGCGGACAGCGGCCGCCCGGCCGATGCCGTTGGTGGCTCCCGTGACCAGGGCGACCTTGCCCTCGAATCGCTTCATCTGGCTCCTCTCATATGACCACGCGGTTCATTACGAGGTCTTCGTAGCTGCCCTGTGCACGGCCTCGAGCATGTAACGGGCGTTTTCCCCCGGGGCGACACCGTCGTAGATGGCGCTGCCGCTCACGATGATGTCAGCCCCGAGAGTGGCGACGTGCTCGATGTTCGCCTTGGTGATCCCGCCATCGACCTCGAGAAGTATCTCCCTCCCGCCGATGATGTCGCGGGCTCGAGCGAGCCTCGCCTCGGTGCTCGGGAGGAACTTCTGCCCGCCCCAGCCGGGATTCACGGCGAGCAGGAAGACGAGCTCAAGCTCGTCCAAGAGAGGTTCGATGACATCTAGCGGCGTGCCAGGGTTCAAGGCGATGCCGCGGATGACACCGCTCCCGGCGAGTGACTGGAGCACCCGGTGAGGGTGACTGGTCGATTCGACGTGACAGGTGATGATGCTGGCTCCGGCGTCCACGAACGACTGCACTTTGTCGAGCGGGTCGTCGATCATGAGGTGGCAGTCCTTGATGAAGCCGTCCGGGATCGCCTTTACGATCGGGGGGCCGACAGTGAACTGCGGGCAGAACACGCCATCCATGACATCGATGTGCACCACGTTGGCGCCTGCCTGCTCGAGGACCGCCAGCTCGTCGCCGAGCCGCAACAGGTCCGCCGTCAGCATCCCGACGCTAATCGTGGGTCCACCGTCCAGCAGCTGCCGGACGGTGGTCTTCACCGCTCGGCCCGCAAGATCTCGAGAGCGAGCTGGCGGTAGGCCTCGAAGGCGTCCTCAGGCTTCATCGACTCGTGCACGACCTTGCTCACTGCCTGGATCATGGCGACAGGGGAGTCCGACTGGAAGATGTTCCGGCCCATGTCGACGCCGGCGGCACCTTCTTGGATGGCACGGTAAGCCATCGTAAGGGCGTCGAGCTCGGAAAGCTTCTTTCCTCCGGCCATGACGACGGGCACCGGGCAACCAGCCGTCACGTGCTCGAAGCCACTTTCGCAGTAATAAGTCTTCACGATCTGGGCCCCGAGCTCAGCACACATCCGCGTCGCAAGGCCGAGATAGCGCTCATCTCTGACGAGCTCCTTGCCCACCGCCGTCACCCCGAGCACCGGGATGCCGAAGCGGTAGCCCGCATCGACGAGCTTGGTCAGGTTCGCGATCGACTGGGTCTCGAACTCGCCGCCCACGAATACCTGGACCGCGACCGCGTGCACGTTCAGGCGCGCGGCGTCGTCGAGGTCCAAGGCGGTGTTCTCGTTCGACAACTCCTTCAAGATGCTCGGGCCGCCGCTCGCGCGGACCACGATCCCGCCGCGGTGGGTGGCGGGGATGGTCGAGCGCAGTATGCCGCGGGTGCACATCAGAGCGTCCGCGTAGGGCGCAAGCGGCACGATGGTCACATCCACCCGCTCGAGACCGGTGGTCGGGCCCTGGAAGTAGCCGTGGTCGATGGCGAGCATCACGGTGTGGCCCGTGTCTGGACGGAAGATCCGCGAAAGGCGGTTCTTCATCCCCCAGTCGTAGCCGGCCGAGCCCTTCAAGAAGAATCCCTGGTCGGGCGCGGGTACGCCCAGGAAGAAGTTCTTGTCTGTTCTTGCATCGGCTTCGGGCATTCTTGCCTCCTATCTAGCTGTCGGTCAGGTCCCAGCCGCGCGCCAAAGCGGGCGCACGAGGCCGGATTCCGCGAGCTCCATCGAGCCTCGGTAGATCTTGAGCCACTGGTCTGCGAACTCGCGGTAGGCGGCGCTCGCCTCCTTTGACGGCTCCACGGTGCGCTCGAAGGCGGCCACCGAAGCCGCGCCCTCGTCCGTGTCAGCCCACAGGCCAACCCCCACGCCGGCGCAGATGGCAGCGCCGAGAGCGGTGGACTCCTTCACGACCGGGATGTGAAGCGGGATCCCGAGCGTGTCGGCGACTATCTGGGGCCACAGGTGGCCCTTAGCGGCGCCGCCGGTGAACACCGCCTCGTCGGCCTTGCAGTGGGCCACCTCCTCGATGATGCGAAGGTGGGCGAGCGACACGTAGGCGGCCGCTTCCTCGATCGAGCGGAAGCAAGCGGCTCTCCCGGAGCGTTCCGGGTTCTCGACGTCGAAGCCGAGAAAGCCCGGCGTCGTGTGCACCCAGCGACTGGCCTGCATCACGTTTGAGAACAATCCCACGACGCCGTTCGACCCCGGGGGCAGCGCGGCGGCCTTGTCCTCCATGAGCGAGTACACATCGACGCCCTTCTCTGCGGCTTGTGCCAGCTCGAGCTCGCAGAATGCGTCGCGGAACCACCTCATGACGATGCCGCAATAAAAGCCGATCCCTTCCATCATCCAAAGGCCAGGGGTCGTGTGGCACAAGGTGCGCAGTCGTGACTTCGGATCGACGAAGGCTTCCTCCAGCAGCATCGTGTGCTGCCAGAAGCTGCCTCCGAGGATCGTAAAACGCCCGGGGCCCGTGACACCGATTCCGAGCAGGCCGAGCTGGGTGTCGGCACCTCCGACGACGACCGGGGTGCCCTCAGACAGGCCCGTCTCGGCGGCGGCTTGGGCCGTGACAGCGCCGATGACCGTCCCGGAGTCGACCACGGGCGGGAAGATGTCACGCTCCAGCCCGCAGATGTCCAGCACCCGTTCCGACCAGTCGCGCCTCGCGAGGTCGAACATGCCCGAGCTCGAGCCCAAGGACGCATCGGTCACGAACTCGCCGGAAAGCTTTGTCAGCACCCAGTCCCCGAGCATGCCGACGTGGGCGATTTCTGCGAACACCTCCGGTGCGTTGCGGGCGATCCAGCGGAATCGCGCCGGGGAGGTGATCGACACCCAGTCACCGGAATGGTTGTATATCTCCTGGGCTTCCCCCGAGGAGACGAGCTCGGTCGCCTCCTCGCCCGCGCGCGAGTCGACGTTCGGACAAGCCCAGATCTCCTGGCCTTTGGCGCCATAGAGCACCATGCCCTCACGCATGCTCGTCGCGCTGACGCCTCGTACCTGGGACGGCTCGATATGCGCGCTAGCAAGGGCGTCACGCACGCAATGCGCGACGAGGGACCAGTTCGCGGCGGTGTCGAACACCTGGGAACCGGGCACACCGGGAGCTTCGCGGTGGCTGTACTCGCGCTGGCCTATGCCCGCCTGACGCCCATCGGTCCCGAAGAGAACCGCGCGGACACTGCCCGTACCGACATCTATGGCGAGTAGGTAGCCGTCGTTCACAGTCCCAGTGCCTCGCGGTTGACGAGGTGGCACAGCGGCTTACCCGCTGCGAAGCGGCGCAGCTCATCCGCGATCATCTCGGCGCCTTGAAGAAGGGTCTCGTGGGTGGCACCGCCAACGTGCGGGGTCATCACGACATTGCTGTGCCGCAACAGCCGGTGTCGGCCACCCTCGGTGCTTTGCCGAACGATGTCGAGAGCGGCCCCGCCCAGATGACCCGCCTCGAGGGCGGCGTCAAGGGCATCCTCGTCGACGAGGGTCTCGCGGGCGGTGTTGACGAAATAAGCGCCGGGCCTCATCTTTGCGAAGGTCGCGGCATCGAACATGTTGGCGTTGTCCTTGGTCGCGCGCGCGTGCAACGAGACGAAGTCCGACTCGCTCAAGAGCTGGTCGAGGTTTTCCACCTGTCGGACCCCGTCGGCAGGGTCAATGTCTATATAGGGGTCGTAGGCGACTATCTCCATGCCGAAGGGAAGTGCCCGCCGGGCGACCTGGTGTCCGATCAGGCCGAAACCGACCAGCCCGAGTGTGTGCCGCCTGAGATCGCTCCCGATGAACTTGGCGCCTTCCCAGTTGTCCTTCAGCTGATGGCCCTCCTCCAAGAACCTTTGTGCCCTCGGGAAGCCCCGCGCCAACATGATCAAGAAAGCGAGCGTCTGATCTGCGACCGCTTGGGCATTCTTGCCGGGGGTGTTCACGAGCGGCAGCCCACGGGCGTTCACGGCCTCCACGTCGATGTTGACCGGTCCGCCGCGCGCGCAGCCGACGATGCGCAGCTGCGAGCTGGCTTCCAGCACCGCGTCGGTGACGGGCGCGCCCTGGACAACGAGAGCCTCGACGCCGGCCATGTGCTCGCGCACCTCGGAGGGCACCCCCTGGTACTCCTTGATCCGCAGCTCCGACGGCGAGCTGGGGGCGAAGGTCTTGTCCTCGACCTGGAAGTACTCGACCTTGTTGTCGGCCTCCAGGGAGGCGAAAGCCTGTTGGAAGTAACGGGGCGGCATGTACGAGTCACCAACGGCCAGGATGTTCATCCTGCTTCCCCTTCAGGCCGCTGAGCTGGCCCAGGCTCGGACTTTTATAACCGAAAGGCGAGAACCACCTTCCGAGGTCACTATAACAGCATCCTGTACGTACAGCAATGTCGCTGAACTGGACCTCGCGGGAGGACCAAGCCGAGGCGCCAGAGCGCGACAAGATGGGTCCGGGCGCGCGAGAGGCGACTCTTGCAGGCGGCAGCCCGCCGCGCCCTGAGCTGGGCGCGCCCGAGTCGCGACGGCGCGGGGGCAATTTCAAAGCGTCGTGCGGGCCCGTCTTATGCCCGCGCAGGCGGCTCAGTCGTCGGCCGGGTAGACGCGCACCGGGGTCATGTCGACGGCGTGGCCGCTGCCGGACTCCAAGATGACCTTCAGGGTCGGCTGGGCGTCTACGTAGAAGAACCTGATCGAGTCACCGATCCGGCCTTCCATTATCACCGGGGCGCCGAGCTGGTCGAGATACTGCTCGGTCTCCTTGGCGTCTTCCATCGTCGCGCGCATGACTGCGATGTGGTGCACGCCTTCGCCGTGCTCGTCGAGCCACTCCTTGTAGATGCTCGGGCCGTCCACGGGTTGGATTAGCTCTACGTCGATGGGGCCAACGTGGGCCTCTGCCCCAATCATGGTGTACGGAGTCGGCTCACCGCGAAGGTAGGTGTCGTGGAGGGCGGGAGGCTTGTGCTCATAGATGTTCCACGGCCCCCAGCCAAGGGTGCGGTGGAAGTTCTCGAGGGCCTGGTTGATGTCGCGCACGACGAATGCGATCTGCGTGATGGGCAGAGGTCCACTGGGCCGCCCACCTTCGAAGGTGACACGTTCCATTGTGTGTTCCATTTCCCAACCCCTTCCAAGGCAACCCGGAGTTTTAGAACTGTCCTTGCAGCGCCCATGCCACTTCCCGCCTCCCTGTCCGAAGGCTCCAGTGGTCGCGAGCAGGCACTTCCACCTGAGCGCTTGACAGTAATTGTGGCCGTGGGGATCGTCAAGGGGTAGCGTGACTGCCTGGATTGTCCTGTTTGAACGGGAGCATGGTATGACTGACCCCTCTGGGGTGATCGACCGAGCCTCCTCGGTGCCGTTCCACTATCAGCTGCGAAAGCTCTTGGAGCAGCAGATTGAGACGGGTCGGTGGCCCCAAGGAGACCGGCTGCCTTCCGAGCCGTTCTTGAGCGGGTACTACAAGGTTTCCCGGGCGACGGTCCGTCAGGCTCTCCACGCCCTCGAGCAGCAAGGCCTGATACACAAGGAGAAGGGTCGGGGAGCCTTCGTCAACCGGACCTCGTCTGGCTCGTGGCTGCTGCAGTGGGCCGGGGGTTTGTTCGACGACGAGCTGACCCGGCGCGGCATCACAGTGGAGTCAACCGTGCTCAGGGCGGGCATAGAGACGCTGCCGGACTGGGCCAGCGACGCGCTTCAGCTCGGAGCGGACGCGCAAGGGGTGGCCCTCGAGCGCCTTCGGCGCGTCGATGGCCATTTGGCCTTGTACGTCGTCAACCACCTCCCTCACGAGTACGCCGCGATCTTGCCGGAGATACGGCGGACCTCCACGGCTTCGCTCTATTGGACCTTGCGCGAGCAATGCGGTGTCGAGGTCGCCGGCAGCAGTCGCATCCTCGAAGCTGTCTCCGCGACGCTGCCTCTTGCCCGTCACCTGGGCGTGCCGAACCGGTACCCGCTCGTCTACATCCAGTCGGTCACAAGGGACGCCACCGGCAAGCCCATCGACTGCTACCGCGCTTGGCTGCGCACGGACCGTCTGCGCATCGCGGTGGAGACCGACACTTGGGCGTCCCTCGGCGGGCGCGTCGTCAGCCACTCTTTTGTCGGCGTTCCCAACGATGGTGCGGTGCTCGGCTCTTGAGCCGAGTCCACACGTGGTGCCCGTGGCTGAGCCTTGCTCCTGTCTAGACAACTTGCTAGCTTCCCGCGGCAGGCAGGGTGAGCTTGAGAGCCCTCGGGTGTGAATGGAGTCGGCGATGGCGCAAGTCGTTGGCGAGGTCCGCAAGTGGTCGATCGCCGAGTTCGATCGGCTCTTCGACTCGGTTAAGAACTGGGGGCTCTGGGGCGCTGACGACACCAGAGGGACCCTTAATTACCTAACTTCCGGCCATGTTCGCCACGCGGCTTCGCTCGTGCGCACCGGTCGGTCCATATCGCTGTCATTGCCGGTCAACAAGGTCGCCGGACCTGACAATCCGCACCCGGCCGTCCACTACATGGCCACGGGCCACGACAACGACATCGGCTCAGGCAGCTTGCGGTTCGCCACCGACTTTCTCGGCATGCAGTTTCATGGCGACTGTCACACCCACATCGACGCGCTCTGCCACATCGCTTACCGGGGCCAGCTCTACAACGGCCGATCGGCAGGACTGGTGAACACCTCCGGGGCGGACGCGCTCGACATAACCGAGTACTCCCAGGGCGTGGTCGGCAGGGGCGTGCTGCTCGACATCCCGCGCCTTCGCGGCGTGAGCTGGCTCGAGCCGGGAACGGCTGTCAGCCGCGCGGAGCTCGAGGCCGCCGAGGAGGCTCAGCGCGTTCGTCTTGGCGAAGGCGACCTGTTTGTGTTCCGGACTGGCCACCATCGCCGCCGCAGCGAGCTCGGTCCGTGGGACAACGGTTACGGCGGAGAAGGCAAGGCTGGCCTGCATGTCGACGCCATCTCGCTGCTGCACGAACGACGCGTGGCCGGATTCTTGCCCGACGGCGACGGCGAGGCGATCCCGAGCACCGTCGAAGGGATCGCCTATCCGATCCACCCGCTGCAGATCACCGCCATGGGCATGTTGGCCTCGGACAGCCTCAATCTCGAGGACCTGGCCGATGCCTGTGAGGCGGAGCAACGCTGGGAGTTCATGGTCGTCCTGGCACCGCTGAGGATCCCTGGCGCCACCGGATCGCCGTTCAACCCCATAGCTGTGATGTAGAAAGCGCGTGCCGTACTGGCCCGGCACGTGACCGGAGCAGGGTGTCGGCCACGAGCCACCTCGCGCCGACGGCTCCCGCACTGCGGACAGGGTCAAGCCCTTTTTATTCGCGAGCGCTCTCGTGAAGCGCAAAGGTCCCCCGACCCGCCCGAAGAGACCCGTTTGTGCAGGCTATTGCCGCCTTCGGAGTTGCTGAGAGTTTGTTGCGAAACCTTGACAGGTACAGGCACCTTTGCTATTGTGCCTGTACCTACAGGCGGACAGGGTCCGGTAGTGTTTGGTGCCGTGTCTTCGTGCAAGGCGGGTGGACTTCTAGAACCTTAAGGAGCAGTGCTATGTCTGATGACGGCATTCCTTCCGCTGACGGCCCTGAGGAGGACAACCTCGGGCACGTGACCAGCAGACGCGACGTCCTAAAGGGAGCTGCAGCCTTCGGCGCAGCCGCGGTAGGACTGCCGGTGGTGAAGCGTCTTGGGGCTCATGCGGCCCGCCCGACGGCCAGCACAGGGGCCGACCAGCCCCCGACGCTGTGGAACGGTCAGCAGGTCACCCAGCCGATCGGACTGTCTTCGCAAGGGACACCGCGACGCGGCGGTGACCTCACCTGGGCTTGGATATTCACCCCGATCGCCCAGATGGACCCGCAGATGCCCACCACGGGCGACAACGGTGACCTAGGCACGCTGCTTTGGATCTACGACCAGCTGTCGAATATCAAGCCGGGAACCTTGACCAACGAGGCGGGTCTCGCCGAGTCGTGGGAGGTCGCCAGAGGCGGCCTGGAGTACACGTTCTATATCCGCGACGCCGAGTTCTCCAACGGGGACAAGGTGCTCGCGAGCGATGTCAAGTACACCTTGGAGCGGTTCGCGAACCCGAAGATCAACTCCCAGTACGCCTTCTTGAGCGCGATCGACAAAGTCGAAGCTCTCAACTCCAACACCGTCCGGGTCACGCTCCAGTATGTGCAGGCAATGTTCCCCCAAGTTGTCGGACACGGCACGAGCGGGATCGTGCCGCAGCGCGTGGTCGAGAAGCTGGGCAAGGACTTCGCTCAGCACCCGATCGGCTCCGGTCCGTTCATGTTCGAGTCGAGGACAGCGGGCCAGCAGATCACCCTCAAGCGCAACCCGAACTACTGGAAGACCGGCAAGCCCTACATCGACAGCGCCACTTTCACCTACGTACCTGACGACAACGCCCGCATGCTCCAGGTGACGCGTGGGCTTGCCGACATCGGGTTCAACGTGCCTTACGCCCTCTTGGACGCCTACCGCGACGTAAAGGGCACGCGCTTGCAGCTCGAGCCCTACACGAACGTGATCCTGGCCGTGCCGAACATGCGCCGGCCCCCGCTGGACGAGAAGAACGTCCGTCTGGCGTTGAACTGGGCAACCCCGCGGCCGGCGATCAACCAGGCCGTTTTCAAGAACGCCCCGCGCATCGCCAACAGCCCCATCGGCCAGCTCCGCTACTGGGACCCGACGGTACCCGACATCGGCTACGACCTGTCCAAGGCGAAGGCCTACCTGTCCAAGTCCTCGGTGCCGAAGGGCTTCACGACGAGCCTGCTCATCGTTGGAAGTGACGCCGACTCGGTCTCGGTGGCCACGATCCTGCAGGCCGCCTGGGCCGAGATCGGGATTTCGCTCAAGATCGAGGACGTCGACCTCGACACGATGTTCGCACGGTTCTACTCGACGACTAACCCGGACTACGACATCAACTTCTTCCCACCCACTTACAGCTCAACCGACGTGGGCGACGACGACGAGATGGCGTTGTTCTTCTACGAGCCGCTGTCGGTCAACTTCGGTGGGTACTTCTACAGCGACCCGCACGCGACCGCGCTCGTGAACCAGGCGACTCATACCCTTGACATCCCTCTGAGGAGGCGGAACTTCGCCGAGCTGCAGCGGTACTGTCTGTTCGACAACCCGCCGATCATTCCGTTCGGGTTCGGTCCCGACGCGATGCTGGTCAACTCGAAGGTGCAAGGCCTTAGAACCTTGCTGAACCAGTCATGGCGCCTTGAGAATGTCTGGCTGAACGCCTGATCCTGGCGGCTGCGCCTCTTAGCACGCGGGCTGGATCGGTGATGGTCATCTGCACGCGTCGGTTCGGGGGCTCTTACTTTTACATGGTGGAATGAGCGTAACGGATGGGCTTTTATCTGATCCGGCGCGTGCTGCAGTCGCTGATGGCGCTCATCGGCATAACGCTCGTGGCTTTTCTCCTCATCCAACTGGTGCCCGGAAACCCGGCGAGGGCCATCCTCGGCCCTAGGGCCAGTCTCAGCGCCGTGGCGGCGCTCCGGAAGGCCATGGGCCTCGACCGGTCGCTTCCCTCCCAGTACTGGAGCTTTCTCACCAATGCTCTGCATTTGAACTTCGGGTTCTCGACGCTGCAGCAGTCACCCGTCGCAAGCCTGATATGGCCCCGACTCGGTTCCACGCTCCTGCTCACGGCGTACGCGACCGTCGTGTCGGTGGTCTTGGCGATCCCTCTCGCAATGCTCTCGGCCTTGCGAAGGAATCGGCCCCTCGACCACGCCATACGGTTGACGACCATGGTGACTTTCGCCATGCCCGCGTTCTGGCTGGGCCTTCTGCTGATCCTTTTCCTCTCTGTCAAGCTGACCGTGTTCCCGCCCTCGGGCTATGGGATGGGCTTGATCGGTCACCTGGACAGCTTGACGCTTCCCGCTCTCGCGCTCGGGCTTGGCCTGGCGCCGCTCATAGTTCGGACGCTGCGGGGCAGCATCGTCGAGACGCTCGGGAGCGAGTTCGTCGAGGCGGCGAGGGCTCGCGGGTTCAGCGAGGCGAGAGTCCTGAGACGCTACGTGTTGCGGAATTCCCTCGTGGCCTCGGTCACAGTCGTCGGCGTGAATGTCGGCTACATACTCAGCATTGTCGTCGTGATCGAGAACGTCTTCGCGTTACCGGGGCTGGGATCGTTGCTGGTCACCTCGGTGCAAAACCGGGACTTCCCCGTCGTGCAAGGCGTCGCCTTGGTTCTCGGTGCCATCGTCATCATCGTCAACCTTGTCACCGACCTTGGCTATTCGCTTCTCGACCCGAGGATTCGACTCAGTGGCCATCGCTAGCTCTTCGGCGCAGCCGAGCAGTTTCGTCGGGCTGACAGCTCAGTCCACGTACCGCATCGACCGGCTTCGCAAACGGGCGACGGCCGAGCACCGCTTCTCGACACTGGCCATCTGGGCCGGTGTCTTCATCGTCGTGATCGTTCCCGCCGTAAGCCTGCTTGGGCCGGTCATCGGTTTCGGACATCCGAACCAGTCGAACTTCAACGCCATCCTTCAGGCCCCGTCCCTGGCGCATCCGTTCGGTACAGACAGCATTGGTCGCGACGTGCTTGCCCGCGTGTTCGCGGCCACCTCACTCGACTACGAGGTAGGCCTCCTGACGACCGTCATGGCGGCGATCATCGGTATCCTCCTCGGCGGCATCGCCGGGTACTTCGGGGGATGGCTGGACGCGGTCATCATGCGGGTCGTCGACGTCCTCATCGCCTTCCCCTTCATGATCTTCGTCATGGCCTTCGTCGCCGTGTTCGGACCCGGCTTAACCGGGATCTACGTGGGCCTGACCACTTTCGGCTGGGCCTTTTTCGCTCGCGTCACCCGAGCGGAGATGCTGGTGATACGCGAGCGGCAGTACGTCCTGGCCGCGCAGACGGCCGGCCTGCGAACCTGGCGGATCCTTCGGGTTCACGCCCTGCCCAACGTTCTCCGCCCGAACTTTGTGATCGCGATGGCGACCGTCGTCTGGAACATCTTGACGCTCGCCTCGCTCTCGTACCTCGGTCTCGGCGTGCAGCCACCGACGGCCGAGTGGGGCTCCATAGTCGCGAGTGGCCAGATCATCTTGATAACCGGTCAGTGGTGGGTGTCGACGCTTCCTGGATTGGTGATAGTGATCGTGGGCGTGGGCTTCAGCCTGATCGGGGACGGCGTAGCGGATCGGTTCGGATATGACTTCCGCCTCACTGTCTGACCTCGAGGGCGCCGACGCGAGCGCCTCGAGCTCTGCGAATCTGCTGGACATCCGCCAGCTGACGGTGGGGTTCCCCTCACGCCGGGGCGTCGTCCTCGCCGCCAACCATGTGAACCTGTCGCTGTCCGCGTCGCGCACCCTCGGGCTGGTGGGGGAGTCCGGTTGCGGCAAGAGCGTGACACTGCGATCGGTGATCGGCATGATCCCCAAGCCGGGCGAGGTCCTCGAAGGAGAGGTCCTCTGGCACGGCAGGAACCTCGTCGGCCGCAGGGTCCGAGAGGTACGGGCCGTGCGTGGCCGTCAGATCACGATGATCTTCCAGGACCCGGGCGCGAGCCTGAACCCGGTCTACTCGGTAGGAGATCAGATTGCCGAGGTGTTCCGGACAAAGCTCGGTCTTGGCAAAAAGGAGTCCGCCGAGCGGACGACCGAGCTGTTGAGGTCCGTCGGAATACCTTCTCCCGACAAGCGCGCTCGGGACTACCCCCACCAGCTGAGCGGGGGCATGCGCCAACGCGTGATGATCGCCATGGCCGTCGCACCCGGACCTGAGCTTCTCCTCGCCGACGAACCGACGACTGCCGTCGACGTCACGGTACAAGAGCAGATCCTGTCACTTCTCGTCGAGCTCCAGCAATCGTCGGGGATGGCGGTCATCCTGGTCTCGCACGATCTCGCCGTCATCGGCCAGACCTGCGACGAGATCGCCGTCATGTACGCCGGCTACGTGGTGGAGCGGGGTTCACGAGACGACGTCATCAACTCGCCGCGCCATCCCTACACCCAGGCCCTGCTCGCCGCGGAGCTCGTGTTCGAACCCGGCCAGCGGCGCTCGCGCCTAGACACGATCGGGGGCCAGCCCCCTGATCTCGGCGATCTGCCGCCCGGGTGCCCCTTCCAGCCCCGTTGCCGCTACGCCCGTCCGGAGTGCGCGGAGGTCGCTATGGTCATCGACACGGATTGGCCGGAGCACGGCTCGGCTTGCCCGTTCGAGGAGGCACCGCGATGAGCAGGTCCAACGGCACCTCGCCGCTTCTCGTCGCCGAGAACATCTCCAAGAGTTTCCCGGTCCGCCGTAGCCTCACCCAGGTCGTGCAACGGGCACCCCGTCAGCGTCTCACCGCCGTCGACGACGTGAGCCTGAGCCTTTACCGGAGCCAGGTTCTCGGCATCGTCGGGGAGAGCGGGAGCGGAAAGAGCACCATCGCGTACTGCCTCGTGCGCCTCCTCGAGCTCGACAGCGGCAAGGTCCTTATCGGCCCGGAGGACATGCACTCGGCTCGCGGTGACGCCCTTCGAGAGCTCCGCCGACACATTCAGCTGATCTTTCAGGATCCTTATTCGTCTTTGAACCCGCGCCTCACGGTGGGCCGGGCTGTGGGTGAGCCGGCCCGTGTGCACAATTTGGTTGATCGAGCCGGGGAGTCAGCCCTTGTGGGCGGGCTGCTGGAGCGTTGCGGGCTGCGTCCCCAAGATGCCGCGCGTTACCCAAGGCAGCTGTCGGGCGGACAGCGGCAAAGGGTCGCCATCGCACGGGCCCTGTCGACGAGCCCCGAGATACTGATAGCCGACGAGGCGGTCAGCGCTCTCGACGTGTCGGTTCAGGCGCAGATACTCAACCTCCTTGCCGAGCTTCAGTCGGACCTCGGGGTCGGGATCATATTCATCACCCACCAGCTGGCGGTGATCTCGCATCTGGCAACCGACGTCATCGTGCTCTATCTCGGCCGCGTGATGGAGTCCGGCCCGGTCGCATCCGTGCTCGGCGAGTCCCGCCACCCGTACACACGCGGGCTGCTGCAGGCACAGCCGGCCCTTCGCGGACCGAGGACCAAGCAGCGTCCGGCCCTCGCTGGCGAGCTGCCGTCGGCCCTCGCGATTCCTTCCGGCTGCCGGTTCCACACGCGCTGCCCGCTGGCCGAGCCGATCTGCCGGGAGGTCGATCCCGCGCCTGTCGAGGTGTCGCCAGGCCACGTTTCGCGCTGCCATGTGCTCGCGCCGGCCGACGGCCACGTGCCCTCGGGCTAAGCCGCGCGACCGGATCCATCCCGCGCGATGAGCCGGTTCTTGTGGCACCGGAGGCGTCCGCGGGTCTCAATGGTGGTATCAGCCGTAGATACCTATCCTGCCGCGAGAGCTTGATCAGCCAGGGGTACGAGGACGAGGTCGGCTGAACACGACGAGGAGGCACGATGAATCTAAGAGAGAAGATCGATGCAGCCGAAGGTGTCCGCAAGGCCGATCTCGTACTGACCGGCGGGCAGCTCGTCAATGTCGTGACCGGCGAGATCTACCCGGCGGACGTGGCCATCGCCGCTGACATGATCGCGGCGGTCGGCGACGTCGGGCCCCATACTGGCCCGGAGACGACTGTGATGGACGTCACAGGTCGGTACCTAGTGCCCGGCCTGATCGACGGCCATCTCCATATCGAGTGCAGCAAGCTGTCGATAACCATGTTTGCCGACGCAGTGGTCCGTTACGGCACCACCAGCGTGATCTCCGGGCTGGACCAGACCTACGCAGTCGCCGGACTGGAGGGGGTGCGAGACGCCCTTTCCGAGGCCGAGGCGAGCCCGATGAAGATCTTCTGGGCGGCGCCGTACAAGGTGCCGTACACCATCCCGGAGTCGAACGTCGGGTTCCGCCTCGGGCCCGAGGTTCATGAGATCGCCCAGAAGTGGGACGACTGCTTCGGAGTCTGGGAGACCGTCACCGAGTTCATCACCAACCGCGACCCGGAGGTGCTCGAGGTGGTCGAGATGGCAGCCCGGAACAGGTTGCCCGTCTTCGGGTGCGCGCCGATGGCGAGCGAGGCGACCATCGGCCTGCTGGCCGCGGCCGGGATCCGACTTGACCACGAGAGCTACAACGCCGAAGAGGTGCTCGCCAAGATGCGCGCGGGTATGTACGTGATGGTTCGCGAGTCGGCCGTTGCCCACTTCATGACCGAGAACATCCAGGTCGTGACCCGCCTCGGCGCCAACCCAGCGCGTGTCGGGTTCTGCACAGACGACGTTACTGCCACCAGCCTTCTCGGTGGCGGGCACCTCGACCGGCTCGTGCGGATGGCGATGAAGGCTGGTGTGCCGCCGATCGCCGCGATCCAGATGGCGACGATCAACACGGCGCAGATGTACCGGATCGATCACCTTGTCGGCTCGATATCGCCCGGGCGGGCCGCTGACGTGCTCATCGTCGAGGACCCGGCGAGCTTCGTGGTAGAGCGCGTGATCTCCAAGGGTGTTCTCGTGGCCGAGGACCAGCGAGCGGTGGCCCCGCCACGCTGCCCGGAGCGGGGCCCGGCCCTACTCAACACGATGCACCGAGCGCCGGTCGCGCCGGGGGAGATCAGGCTGCCTACCGAGCTCGGGTCCCCGGTTCGTGTGCTCGCCATGGAGATGGACCGAGAGGTCCCCTTCGTCCGGCGTCGACGCGACGTCGTCCTGCCCGTGCTCGACGGCAGCGTGCAGCCCGACCTGGCGCAGGACGCGCTCTATGTGACCGTCGTCGAACGCTACGGCAAGACCGGGGCGATACCGGTCGCCATCGTGTGTGGCTTCGGGCTCAAATCGGGTGCCTTGGCGACCAGCGCTGCGCCTGACGACAACAACATCATTTGCGTGGGCACGAACCCTTCCGACATGGCTGTCGCGATCAACGAGGTGATAAAGATCGGAGGCGGCCTCGCGGTGGTCGATGGCGGCGCGGTTATTGAGTCTCTGGCGCTGCCTGTCGGCGGCATCGTGGCGGACATCGACGTCGAGATGATGGCTGCCTCCGAGTCACGACTGGACACCTCGGCGCGGGCCCTCGGCTGTGAGCTACCGACTGCGTTCGGCTATCTCATGTTTCTCGAGATTACGTCCATTCCGGACTATGCGATCACCGACCTCGGTCTGGTGGGCGTGCGCGAACTAGCGGTGCTCGACCCGGTCATCGGGCTGGCTTGAGAGACAGGCCAAGCGGGCCCGGACGCGCTAGGTCCCGGTCGAGCAACCCAAGGTTGTTACTTCTGGCGCTTCTTGGGGGTCTTCGCGACCTTTTCGACGGACGCGTCGGAGCCTGGGAAGAAGAGCCCCTCACGCCCGTCTTCGCTCCAACGGACCTGGTAGGGGGGACCTCCGTTCGCGCCCAACACTTTGAGCACCTCGGCATTCCGGTCGGGCTGGGTGACCTTGTGGCCCCGCACCAAAAGGTGATCTCCGGCTTTGACTTGCATCGTGGCACCTCCTCAACACTCGGAATCCCACTCTCACGGTCTCACCTGGCGCTTCGGATGTAAAGAGGACAAAGGCTCCAACTTGCGGGGAGCACGCACCGCGGCCGCCCGAGCGAAGGTTCTCCGGTCGCGTCAGCCGTAACATCAGGCCATGTCAGAGCCCGGCCCGTTCCTCATGACGCCCGAGGACTTGAAGCTCCAAGGCCGACGGGCTCTCGAGTGGGTCGCGGACTACCTGACGAACATCGAGAGCTACCCGGTGCTCGCAAGGACCGCCCCCGGGGAGATCGCGGCGATGTTGCCGGGCTCCGCCCCAGAAGAGCCGGAGCCTTTCGACTCCGTGCTCGCCGATCTCGACAGGATCGTCCTGCCAGGCACGACGCACTGGCAGGCTCCGGGGTTCTTCGCCTACTTTCCAGCGAACGCGTCCCCTGCGTCCATCCTCGGCGAGCTCGTGACGGCAGGGCTCGGCGTGAACGGGATGGTCTGGGCGACGAGTCCCGCTGCCACCGAGATCGAGACGGTCATGCTCGATTGGCTGGCCCAGCTGCTCGACCTGCCGGACCGGTTTGCTTCGAAGTCACAAGGCGGCGGCGTCATCCAGGACAGCGCGTCGTCCGCGACGCTCTGCGCGTTGCTCGCCGCCCGAGAGAGGTCCGTCGTCGCCGGCGCCGCTCTGGCCGATCTTTGCGTTTACGCCTCGGCGGAGGCTCATTCGTCGGTGCAAAAGGGCGCACGTGTCGCCGGGTTCGCTCCGGGCAACATACGCCTCATCGGCCCCGACGACGCCTTCCGGATGGACGTCGCCGCTCTCAGAGCGGCCGTCGCAGCCGACCGCAGGGCCGGTCTCGTACCTTGTTGTGTCGTCGCGACGGCGGGGACGACTTCGTCGATGGCTTTCGACCCGGTCCGGGCGATTGGTGAGATCTGCGTCGCCGAGCGGGCCTGGCTGCACGTCGATGCCGCGATGGCGGGGTCGGCGGCGGTCTGTCCGGAGCTTCGGTCCCACCACGACGGGCTCGAGCTCGCGGACAGTTACGCGTTCAACCCGCACAAGTGGCTGCTCACCAATTTCGATTGCGACTGTTTCTACGTCGCCGACCGGTCAAGCCTCGTCGAGGCGCTCACAATCACCCCCGAGTATCTCCGCAACGATGCCAGCGAGTCCGGCTCGGTCATCGACTACAGGGACTGGCAAGTGCCTCTGGGCCGGCGCTTCAGGGCTCTCAAGCTGTGGTTCGTGCTCCGCTCCTACGGGGCCGAGGGGCTGCGCCGACACGTGCGCGAGCATGTGCGACTCTCCAAACTGTTCACTGAGCTCGTGGTCGCGGACAAGCGTTTCGAGCTTTGTGCACCGCCGGTGCTGAACCTAACCTGTTTCCGCCACGTCGGGGGTGACGAGGTGTCCGAGCGGTTGCTCACCGATCTCAACGCCACGGGTCGTGTATTTCTCAGCCACACGCGCCTCGCCGGTCGCTACGTGATCCGATGCAGCATCGGGGGCACCTGGACCGCCGAACGCCACGTGGAGATGCTCTGGCGGTTCATCGACGAGCTTGCGCCGCCACTTTGAGCCGTCACAGTTTGGCCCGACCGTTCAACCGCAGCGGGGTTGAATAGGGGCGCGCAATCCGAGTTGACAAGCTCTCAAGTGTCCTCTGGACTGACAGGTACTTCTCCCGGCCGCGTGCAACTCATCTATAGGAGGCGTTGTGAGTCCTTCGACAACGGTAAGCGGTGGTGGCGGGTTCCCTGAGCTTGGGTTGACCGGGGCTGTCATCGTGGTAACTGGCGCAGGTAGCGGCATCGGTGCGGCAACGGCACTGCGCCTCGGAGCCGCAGGCGCCCGCACTGTGCTCGTCGGGCGCAGGGTTGAACCACTTGAAGCAACCGCTCGCGGCGTGCAGGACGCAGGCGGTCAAGCGCAGGTCGTGTCCGCTGATTTGTCACAGGCCGATAGTACCGGCCGCATTGTGAGCGAAGCGGTGGATCGCTTCGGAACCGTCGACGGGCTCGTGAACAACGCAGCGATCGTCCGCCACGTGCCTTTGCAGGACTGGCGGGTCGAGGGTTTCGACGAGCACGTTGCCGTCAATGTCAGAGCACCCTTTTTTCTAATCCGAGACGCGCTGTCGTTCCTGCAGGAATCGCCGATTCGCTCAGTCGTGAATGTCAGCTCGTCGTCCGGGTCATTGCGGCTGCGCGGTCAGTCCGTCTATGCGATGACGAAGGCAGCCCTGGACTACTTGACCCGGTCGCTGGCCGGCGAGCTGGCGGGCTTAGGGGTCCGTGTTAACGCGGTGGCTCCGGGCCCTATCGACACTCCCATCCACGAGACATGGGCGGACGACTTGGAAGAGGCGTACAGGTGGTTGGCCGATCAGGTTCCGCTCCACCGCATCGGCGAGGCCGATGAGGTTGCCCGATGGGTGGCGTTGCTGCTGAGCCCGGTCTCCTCGTTCGTGACAGGTGCCGTCATCCCCGTGGACGGTGGCCAGGTCATAGCCCCTGGATAGTTGTCCCTTGCCGCCACACCGCTGTCAGCGTGGACGGCGAGATCGCTGCGCCTGACTGCTCATCGACGAGCTTGCCCCGGGACCGTGCGGCCAAAGAGGTAGGAATTGGCCACACCCTCCTCGATCCAGCGCGGCACGGGGACGACAACGTCCTCCACGCCCACCTTGGACAGAGCGATGGCCTCGAGGCAGCGTGCCTGAAGGGCGAAACCGAGATCCATCGACTCGATCGAGTTGCCGAGCGGCCGGGGGCCGTTCAGGTTGACCATGTGGCCGCCGGTGAGGATATGCACACGGCGGCCGTCCTCCAAGATGATGGTTTCGATCCCGTCTGAGGCGTCGCGGACCTCGGTCACGCTCGGGTGAGCCCGGATGTCGGCGACCGCGATCTCGGCCGGGAAGTGTCCGGCATTGGCGAGGATGACGCCGTCGCTGAACAGCACGAGGTCCTCGGCGGTCACGACGTCGCTGGCACCGCTCACAGTGATCACGACGTCGGCCTCCGCCAGCGCCTCGGCCCGGCCCGGCACGGCGAACCCGTCGAAATAGGCCTCGAGACGCTTGAGCGGGTCAGGGTCGACGACGGCGACGCTGGCAAACGCGCTCTTGAAGTTGACGGCAACGCCCTTGCCGCAAGCCCCGTAGCCGAAGACGACGACGCGCCGGCCGTTGGTGACCCGATTTGTGATGCGCAAGAAGGACTCGAGCACGCTCTGGCCGACGGCGTGGAAGTTCTCGGCGAACTGCTTGATGGCGCTGTCGTTGATCACGAGCAACGGCCTACGGATCTGGTCACGGAGATGTCCGAGCCGCATGCGGCCCGAGGTCGTCTCCTCCGTCCCGCCGAGGAGGTGCTCGTAGGGGGACTCGAGGTAGCGGACGAACAGGTCTCCGCCGTTGTCGAGGAGGAGGTCAGGCTGGCTGGCGAGCACCTCGCGCAGGTGAGCATCGTGCTCGGCAGCGTCGGTCGTCGGCCCCCCGATCACTTCGACGCCTTTCGAGCGCAGGTACTCGACGGCCTCGCGCTGTGTCGTGCCGAGGTTGCCGGTTGAGACCACCTCCGCCCCGCCGCGTCGCAGTGTCAAGAGGAGGGCGACGGTCTTCGGCTCGAGATGGATCCCGGTCCCAATCCGCCGCCCGGCAAAGGGCTTGGTCGAGTCGAACTCGTCGCCGATCCCGGCCAGGAGCTTGCAGCTCTCGATGACCCACTCCATCCGTGAACCCATTGCCTCCTCTTCCGCATGCTCACCAATCAGACTCGTGTATTCGCAGAGGCGCTGGCAACACCTTCCGCGACGTGGCAAGCAACGAGGTGTGCTGGTCGCAGCGCGACGAGCTCGGGACGCCTTGTCTGGCACACCTCCTCAGCAAGTGGGCAGCGGGGACGATACGCGCAGCCGAAGCGCGCGGCCGTCGAGCCCGGAGCGGGGACTGCCTCTGCGGAGGCGTGTTCGCGTCGCCTGGCCTCGCGGGCAGGATCGGGCACTGGCACCGCCTCGCCAAGCGCGCGGGTGTAGGGGTGCAGTGCCGCTCCGAGCACATCTCCATAAGAGCCTGACTCGACGACTCTGCCGAGGTACATCACGTCGATGACGTCGGCCAGGTGCCGGACCGTCGAGAGATCGTGGCTTATGAAGACATAGGAAAGGGCCAGCTCATCTTGCAACCGGATGAGGAGGTTGATGACCTCCGCGCGTACCGAGACGTCCAGCGCGGAAGTGGGCTCGTCGAGGACGAGCGCTTTCGGCTCCACCGCGAGGGCCCTAGCAATGGCGACGCGCTGGGCTTGGCCACCGGAGAGCTCGTGGGGATAGCAATTGGCGAAACGATGGCCGAGCGCCACCATGGCGAGCAGTTCCGCCACGCGGGACTCTCGTTGGTGCCCTCGGGTGGCCAGAGCATGCACCGCCAACACCTCACCGATAGCAGTGGCGACTGTGAGGCGCGGATCGAGCGAGGAGTAAGGGTCCTGGAACACGAGCTGAATACGGCGGGCGATCTCACGGTGCGAGCCTGGCCCAATCGGCTCGTCGAACAGCTCGATCGTGCCCGAGGTCGGCTTTTCCAGTCCCACCAACAGGCGCGCCAGTGTCGACTTGCCGCATCCGCTCTCGCCCACGATCCCAAGCGTGCGGCCCGACTCGAGCTCGACCGACACGCCGTCGAGCGCTGCGACTCCCGGACCCCGCCGAGCGGGGTACACCTTCACGAGGTCCGCGGTTCGAATCGCTAGAGCCACGCGGTTGGCTCCTTCCAGCAGGCAGCGAAGCTGCCGTCGCCGCGATCCAGCATCGGAGGCTCCTCTTCGGCGCAGCGCTCGAATGCGAAGGGGCAGCGGGCACGGAACGGACAGCCCTTCGGCAGCCGGCTGGGGTCGGGTGGAGAACCGCCAATCTGTGTGAGCTGTGCCCGGTGTTCAACCTCCGGTCCGGGCAGCGAACCCAATAGCGCATGCGAATAGGGGTGTGTCGGCCGTGTGAACAACCTCGCTGTCGGTGCGTTCTCAACGACCCGGCCCGCGTACATGACGCAGACCCGGTCTACTAGTCCGGCAATTACCCCGAGGTCGTGCGAAACCCAGACGACCGCCATGTCGGTTTGAGCCTGAAGCGAGTCGACGAGGTCGAGGATCTGCTGCTGGATCGTGACGTCGAGGGCAGTCGTCGGCTCATCGGCCACGAGCAGACGGGGAGAGGTGGCGATCGCCATCGCGATCATCACGCGTTGCACCATCCCGCCGGAGAGCTCGTGAGGAAATGCGGCCTCGACGCGCTCGGGATCGCCAAAGCCCACCTGGCCGAGCACCTCACGCGCGCGTTGGCGGGCAGTAGAGTCACTCGCGCCATGGCCTCGGAGCGTCTCGACAACCTGGGTACGGACACGCAAGAGGGGATTCAAGGAGGTCATCGGGTCCTGGTAGACCATCGCCACCCCTGCCCCACGTATTGATTCCATCGCGCGGTCGTCTAGCTCGGTGAGGTTCCGGTCCTCGAATCGGATCTGCCCTCCAAGCACCTGGAGGGGTCTCGGGAGCAGCCGGAGGACCGAAAGCATCGTAAGCGTCTTGCCGGATCCGCTCTCGCCGACGACACCGACCTTCTCACCGGCAAGAACGTCCAAGCTGACGCCTCGCACGATCTCTCGTACTTCACGACGATTGCGCGAGCCCACGCGTACGTCGCGAAGGGAGAGCACGGGCGTGTCCTCCAATGTGGTCAATGCTTCTCCTCGGCAACGGCAGAGTTGTGCACTTCTAGGTGGGCGGGCGCTCTTGAACCGGCGGGGTTGGGAAGCGGCCGCTCACCTGGCGTTATGGAGCCGAGGATGCTTGCGCGTCGCGCGCCGGTACATGACGGCACGGAAGCAGGAAGCCCAGATCCGGTCATATAGCCGATGAGTGCAAACGCGAGCGCCTCCTTGGACGCTTCGGGAACACCGAACTCCTCCAGCGGGCGGAATCTCACGCCTGCCAGGCTGGCTCGTAGGCCCGACATGAGGGTCGGGTTGCGAGTGCCTCCACCGGCGGCAACCACCTCGGTGACACTACGGTCGGTGAGTGCTCTCGTCACGCTCTCAACGGTGAGCGCGCTCAGAGTTGCGACGAGGTTGTCGATCTCGACCTCGCGCCCGGCGAGGGCCTTCAGGACGTATTCAAGGTTGAAGAGCTCCTTGCCCGTCGATTTCGGTGCGGGCAACAAGTAGTAGGGCTCGTCGAGAAGCGAAGCGAGGAGAAGCTGGTCGATCACCCCGCGTGCCGCCCGCCGGCCGTCCTCGTCGAGATGTTCGCGACCGCCGCTGAACGAGGAGACGACGGCATCCATGAGAGCGTTCGCGGGCCCGATATCGAACGCGACTGGCTCTCGTCCGTCCGCCAGCACCGTCACGTTTGCGATGCCCCCGAGGTTGAGGGCGCCACGCACCGTACCCGGTGGCGGGCCGAGAAGCAGTACGTCGAGAACGCTTGCGAGCGGCGCCCCATGTCCGCCCGCGGCGATGTCACGATTACGGACATCGCTCACCACGCTTGCTCCTGTGCGCTCCGCGATCCAAGCAGGCTGGCCCAGCTGCAGGGTTCCAAGGGCGTGCTTTCCCGATACCCAGTGAAAGACGGTCTGGCCGTGGGAGCACACCAGGTCCACCGGCTCACCTCCGAGCTCCTCGGAGAGATGCTGGGCAACCTCGCCGAAGAACTGGCCAATGGCGACGTCAAGTTCGCACACCTCGCCGATGTGAGTGGTCGCGGGGGGGAGCACGGCGGCGATGCGCTCGCGCAGGTCGTCTGGGTACTCGGCCGAGCGGTGAGCAATTAGGTCGCAGTAAATCGTGTCGTTGCTCTGTGCAAACTCGGCCAGTACCGCCTCGACTGCGTCGAAGGAGGTTCCCGAGATCATTCCGATCACTCTCACGCGTTCACCGCTTTCTCGTTCGAGGGTCGATCGCGTCGCGAAGCCCGTCTCCGAGCAGATTGAAACCGATTACTGCGATGACGATTGCCACCGAAGGGAACGCGAGGGTCCACCAGTCGATTCCGGCCAAGCCGGAGCTGGCGGACGCGTAGACCATCTCGCCGAGGGACGCCGTCGGAGGTGGGGGACCGAGTCCGAGGAAACTGAGGCTTGCTTCCGCGAGAACCGACCAGGCGAGAGCCAGACTTACCTGCACGGCCAGGATCCCGGCGACGTTCGGGAGAATGTGGCGAAACAGCAGCCTGCTACGGGAGAACCCGAGCACCCTTCCCGCCAACACGTAGCCAGACTCACGAAGCGTGAGCACCGGTCCTCGGACTACCCGCACGAAGATCGGGATGTACCCGACCCCGATCGCGATGGCGCTGTTCAGCCAGCCGGCGCCGAGCGCGGCGACGACTATCAGGGCGAGCAAGATCGCCGGTATCGCGAACAGCATGTCTGTCATCCGCATGATCACCGCCGAGGTCCATCGGCCGAGGAAACCCGCGACGACACCGGCTATGGTCCCGATCACTCCGGCGATTAGCACCGAGACGCAAGCGATCTCGAGAGAGACGCCGATCCCGCTCAGCACGAGCGACACGATGTCACGCCCGAACTGGTCGGTTCCGAAGGGATGACTCCACGACGGGGCCGCGAGCAGCGCAGAAGCGTTCTGATACTGGGGGTTGTATGGCGTGCCGCCCAATGGGGCGGCGATGGCAGCGGCCACGACGACGCCAACGAACACGACGCCGACACGACCGCCCGGGTTGCGCCACAGTGCTCCTATCAACCCCCGCCGCCCGAGCGTGGTCCCACTTGGGTCGAACTCGTCCGACGTGGGCGGCGCGGCTTCGAGAGAGGTGGTGCTCATCGCCTGCGGATCCTCGGATCGATCACGGTGTAGGCGAGGTCGACCATCATGTTCACCACGACGAAGCCGGCTGCGAAGAGCATCGTGACGCTCTGCACGACGGGGAAATCGCGATCGTTGATCGACTCCACGAGGAGTCGCCCGAGCCCGGGCAGCACGAAGATCTGCTCTACGATCACCGTTCCCCCGAGCAGGTAGCCGAGCTGGATGCCGGACATCGTGAGGACCGGGATGAAGGCGTTGAGAAAGATGTGCTTCCAGGTAACGTTGCGCCGGGAAAGACCCTTGCCGCGCGCCGTTCGAACGTAGTTCTGCCCGATGACTTCCAACACCGAGGCACGGGCGGTGCGCATTATCGCCGCCCCGATCCCGAGACTCAAGGTAAAGGCGGGGAAGATGATCTGCTGGAAGTTCAGCCAGGGATTGCTCGCAAGTGAGGCGAAGGTCTCAGACGACGGGAAGTAGTGGAACACAGCCGAGAGCAATGTCACGATTCCAGTTCCGAGTATGAAGCTCGGGACACCCAGACCGATCACGGACACACCTTGACCCGATAGGTCGACAGCCCGTCCAGGTCGGAGCGCGCCGAAGACGCCGAAGAGCACTCCGATCACAAGCCCGAGGAACATCGCCACGACAGCTAGCTCAAAGGTCACCGGCAGCGCGGCTCCGACCAGCGAGGCGACAGAGGTGCGGGATTGAAGCGAGACACCGAGGTTGCCAGTGAGAATCGCGTGCAGCCACGAGAAGTACTGCTGGACGACCGGATCGCCGATGCCGTAGTAGCGGTCGAGGGCGACGATCTGTGCGTGGCTCAACAGGCCCGCGCTCACTCCGAGAGAGCTGGTGAGGGCGTTTCCCGGCAGAAGCCGCAGCACCAGGAAGACGATGACCGACACGCCGAAGAGGGTGAGAAGCATCGACGCCAGGCGGCGCCCCACCCCGAGCAGTATCTCCCGCGCTCGGTGGGCGGGTATGACGCGGGGGCCCGCCGGTGCGGCTGCACC
>JBEKMZ010000033.1:0-34107 GCA_049523315.1 Acidimicrobiales bacterium | reverse complement strand
GACATGATGTGCGCTCCGTTCGGGATGCCCGGACGGAGCGTCCGCACGACAAGGGGCTGTCATCCACAGCCAGTCGGGCGCGAACGGCGACAACGGGTGACGCCATCCGTTCTGTCCGCGAGCCCCGGCGCGATCACGAACAGAAGCAGAGAGAGCATGGCCATCAAGGCGATCGTCGGCGAGAAGGTCGGCATGACACAGATTTGGGACGAGGCACAGCGTGTGGTGCCCGTGACCATGGTCAAAGTCGCGCCTGTTCGCGTAGTTGCCGTGAGGACCCCCGAGCGCGAGGGCTACTCCGCCCTGCAGGTGACCTACGGCGTGCGCGCGGCGCGCAAGCTCAACAAACCTGAGGCGGGTCACTTCGCCGCCGCCGGCGTGGAGCCTGGCCTGCGCCTCGTCGAGCTGCGCCTCGACGACACGAGTGGCTACACCGTGGGCCAGGAGATCGACGCAGGCATCCTTGCCGCAGGTGACAAGATCGACGTCACCGCCGTCAGCAAGGGCAAGGGGTTCGCGGGCGGCATGAAGCGCCACAACTTCAAGGGTCAGGGCGGCGCGCACGGCAACCACAAGCACCACCGGGCCCCGGGCTCGATAGGGGCGTGCGCGACCCCGGCGCGGGTGTTCAAGGGCACGCGGATGGCGGGCCGTATGGGCTCGGAGCGCGTTACGACATTGAACCTCGAGGTCGTGGTCTCAGATCCCGAGCGCGAGATCATCCTCGTGAAGGGCGCCGTCCCCGGGCCCCGCGGCGGCATGGTCCTCATCCGTAACGCCGTGAAGGGCGGGAACTGATGACCGACACCATGGTCCAGGCGCTCCCCTCGCTGCTCGTAGAGCGTTGCAACGACGCCGGCGAGCTGATCGGCGTCGTCCAGCTCGACGAGGAGTACTTCGGGGCCGTCGTCAACGTCCCGCTCCTGCACCAGGTCGTGACCGCCCAGCTCGCGGCCAAGCGCTCCGGCACGCACAGCACCAAGACGCGTGCCGAGGTCGCCGGTGGTGGCGCCAAGCCTTACCGCCAGAAGGGCACCGGCCGCGCCCGCCAGGGCACCACCCGGGCGCCGCAGTTCACCGGCGGTGGGATCGCCTTCGGGCCCAAGCCCCGCGACTACACCCAGAGCACGCCCCGCAAGATGATCCGCCAGGCGCTGCGGGCGGCCCTGTCCGACCGGGCCCTCGAGGGCCGCATCGTCCTCGTTGACCGCTGGTCCTACGAGGTACCGAAGACCAAGGAGGCCCTCGCCTCTCTCAGGGCCCTCGGCATCGACGGAAACGTGCTCCTCGTCATCGGCAGCGAGGACGTGGTGGCCGAGCGCAGCTTCGCGAACCTTCCCCGCGTGAACATCGTCGAGTCTGCGCAGCTGACCGCTTATGACGTGGTCGTATCGGACTGGGTCGTGTTCACCGACGACACGGTCCCGGGCCAGACGTCCGACGCCCCCGAGGGTGCCGTTGCCTTCAGCTCGCCCAGGCTGGCCCTGCTCGAGGACGAGGACGAAGAGGTCGCCGAGGACTTGGACCTAGAGTCCGTCGAGGACGTGGCCGAGCCGGTCGAGGAGCTGGCAGAGCCGGCCGAGGACGAAGAGATCGCCGAGCTGGTGGTCGCCGAGCCGCCCTCGGACCCAGAAGGGGTGGCCGAGGCTGTCGCCGAGGTCGCAGCCGAGGAACAAGAGGCTCCCAAGCCCAAGCCAAAGCCGCGACCCAGGGCCCGGAAGGCCTCCGTCAAGACGAAGGCATCTGAGGACGACGAAAAGGAAGAGGACAAGTGAGCGGCAACCGTTCGATCCTGTTGCGCCCTGTCATCTCCGAGAAGTCCTACGCCCTTATGGACGAGCACGCCTACGTGTTCGTCGTCGACCCGAGGGCGAGCAAGGTCGAGATCCGCATGGCGGTCGAGGAGGCCTTTGGTGTCCGCGTTGCCAGCGTGAACACGATGAACCGCAAGGGCAAGCGCAAGCGCCAGCGCCGCGTTGCCACCATGGGCAAGAGACCGGACACGAAGCGGGCGATCGTGCGACTCGTCGGCGACGACCGCATCGAGCTGTTCGAGGGCTGAGGAGCATCGTCATGGCACTCCGCAAACGCAAGCCGACGAGCCCGGGACGGCGTTTCCAGTCCGTCTCGGACTTCTCAGAGATCACCAAGAGCCGCCCCGAGAAGACCCTCCTCGTACCCCAGTCGGGCACAGGCGGTCGGAACAACCACGGGCGCAAGACGGCCCGCCACCGCGGGGCGGGCCACAAGCAGCAGTATCGCCTCGTCGACTTCCGTCGTGACAAGGACGGCGTCCCTGCCAAGGTCGCAGCGATCGAGTACGACCCGAACCGCAACGCCCGCATCGCCCTTTTGCACTACCTCGATGGCGAGAAGCGCTACATCATCGCCCCCGCCCGTGTCGAGGTCGGCGACATGCTCGAGTCCGGACCTTCTGTTGAGATCCGCCCCGGCAACGCCCTGCCGCTTCGCTACATCCCGGTCGGCTCGGTGATCCACAACGTGGAGCTGCGTCCGGGTGGAGGCGGCAAGCTCGCCCGCGGCGCGGGCATGAGCGTGCAGCTCGTCGCGAAGGAGGGCATGTTCGCCACCTTGCGGCTGCCGTCTACCGAGATGCGGCGGGTGCCCATCGACTGTCGCGGGACACTTGGCGAGGTCGGGAACTCCGAAGCCGAGCTCATCTCCATCGGCAAGGCAGGCCGGAACCGGTGGAAGGGAATCCGCCCCCAGACCCGTGGGGTCGCGATGAACCCCGTCGACCACCCCCTCGGCGGTGGCGAAGGCAAGACCTCCGGCGGACGGCACCCGGTGTCGCCCTGGGGCCAGCCCGAAGGCAGGACCCGACCGCGCCACAAGTCATCCGACCAACTCATCATCCGTCGGCGCCGCACCCGCGGCGCCCGCCGCTAGACGCCGAGCGGAGCCAGAATGCCTCGCAGCCTAAAAAAAGGACCTTTCGTAGACGATCACCTGCTTCGCAAGGTCGACGCGCTCAACTTCTCGAACGAGAAGCGAGTAATCAAGACCTGGTCGCGCCGCTCCACGATCATCCCGGACATGGTTGGCCACACGATCGCGGTCCACGACGGTCGCAAGCACGTCCCGGTGTACGTCACCGAGTCGATGGTCGGCCACAAGTTGGGCGAGTTCGCCCCCACGCGGACGTTCCGCTACCACGCCGGCCAAGAACGCGCGGCGAGGCGCTGAGATGACCGGAGTAAAGACCAACGAGCGGCCCGGGACCCGCGCCGTGCTCAAGCACTCGGGCGTCTCGGCCTACAAGGCACGCGAGGTCCTCGACCTCATACGAGGCAAGGACGTCGAGCGCGCCTCGGAGATCCTTGAGTACTGCGACCGCGAAGTCGCGACCGTGATCGGCAAGGTTCTCCGCTCTGCGGCGTCGAACGCCTTCCACAACGACGGCATCGACCCTGAGGAGCTGTACGTCTCGGCGTGCTTCGCGGACGAGGGCACGACGCTCAAGCGCTGGCGGCCGCGGGCGCGCGGGCGCGCCACTCGCATCCGCAAGCGGACGTGCCATGTCACGGTGATCGTCTCGCGCATGCCCGAGGACCAGCTGGCCCGACGCCGAGCCCGTCAGGCCGCCGAGGCCGCCGACCGCCGCGCCCGCCGGGTCGCAGGCGCCAGGCGACAAGGGCGCGCCGCCGCTCGGGCGCAGAGTGCAGCCGAAACCGACGCCCTGGAGCCCGTAGACGAGCAGGTCCTTGAAATCGTGGCGGCAGGTGACGCCGACGAAGGGACCGACATCGACACGGCCGTCGAGCATGCCCTTGCCTCCGACGAGGACTCAGGGGACGACGACGCCGTGGGCGACGACGCCGTGGACGAGGAAGATGCCGAAGGCGACGACGCCGCCGGCGATGAGGAGAGCGACTGATGGGCCAAAAGGTCAATCCTTACGGCTTCCGCCTTGGTGTCACTACCGACTGGAAGTCCCGTTGGTTCGACGACCGGAACTACCAGGACTCGGTCGTCGAGGACTGGAAGGTTCGCGACTACCTGATGACCCAGCTCGAAGCGGCAGCTGTGAGCCGGATCGAGATCGAGCGCACGCGCGACCGCCTGCGCATCGACGTCCACACCGCCCGTCCCGGCATCGTGATCGGTCGGCGCGGGGCCGAGGCTGACCGGTTGCGGCGCCAGCTCGCCCGCATCACCCACAACGCCAACGTCCAGCTCAACATCCAGGAGATCAAGCAGCCCGAGCTCGACGCGGCTCTCATCGCGCAGGGCATAGCCGATCAGCTCCAGCGCCGCATCAGCTTCCGACGTGCCATGAAGCGGGCCATCCAGACCGTTCAGAAGGCCGGAGCCCAGGGAGTGCGCGTGCAGTGCTCGGGCCGTCTCGGCGGCTCGGAGATGGCGCGCAAGGAGTCATACCGCGAGGGCCGGGTACCGCTTCACACCCTGCGGGCCGACATCGACTTTGGCTTCCGCGAGGCGAAGACCTCGACTGGCCGCGTCGGGATCAAGGTCTGGATCTACAAAGGCGACATCCTGCCCTACAAGACCTCGGCCGAGGAGAAGATCTCGCGTGAGGCCGCGATGGCCGTCGGGGAGACCTCGGGCCAGGCACGGCCCAAGCGCATCGTCACCGCCGGTGGTGGCCGTCGTCGGCCCGAGCTCGGTGAACCGGGCTCTGTCGCGGCCGAGCTCCCCCCCGAGGTCGAGCCTGAGGCCGAGCTCCCCGCCGAGCCCGTCGCAGAGCCGGAGCCGGCACCCGCCGCCGCGGTCACGAGCGACGACCCGCTCGAGAAGCTCCTCGCCGAGGAAGAAGACATCGAGCGGCGGACCCGTGAGCAGCACCACGACGTGCCGCATTTCCGCAGGGAGAACGACTGACCATGCTGATGCCTCGCAGGGTCAAGCACCGCAAGCAGCAACGCGGGCGCACGTCCGGTATGACAAAGGGTGGCGAGACCATCAATTTCGGCGACTACGGGATCCAGGCCCTCGAGCCCGCGTGGCTCACGGCCCGCCAGATCGAGGCCGCTCGAATCGCTATGACCCGCCACATCAAGCGTGGTGGAAAGGTCTGGATCCGGGTCTTCCCCGATAAGCCGGTCACCCAAAAGCCCGCTGAGACACGGATGGGGTCAGGCAAGGGCAACCCCGAGCATTGGGTGGCCGTGGTCCGCCCGGGCCGCATCCTCTTCGAGCTCGCCGGGGTCGACGAGGCGCTCGCCCATTCGGCCCTCGAGAGGGCAATCCAGAAGCTGCCGATGAAAGCACGCGTCATCGCCCGGCCCGGCCTCGGCGCGACGTCGGAGGTGCTGGTCTGATGACTACCGCGGCCGAGATTCGTGAGCTTGACGACGAGGAGCTCGAGATCAAGCTCCTCGAGGCGCGAAAAGAGCTCTTCAACCTCCGCTTCCAGGCGGCCACCGGCCGGTTGGACAACAACGCCCGGGTGACACAGGTGCGCCGGGACATCGCCCGGCTCATGACAGTACAGCGGGACCGCGAGATCGAGGCCGCCGAGCAAGCCGGGGCGGTCGCTGGCCGGGCGGGGACGAAGGAGGAGTGATGGCCGAGAACGACCCCGAGACGGGCGCCTTCGGCGCCGCGGCGCCAGGCGAGACGGAAAAGCGCGTCAACAGGCGCCGGGTCCGCGAGGGCACAGTTGTCGAGAACCGCATGGACAAGACGGCGGTCGTAGCGGTCGTGGAGAGGGTGCGCCACGCCAAGTACTCCAAGACCGTGCAGCGCACCCGCCATCTGTACGTGCATGACGAACAGAACGAGGCTGCGACTGGCGATCGCGTCCGGGTCGCCGAGACGCGCCCGTTTTCCAAGCTCAAGCGCTGGCGCCTCGTCGAGATCGTGGAGCGTGCACGGTGATCCAAACCGAATCTCGCCTGCGTGTCGCCGACAATTCCGGCGCCAAAGAGGTGCTCTGCATCAAGGTCCTCGGTGGGACCCGCCGCCGTTACGCGGGCATCGGTGACGTCTTCATCGCGACCGTCAAGGACGCCGTGCCGGGCGCGGCAGTCAAAAAGGGCGACGTCGTGCGTTGCGTGGTCGTGCGGACGAAGAAGGAGAACCGCAGGCCCGACGGCAGCTATATCCGTTTCGACGAGAACGCGGCGGTGCTGATCAACGACCAGCTCCAGCCACGCGGAACGCGCATTTTCGGCCCCGTCGGGCGGGAGCTGCGCGAGAAGCGTTTCATGCGCATCGTCTCGCTGGCTCCAGAGGTGATCTAGGTGCGTATCAAGAAGGGGGACCGGGTACAGGTGCTCACGGGCAAAGACCGGGGCAAGACGGGCGAGGTGATGCACGTCCTCCCCTCGCGCAACCGGGTGATCGTCGACGGCGTCAATGTCGCCAAGCGCTCCACCAGGGCCAAGCGCGGCACTATGCAGGGCGGCATCATCGACAAGGACATGCCTGTGCACGCCTCGACTGTCGCTGTCGTCTGCGCCCAGTGTGGGCCGACGCGCATCGGCGTCCGCATCGACGACCAGGGCCGCAAGGTCCGGGTCTGCCGCAAGTGCGGGGGTGACCTGTGAGCCCGGCCGTGATCGAGCGACCCCGTCTTCGGCAGCGTTACGAGACCGAGATCCGCGAGTCGCTCCGCAGTGAGCTCGGCGTCTCCAATGTCATGGAAGTGCCGCGCCTGCAGAAGATCGTCATCAACATGGGCGTCGGCAAGGCCACCCAGCAGCAGTCGCTGCTAGAAGGTGCCGTGACCGACCTTCAGCTGATCGCCGGCCAGCGTCCTGTCGTCACCAAGGCGCGCCGCTCCATCGCCGCCTTCAAGCTGCGCGAGGGCATGTCGATCGGCTGCATGGTGACGCTTCGCGGGGATCGCATGTGGGAGTTCTTCGACAGGCTCATCTCCATCGCGATACCGCGTATACGTGACTTCCGCGGTCTTTCCCCGAGATCGTTTGACGGCCGGGGGAACTACACCTTCGGCGTCACCGAGCAGCTCATCTTTCCCGAGATCGACTACGACAAGGTTGACACTCCACGCGGCATGGACATCACGATCGTGACTTCAGGCCGCACCGATTCCGAAGGGCGCGCTCTGCTCGCAGCCTTCGGGTTCCCGTTCCGACGTGAAGGGCAGTAGAGCCGACCCATGGCCAAGAAGGCATTGATAGAGAAGCAACAGGCAAAGCCCAAGTTCAAGGTGCGCGGTTACACCCGCTGCCGGCGCTGTGGGCGTCCGAGATCGGTGTACCGCAAGTTCGGGCTCTGCCGCATCTGTTTGCGCGAGCTCGTCCACGCGGGCGAGGTGCCGGGCGTGACCAAGGCCAGCTGGTGAGAGGAGGCGACCGTCCATGACCATGACTGACCCCATAGCGGACATGCTGACGCGCGTCCGCAACGCGAACGTGGCGATGCACGACACGGTCCGCATGCCCAGCTCGAGTCTCAAAGAGGCCCTGGCCGGCATCTTGGAGCGCGAGGGTTACATCGCTGGGTTCAAGACGGTCCAGCGTGAGGGCCGGCCCGGGGACGTGCTCGAGATCTCCCTCAAGTACACCCCGGAGCGGGTAAGGGTCATCGGCGGGCTGAAGCGGGTGTCCAAACCAGGCCTTCGCATCTACTGCCGCGCCGACGGGCTGCCCCGCGTGCTCGGCGGCCTCGGTGTCGCTGTGCTCTCGACTTCGAAGGGCCTCATGACCGACCGTGAGGCGCGTCAGCAGCGCGTCGGCGGAGAGGTGCTCTGTTATGTCTGGTGATGTCGAGGAGACGAGCTGATGTCCCGAATCGGAAGAAGCCCGATCGACGTGCCCTCCGGCGTCGAGGTGACGCTCAATGACGGCAACGTCGAGGTCAAAGGCCCGCAGGGCAGCTTGCAGCGCGACCTGCCGGCGAGCATCACCGTTAGGCGCTCGGACGCGCAGCTCCTAGTCGAGCGGCCGGACGACGAGCGGACGAGCCGGGCACTGCACGGGTTGACCCGCAGCCTGATCCAGAACATGGTGACCGGCGTCACGACCGGGTTCACCAAAGAGCTCGAGATCGTCGGCGTCGGCTACCGCGCCACGCTCAAGAGCCCTCAGCAGCTCGAGCTCGCGCTCGGGTTCAGCCACCCCGTCATCGTCGACGCGCCCGAGGGAATCAGCTTCGAGGTGCCCTCGCCGTTGCGCGTTGTCGTGAAAGGGATCGACAAGGAGGCGGTGGGCCAGGTCGCTGCTGACATCCGCAGGGTCCGCAAGCCGGAGCCCTACAAGGGCAAGGGCGTGCGGTACGCGGGCGAGGTCGTGCAGCGCAAGGCTGGGAAGGCGGCGAAGTAGCCATGGTTAAGACGCTCAAGACCCACGCGCTACGCGACCGGCGGCACCGCCGCGTCCGCAAGCACGTCATCGGCACGGCGGAGAGGCCACGTCTGACGGTATTCCGCTCGAACAAGCACATCGCCGCCCAGATCATCGACGACACCGCCGGGCGCACCCTTGTCGCCGCCTCGACCCTCGAACCGGCCCAGCGCAGCGGAGCGACGGGCAACATCGCCGCTGCCGCGGAGATCGGCAAGCTCATCGCGGCCCGGGCGAAATCAGAAGGAGTGACGAAGGTCGTGTTCGACCGGGGCGGGTCCCGGTACCACGGTAGGGTCGCGGCGCTCGCCGAGGCCGCACGTGAAGCCGGATTGGAGCTGTAATGGCCGAGTCGCAGTACGAAGAGCGCACGATCAAGGTCAACCGCGTCGCCAAGGTCGTAAAGGGTGGCCGGCGGTTCTCTTTCACCGCCCTCATGGTGATCGGTGACGGGAACGGCCGTGTGGGCCTCGGATACGGCAAGGCCAAGGAAGCTGGCCTCGCAGTGCAAAAGGGGATCGAAGAGGCGCGCAAGAACATGTTCGACGTCCCGCTCGCGGGCTCGACGATCGTCCATCCCGTGATCGGGCATGCCGGCGCCGGGCGGATCATCTTGAAGCCAGCCGCCCCGGGGACCGGCGTCATCGCCGGCGGGGCGGCTCGTGCCATCTTCGAGATGGCCGGCATCCGCGACGTCGTCGCGAAGTCGCTCGGCACCTCGAACGCCATCAACGTCGCCCACGCCACCATCCACGGACTGAGCAGCCTGCGGCGTCCCGACGAGGTCGCGGCGCTGCGCGGCAAGACAGCCGACGAGGTCACGCCGAAGGGCGTGCTCAAGGCCTACGAGGAGCGCCGCCGTCTCGGGCGTGCCTCCGGGGAGGTGGGCTGAACATGCCCGCTCGCAGCCCGAAAAAGACCGAGGCGCCCAAGCCCGAGACGCGCCTTGTCGTCACCCAGGTCCGTTCCGGAATTGGCACCAAGCCGAAGCACCGCGGAACGCTGCGGGCCCTCGGGCTCGGCCGCATCGGCAAGTCGAACGTCCTCCCCGACCGACCCGAGATCCGCGGGATGATCGCCCGCGTGCCTCATCTCATCACAGTCTCCGAGGAGCAGACGGTATGAAGCTGCACGAGCTAGCTCCCTCGCCCGGCTCCAACAAGGCCAAGCGCCGCGTGGGACGGGGCACCGGCGGCAAGGGCGGCAAGACCGCCGGTCGCGGGACAAAGGGCCAGAAGGCCCGCAACAACGTCAAGCCCGGGTTCGAGGGTGGCCAGCTGCCCCTGACCCAGCGCATCCCCAAGCTGCGCGGCTTCGCGAACCCGTTCCGCGTGGAGTACAACGTCGTCAACCTCGACGTCTTGGACGAGCTCGGTGTCGACGAGGTGACGCCCGAGAGCCTCCAGGTCGCGGGCGTCGTTCACGACAAAGGCCTTGTCAAGGTGCTCGGGCGCGGCGAGTTGCACAGGGCCGTGCGCGTCTCGGCCCACGGTTTCTCGCGCTCGGCCGTGGCCGCCATCGAGGCTGCCGGCGGATCCGCGACCGTCGTCCCACCCCCCTACGGTGACCGGCGGCCCCCCGCCAAGGGAAATGCCCTCGCCAACCGCTAGGGTTTCCGGGCGGTACCTAAGCTTGGCTTACAACCGCGCGCTCACGGGCGCGTCAAGTGAGGAAAAGGTCTGATGCTCGCAAGCCTGCGGAACATGTTCAAGGTCCCGGACCTGCGCAACAAGGTCCTGTTCACCTTGATGATCATCGCCATCTACCTGATGGGCGCGAACGTCGTCGTGCCCGGGGTGAGCTTCAAGGTCATCCAGACCCTCACGACCGCCGACAAGTCCAACGGCGTCATCGGCTTCCTCAACCTGTTCTCCGGTGGCGCCCTCGCCCGGGCCGCGATCTTCGGGCTCGGGATCATGCCCTACATCACCTCGTCGATCATCATCCAGCTCCTCCAGACCGTGATCCCTAAGTTCGAGCAGTGGCGTGAGCAAGGTGCCGTCGGCCAGCGCAAGCTGACCCAGGCGACCCGGTACCTCACCGTGGCGCTCGCCGTCATGCAGAGCTCGGGCCTGGTCTTCTTGTTCCACAGCGGCCAGCTTTTTGGTACCGGGAGCAACGTCGATCTGATACCGGACTTCACAGCTCCCCGGGTGCTGTTCATCATCCTCGTGTTCACCGCCGGGACGGCCGTTGTGATGTGGCTCGCCGAGCTAATCACCCAGCGCGGCATTGGCAACGGCATGTCGATCCTGATCTTCTCCAACGTCGTGGCGGCGATGCCCACCTACGGCCGTGAGATCGAGCAGGACAAGGGCTGGTTCGGCGTGGCCGTGATCGTCGCCCTCGTAATGGCCATCCTCGTCGCCATCGTCTTTGTCGAGCAGGGCCAGCGCCGTATCCCGGTCACCTTCGCGAAGCGCGTTCAGGGCCGGCGCATGTACGGCGGGCAGAGCACCTACATCCCCTTGAAGGTCAACCAGGCCGGCGTCATACCGATCATCTTTGCGAGCTCGCTTTTGTACATCCCCGTGCTGATGTCGAACGTGCTGCCCTGGTCGATTCTTCGCAACTGGGTCCAGCACAACCTTTTGAACCCGACCGACGGCTGGTACATCGTCTTCTACGGTGTCTTTATCGTCCTTTTCACGTTCTTCTACGTGCACGTGACCTTCGACCCGTTCCAGCAGGCGGACACGATCCGAAAGCAGGGCGGCTACATCCCGGGCTTTCGGCCCGGGCCTGCGACCGAGCACTACCTTGCCCGCATCCTGAACAGGATCACCCTGCCGGGCTCGCTCTTTTTGGCGGCGGTGGCACTGACGCCGTCGATCTTCCTATCGGCCTGGAACATCACCACCATCCCGTTCGCGGGCACGACGCTTCTGATCAGCGTCGGAGTGGCGCTCGAGACCATGAAGCAGATAGACAGCCAGTTGATGATGCGTAACTACGAGGGTTTCCTCCAATAAGTGGTACCGGGAGCGAGGCTCATACTCCTCGGCAAGCAAGGCTCTGGCAAGGGCACCCAGTGCGTGCGGCTGTCGCACCGCTACGTGATCCCGCACATCTCCACCGGCGACATGCTTCGGGCGGAGGTGAAGTCCCGGACACCGCTTGGCCTCGAGGCACGTCGTTACCTGGACGCGGGCGACCTTATCCCGGACGAGGTGATACTCGCCATGGTGGCGTGGCGCCTCGACCGTGACGACACGCGCACGCGCGGCTTTGTCCTCGACGGCTTTCCGCGCACGGTCGCCCAGGCGGACGGCTTCGACGAGCTCTTGAAGCCGGTCGAGATCGACCTCGTCTTGAACCTCGTCATCCCGACCGATCTGGTGCTGGCCCGCCTCGTGAGCCGGAGGGTCTGCGAGGACTGCGCGGCCATCTACTCGACCTCGGTCCCGCCCAAGAGGAACTGGACCTGTGACATATGCGGCGGCGAGGTGGTCCTGCGCGAAGACGACACCGAGGAGGCGATCAAGAACCGGCTCAGCCTCTATGAGTCCTCGACCGCTCCCCTCATCGCCCGCTACGCGGCCATGGCCAAGCTCGTCGACGTCTCCGGGGTCGGGACCCCGGACGAGGTGCAAGAGTGCCTGACGGCTGTGATCGACGCCTACCAGCACGGGGGCGGGTTCTTTCCACCGGTGCCGGCCGAGGAGAGGCCGTGAGGAGGACGCCGGAGGAGATCGCGAAGATGCGCCGCGCCGGCAAGGTCGTCGCCGAGGTAATTGCCGAGACGCGCCAGGCCATAAAGCCGGGCGCGACGACCCGCGAGCTCGACCTCGTCGCCCGCGGAGTGCTCGAGCGGCGCGGGGCACGCTCGAACTTCCTCGGCTACCACGGCTTCCCGGCGGTGATCTGCACCTCGCCCAACAACATGATCGTCCACGGCATCCCGGGTGACTACGTCCTCAAAGAGGGCGACGTGATCTCGGTCGACTGCGGGGCGATCATCGAGGGCTACCACGGCGATGCCGCCTACACCGCCCCGGTCGGCGAGGTCTCGCCAGCGGCCAAGCGCCTCTTGGAGGTGACCGAGCGCAGCCTGTGGGCTGGGATCGACCAGCTCAAGGACGGGAACCGCCTTCACGACGTCGGCCGAGCCGTGCAGGCCGTGGCAGAGGCGGCGGGCTACTCGGTCGTCCGCAAGTACGTCGGGCACGCCATCGGCACCGCCATGCACGAGGAGCCGCAGGTGCCGAACTACTGGCCAGGGATACCGGGGCCGCGGATCAAGGTCGGCAACGTCTTCGCCATCGAGCCGATGGTGAACATAGGCAGCTACGACACGATCGAGCTCGACGACGGCTGGAGCGTCATCACAGCCGACGGGAGCTTGTCCGCCCACTTCGAGCACACCATCGCCGTCACCGAGGACGGCCCGGAGGTGCTCACCAGGGACTGAGCGGCTATTATTGCTCCTGCCTCGGGTCCGGTGGCCGGCGGCTATGCTTTCGTGTGCCGCGAGCCGGCGGGCAGTACGCGGCGCCCGTGCGAACACCCGTCGCAAGCTTTTTGACGGCGGCGGTTGTCGCGTCGGCACCAGTTAGGTCGGATAAGTCGTAGGAGGTTCACCTGCCCAAGCCCAAAGAAGATGCGATCGTGCTGGAAGGAACGGTTGTCGAGCCGCTTCCGAACGCCATGTTCCGCGTCGAGCTCGAGAACGGGCACAAGGTGCTCGCACATTCCTCGGGCAAGATGAGGATGCACCGTATTCGCATCTTGCCGGGGGACCGCGTCCAGGTCGAGATCACGCCATATGACCTCGCGCGCGGGCGGATCACATATCGCTACAAGTAAGGCGCCGGCGGTCGCCGGCATCAGGTGGGAACGCAGTAGCCCGGCGGCAAGCGCCGCCAGGCCGGGAACGGGTCGGCGGAGCCGGCTCTGTCGAGTGGAGCAATGGATCGTGAAGGTACGACCGAGCGTCAAGACAATGTGCGAGAAGTGCAAGATCATCCGCCGGCACGGCCGCGTCATGGTGATCTGCACGAACCCGCGGCACAAGCAGAGGCAGGGTTAACAAGTGGCCCGTATTTCTGGCGTCGACATCCCGCGCGAAAAGCGCCTCGAGATCGCGCTCACCTACATCTACGGGATCGGCCTCACGAGGGCGCAACAGACCTGCGCAGAGACAGGGATCAGCCCCGACACCCGGGTCCGTGACCTGACCGACGAGGAGGTCGCCCGGCTCAGGACATGGATCGACGCCAACTTGAAGGTCGAAGGCGACCTGCGCCGCGACGTTGCCCAGGACATCAAGCGCAAGATGGAGATCGGCTGTTACCAGGGAATCCGCCACCGCAAGGGGTTGCCCGTGCACGGCCAGCGCACCCACACCAACGCCCGCACGCGCAAGGGCCCGAAGAAGACCGTCGCCGGAAAGAAGAAGGTGCGTAAGTAACGATGGCCAAGACCACCAAACCGGGCGGACGGCGGCCCCGCCGCAAGGAACGCAAGAACGTCACCTACGGCGTCGCCCACATCAAAAGCTCGTTCAACAACACGATCGTGTCGATATCCGACCAGGAGGGCAACGTCATCGCCTGGGCGTCCGCCGGCAACGTCGGTTTCAAGGGATCGAGAAAGTCCACTCCCTTCGCGGCCCAGATGGCCGCCGAGCAGTGCGCCCGCCGGGCGATGGAGCACGGCGTGCGCCGTGTCGACGTCCTCGTGCGCGGGCCGGGCTCGGGGCGTGAGACGGCCATCAGATCGCTCTCGAGTGCCGGCATAGAGGTCACTGGCATAAAGGACGTAACGCCGATACCGCACAACGGCTGCCGCCCGAAGAAGCGGCGCCGGGTCTAGGCGAGGAGACGACGATGGCGCGATACACAGGACCTGTTTGCCGCCTCTGCCGGCGCGAAAAGGTGAAGCTCTTCTTGAAGGGCCCCAAGTGCGAGACGGTGCGCTGCCCGATAGAGCGGCGCCCGAGCCCTCCGGGCGAGCACGGGCGCGACCGATTGCGCCAGCCCTCCGAGTACAACACCCAGCTTCGCGAGAAGCAGAAGGCACGCCGCATCTACGGCGTACTTGAGACCCAGTTCCGCAACATGTACGAAGAGGCCAACCGCCAGTCCGGCGTCACGGGCGACAACCTGCTCCGGATGCTGGAGTCGCGCCTCGACAACGTCGTGTTCCGCGCGGGGTGGGGCGCGAGCCGCAGCCAGGCCCGTCAGCTCGTCCGCCACGGGCACGTCCGCGTGGCCGGCCGGCGCGTGACGATCCCGAGCTACCGCGTGCGCCAGAGCGAGCGCGTCGAGCTCAGCGAGAAAGCCCGTGAGTTCATCATCGTCCGCCATAACCTCGACACCATCGACCGCCGGCCACCTGCGTGGCTCGAGGTCGAAGACAACGGCAGCGCGGTGCGAGTGCTCTCGCTCCCGCTCCGCGAGCAGATCGACACCCAGGTGCGCGAGCAGCTCATCGTCGAGCTTTACTCCAAGTAGCCAGCGCGGCAACCCATACAGGAGCCCGATAACCACATGCTCATTATCCAGCGTCCCACCGTCGAGCCGATCGGCGAGCCGGACCAGTTCCACCAGCGGTTCGCAATCGGCCCGCTCGACCCCGGCTTCGGGCACAGCCTCGGAGCCTCGCTCCGTCGCACGCTCTTGTCGTCGATTCCGGGCGCCGCGGTCACCCAGGTACGCTTCGACGACGCCCTGCACGAGTTCACGTTCCTTCCGGGCGTGAAAGAAGACGTCAGCGACATCATCTTGAACCTGAAGGACCTCGTTCTTCGAAGTGAGTCCGACTCGCCCGTGACGATGCGCATCGACGTGCGCGGCCCGGCGGACGTGACCGGTGCGGACCTGCGCACGACTTCTGACGTCGAGGTCTTGAACACCGAGACCCACATCGCCACGGTCAACGCCAAGGGACGCCTCGCCATCGACGTGACCGTCGAGCGGGGCAAGGGCTACGCACCGGCCGAGCGCAAGCAGTCGTCCACGATCGGGGTCATCCCGGTCGACGCGATCTTCTCACCCGTGCGGCGCGTCGCGTATGTGGTCGAGCCGACACGCGTCGAGGTCTCCACCGACTTCGACCGCCTCGTCCTCGACATCGAGACCGACGGCTCCATCTCGCCCCGTGAGGCGCTGGCATCTGCCGGTCAGACACTTCGGGGCCTGCTCGGCATTGTCGCCCAGCTCGCCGGCGAGGGCCGGGGCCTCGAGCTCGGCGAGGTCGGAGTCGCCGCCACCGGCTCGCCGGACCTCGACCTTCCCATCGAGGACCTCGACCTGCCCGAGCGCCCGCGCAACTGCTTGAAGCGGGCCCAGATCAACACCGTCGGCGAGCTCATCGAGCGCACACCCGAGGACCTGCTGGCGATCACGAACTTCGGACAAAAGTCCCTCGACGAGGTGCTCGAGCGCCTCGACGAAAGGGGCCTGTCGCTGCGCGAGGCGAGCGTCTGATATGCCCGCCACCCCGAAGAAGGGCCGCCGCCTCGGAGGCGACGCGGCGCACCAGAAGGCGATGCTGGGCAACCTCGTCGCTTCGCTCATCGCGGCGGACCCGCGCTGGATCGTCACGACCGAGACCAAGGCGAAGGCCATGCGGCCCGTAGTCGAGAAGATGATCACCAAGGCGCGAAAAGGCGGTATTCACAACCAGCGCCAGGTGGTCGCCTTCATCCGGGACAAGGACATGGCCCACAAGCTGTTCGCCGAGATCGGCCCGCGTTATGCGGACCGCCCCGGCGGCTATGTGCGCATCCTCAAGCTCGGGCCGCGCCAGGGCGACAACGCCCCAATGGCGCGCGTAGAGCTCGTGTGAGGCTTTTCGAGCCCAGCGACGAAGCGGCCCCGTGTGGGCCGCTTCGTCGCGTAATGCTCCTCGTCGCCTACGACGGGACCTCGTTCCACGGCTTCGCCGCCCAACCCGGCCAGCACACCGTCGGGGGTACTCTCGCCGAGAAGCTGAGCTCGATGGCGGGCCACGAGGTGAGCCTCACCTGTGCCGGGCGCACCGACTCCGGGGTGCACGCGCTCGGCCAGGTCGTGCACGCGGACCTGGCCGAAGAGGTCCTCGCCAAGTGGGCGGGGCGCCCGCTCACGCCCGGGATGGTCCTCGAGCGCCTCGCCCCTTCGATTAGCCACCAGCTCGGAGGATCGGTCTCGGTGATCGAGGCGCGCGTCGCCCCCGAGGGCTTCGACGCCCGCCATTCGGCGACGGCGAGGCGCTACCGCTACGAGCTGCTGCGCAGCGAGTGGGCCGACCCGTTGCTGCGCCATGCGACCTGGCACGTCCCCGGAGAGCTTGACCTGGCCGCGATGCGTATCGGGGCCGACGCCCTCATGGGCGAGCACGATTTCGCGGCCTTCTGCCGCCAGGTCAAAGGTGAGACCGGACCGATCGTCCGCCGCGTGCTCTCGACGAGCTGGTCGCGTGCAGCCGGCGACGAGAGGATCTGGGTCTTTTCGATCGAGGCGAACGCTTTTTGCCACCAGATGGTCCGCTCGCTCGTCGGGACGCTCGTCGCCGTCGGCCAGAGCCGCATACCCGCAGGCGAGCTGCTCTCGATCTTGCGGGGCGCCGACCGCGCGCGCGCCGGCCAGCCCGCCCCCGCCCGCGGGCTGTGCCTTCTGGGCGTGCGCTACCCCGACAGCCTCGTACCGGGAGGAACCTGGCAGCCGGGTGACGACGACTGGCCGGCCCTCTAGGCGGGCCTACTGGCACGCTGCGATACCCCGAAAGCGGCTTCGCGGCCTCACCGGGCCTGTCCGCATACGCCCGTCCGGCTTGCCGATAGCCTTCTGGTCTTCTATCGTTGTTTTCCGGCTCTTGCCAGCTGAGCTTGAGGTTCGCGTCCATTTGACCGGCGGACCGGTTGCGGCGGGCGAGCACCAGGGTTGACACCGAACAAAGGACCGATGTGCGCACGTATTCCCCCAAGCCGAGCGAGCTGCAGCGCGTCTGGCGCGTCGTCGACGCCGACGGTCTCGTCCTCGGCCGGCTCGCGACCGAGGTCGCCAGCGTGCTTCGTGGCAAGCACCGCCCGATCTTCGCCCCTCACATCGACACCGGCGACCACGTCATCGTCATCAACGCCGCCAACATCGTCATGACGGCCGGCAAATCCGAGCGCTCGTTCTCATACCGCCACAGCGGCTACCCGGGCGGCCTGCACACGACCAGCTACGCCCGGGAGCTCGAGACCCGGCCGGAAGAAGTCGTTCGGCGTGCCATCAAGGGCATGTTGCCCAGGGGCCCGCTCGGCCACAAGACGCTCTCCAAGTTGAAGGTCTATGCCGGTCCCGACCACCCGCATGCCGCCCAGATGCCCATCCCGCTCGACCTGCCCGCCGCCCGGCGAGCTTCTTGATTCAAAGGACCGCAGCTAAATGGCAAAGCCACTCGTCCAGTCGACCGGCCGCCGCAAGCGTGCCGTCGCCCGCGTCCGGCTGCGCCCGGGCGAAGGCGCCATCACGATCAACGCGAGGTCGTTCGAGGACTACTTCCCCTCCGAGACGCACCGCACACTGGCAACCGAGCCGCTGCGCATCGCCGGTGCCGCCGAGCGATACGACGTCGACGCGACCATCGACGGGGGTGGGATCGCGGGCCAGGCGGGGGCGCTGCGGCTCGGCATCGCCCGGGGCCTTATCGAGCTCGACGGCGAGCTTCGCAGCAACCTCAAGAAAGCCGGCATGCTCACCCGTGACGCGCGGGAGAAGGAGAGCAAGAAGTACGGCTTGAAGAAAGCTCGCAAAGCCCCTCAGTACTCGAAGCGCTGAGCACCGATGGCGCCGCGGTTCGGCACCGATGGGATTCGAGGCGTAGCCGGTTCCGAGCTGACAGCTGAGCTCGCCCTGGCCCTTGGACGCGCCGCGGCACGGATAGTGCCCGGCTCCCCCTTCCTGCTCGGGCGCGACACGCGGAGGTCCGGGACGATGATCCACGCCGCCCTCGCCGCCGGGCTCACGGCCGAGGGCGTCGACGTCGTCGACGCCGGGGTTATCCCGACGCCGGGGCTCGCCTGGCTGGCGGCCCAGCGCGGCACGCCGGCGGCGATGGTCTCGGCCTCGCACAACGCCTTCGACGACAACGGCATCAAGCTGCTGGGCGCGGGCGGCACCAAGCTCCCGACCGAGCTCGAGGTCTCCATCCAGGACGAGCTCGACCGCCTCATGGGCCCGGGTCCGGGTCTGAGCGAGGGTGAGGGCCAGCTCGATCGGGCCCTCACCGGGGATGGACTCGGCTCGCTGCGGGCCGACCCGGAGGCGCTAGAGGCCTACGCCGAGCACCTCGTCGGTATCGTCGAGTCCGGCAGCCACTTCGGCCTCGAGGTCGTGCTCGACTGCGCGAACGGAGCCGCGAGCGTGGTCGCTCCGGCTGTGCTCGAACGCCTCGGGATCCGCCACAAGGTCATCTTCGCGGAGCCGAACGGGCTCAACATCAACGCCGGCTGCGGCTCGACCCACCTCGGCGCCCTGCAGGAGGCCGTCGTCGCCTCGGGCGCCGCCCTGGGGGTCGCCCTCGACGGCGACGCCGACCGGGTGCAGGCGGTGGACCACACCGGTCAGCTCGTCGACGGGGACCAGCTCATGGCCATGTTCGCCTTCGACCTGGCCGAGCGCGGCCTTCTCGGCGGCGGCTCGATCGTCGTGACGGTCATGAGCAACCTGGGCCTTCGCCAGGCCCTTGCCCATCGCGGGATCGGCGTCGTCGAGACGGCGGTCGGGGACCGCTATGTCTCCGACGCGATCGAGGCCAACGGCCTCCAGCTCGGCGGCGAGCAGTCGGGCCATCTCGTCTTCCGCCGCCACGGCCAAACCGGGGACGGCATCTTGACGGCGCTTCTGCTGTTGGAGCTCGTCGCCCGCAAGGCTCGACCCCTCGCAGAGCTCGCTGCCGGGGCGATGACCCGACTCCCACAGGTGCTGCGCAACGTCCCGGTCGCCGACCCGGCCCATCTCGCGACGGCCCGGGCGATATGGGACGAGGTGGCGCTCGTCGAGTCCGAGCTCGGCATCGAGGGCCGCGTGCTGCTGCGCGCGTCCGGGACCGAGGCACTCGTGCGGGTCATGGCCGAGGCCCCCACGCACGAGCTCGCCCTCGAGGTCGTCGACCGGCTCGTCTCGGTGGTGCGGCGTGAGTTGGACGGCACCGACTAGGCCTCGGCTCCAGTAAAGCGATCCTGCACCGCGGGTTCGCGCGCCCCGGCGGGCGGTACGGTTGCTGGCAGTTCGCGTGATCGGAGGTTGGCCATGCGGGGCGCACGAATCGCCGGCCTGTCCCTCTTCGTAGGCTTAGCCGCCTGCGCGTCGCAAGTGCTCGTGGCCCGCCCCGCGCCGGTCGCGGCGAGCCCGCAGGCTTTCCGGGTGGCAGGTTCCGAGCTGGCCGAGCTGAAGGGCACGGGCATAAAGCCTGGGGACGCGTTCGGGTGGTCGGTCGCCGTCTCGGGCATGACCGTCGTTGTCGGGGCACCGGGACGTCCCGGCAGTGCCGGGCGTGCCTACGTGTTCGCCGACACCTCGAGCGGATGGGTGCAGGCGGCCGAGCTGAAGGCCTCCGCCACCGCGGCCGGGGACAGCTTCGGCTGGGCGGTGGCCATCTCGGGAACAGACGTCGTCGTAGGGGCGCCCGGACATGGCGACAACGCCGGCCGGGCTTACCTGTTCGCGAAGACGGCCGCGCGATGGGTACAGGTGGCGGAGCTGGCGGGATCGGACACAGTCGCCGGCGACCGGTTCGGCACCTCGGTGGCGATCTCGGGCACGAACGTCGTCGTGGGCGCCTGGGACCACGACGGCACCGCCGGCCGGGCCTATGTCTTTGCCGGCACGGCGCGACGCTGGGCACAGGTGGCCGAGCTGAAGGGCTCCGACACCCGTTCCGGCAACCTCTTTGGAGCCGCGGTGGCCATTTCGGCCACGACCGCCCTCATAAGCGCGCCGGGCTACGCGGACGACGTCGGTCGGGCCTACGTCTTCGACAAGATCGCGAATCGATGGACGCAGGTCGCCGAGCTGAAGGGCTCCGCGCCCCTCCCGGTCGGCCATCTGCCCGGCGGCGACTCGCGCAACAGGCCGCTCGGCTTCGGTGGCCCACAATTCGGCTACGCGGTTGCGATATCCGGGGCGACGGCGTTGGTGGGCGAGCCGGGTTACCCATACGGGATGGTCCCGGTGTATGTCTTCGAGAGGACAGCCACCGGCTGGAAGCAGGCGGCGAAGCTGATGGAGCAGGACAACGACGCCTTCGGGGCCTCGCTGGCGCTCTCGCGCACCAGCATCGTTGTGGGGGCGCCCTGGCAGGCCGGTGATACAGGCGCCGCCGACCTGTTCACGAAGACCGCCTCCGGCTGGGCCCGCGGTTACGGGCTCCAAGCCTCCGACACCGTCGCAGGTGACATGTTCGGCGAATCGGTCGCCGTCTCCGGCGAGACAGTCGTGATCGGCGCCAACGGCCATGGCGGTGGCGCCGGGCGGGCGTACCTGTTCGAGGCATGAAACCGCAGCCCGGCCCTCCGGGGCGGGCCCGCCCGTGCCATCGAGGGACCGACGGCGTATATCCATCTCGTTGCGGTCCTCGCTCGGCTCGAATAATGCCAGCTCAGACAGCAATATCGGCTGTAGCATCGGGGCATGTGCGGAATCATCGGGGTGACAGGCGCGTCCGACCCGCTGCAGGTCCTGCTCGAAGCGCTCGCCCTGCTCGAGTACCGCGGCTATGACTCCGCCGGTGTCGCCCTCGTCGGTGATGGGGCCCTGTGGCGACAGCGCGACGCGCTTCGCGGGCACTCCCTCGAAACGCTGCGCGCTGGCGCGGGCGAGGCGCCGGGGGGCATGTCGGCTGGCATCGGGCATACCCGCTGGGCGACGCACGGGGCCGCCGTCGAGCACAACGCCCATCCCCACTGCGACTGCACAGGGCGCGTTGCGATCGTCCACAACGGCATCATCGAGAACTACCAGGAGCTGTGGGCGAAGCTCGCTGCCGAGGGCCACCTTCGCTCTTCGGAGACGGACTCGGAGGTGGTCGCCCACATGCTCGAGCGCGAGATGGCCACGGGCGCCGGCCTCGCCGAGTCCCTGCGGCGATGCGTGGGCGAGCTGCGCGGCGACTTCGCCCTCGCGGCGGTGTCTACCGACGAGCCGCAGGTCATCGCGGCGGCGCGGCGCACCTCCCCGCTCATCGTGGGGCGGATCGACCGGACCGGGTTCGTCGCCTCGGACATCTCCGCACTACTCGGGATGACCCGGACGCTCTACCAGCTCGCAGACGACGAGATCGCCGAGGTCAAGCCGGGCTCGATGTCGGTCGTCGGGCTCGACGGTGTCGCTCACGAGCTCGAGCCCATCGAGGTCGGCTGGGACCTCGTAGCGGCGCGACGCGACGGCTACGACGACTTCATGTCGAAGGAGATCCACGAGCAACCCCGGGCACTTAGCGACACCCTCCTCGGCAGGTTCCACCCTGACGGGTCGACCGAGCTCGAGGAGCTCGCCCTCGCGCCCGGCGAGCTCGACGAGATTGACCGAGTGGTCTTCGTTGGCTGCGGCTCGGCCTACTACGCATGCCTGAGCGGCCGCATAGCCCTCGAGCACTGGGCCAAGATGCCGGCCGAGGTCGAGATCGCGAGTGAGTTCCGTTACCGCGACGCCGTCCTCGGCGAGCACACCCTCGTTGTCGCCGTCAGCCAGTCGGGCGAGACCGTTGACACATTCCATGCTCTGCGCGAGGCCGCCCGGCGCGGGGCGCGCACCATCGCTGTCACCAACGTCGTGGACTCCTTGCTCGCCCGGGAGGCGGACGGTGTCCTCTACACAAGAGCCGGCCCCGAGATCGGCGTCGCCTCGACCAAGAGCCACGCCACCCAGATAGCGATGCTGCAGCTCTTCGCCCTCCACCTCGCCCGCCGGCGCGGGAATGTCGACCAGGACGAAGGACGTGACATCGCCAAGGGCATCTTGAGCCTCCCTGGGCTCGTGGCGGGGGTCGTTGGGCGGATCGACGACTACTTCTCGGTTGCGACCAGGCTCGCGGACGTGCAGGACGTCTACTTCCTCGGTCGCGGCATCGGCTTTCCCGTCGCTCTCGAAGGGGCGTTGAAGCTGAAAGAGCTCGCCTATGTCCGGGCTGAGGCGTACCCGGCCGGTGAGCTCAAGCACGGGCCGATCGCGCTCATCGACGAGAGCGCCGTCGTCGTCGCCATCGCCAACCGGAGCCAGCTGTGGGACAAGGTGATGGCCAACATCGCCGAGGTCAAGGCGCGCGGGGCGACGGTTGTGGCGCTTTGCACCGAGGGCGACGAGGCCACCGCCGCGGTCGCGGACCACGTGTTGGAGATCCCGGCCGTGCCCGAGCTGCTGTCGCCGGCCGTCGCGATCGTGCCCTTGCAGGCGCTCGCCTACGGTGTGGCACGCTCCCGGGGAAACGACGTCGACCGGCCGCGCAATCTCGCCAAGGTCGTCACGGTCGAGTGAGAACGACGCCTTCCTCTGGACCGGACGCGAGCGGCGCGTGATCGGCATGGGTGTGGACGCCGTCGACGTCGAGCGCTTCCGCCGGCTCTTGATCCGCCGGCCCGGCCTCGCCCAGCGAATATTCACCGAGGCCGAGCGCGCCTACGTCTCAGCCAGGATCGACCCTGTGCCCGGCCTGGCGGCGCGCTTTGCAGCCAAGGAGGCGACGATGAAGGCGCTCGGCTCCGGCCTCGGCGGAATGCGCTTTGCGGAGGTCGAGGTGCTCGGCGCCAAGTCGGGGGCGCCGAAGCTGGAGGTCTACGGGCTCGCGGCGCGTCGTGCCGAGGCGCTCGGGGTCCGGAGCTGGCACGTCTCGCTCACCCATACCGACTCGCTCGCGGCCGCAGTCGTCGTGGCCGTCTGAGGGGCTGGGTTGCTACCGGTCCACACCCGCGGAGAGCTGAGGACGGCAGACGAGCTCGCCATCGCCGAGGTCGGCCTCGAGGCCCTCGTCGCGCGTGCCGGGGCGGCTGTGGCCGCAACGGCGCTGAGGCTTCTCGGCGGCACCTACGGCAAGCGGGTCGTCGTCGTGGCGGGACGGGGGCACAACGGCGACGATGGGCGCGTAGCAGCCTCGATGCTGCGCCGCCGCGGCGTCTTTGTCGACGAGCTCGACCCCCGCTCGCTGCCGGGAGAGCTGCCGGGCTGTGACCTCGTCATCGACGCCGCCTACGGGACCGGTTTCCGGGGCGTTTACAGCGCCCCCGCGGTTCCCGCCGGCACGCCCGTGCTCGCGATCGACATCGCCTCCGGACTCGACTGTGACACCGGGGTCGCCTGTGAGGGGGCGGTGCGGGCCACCGTGACCGTTACGATGGCGGCCCTCAAGCCCGGCCTGTTGATGGGGGAGGGCCGCAGTCTCTCAGGCGAGGTGGAGCTCGCGCCGATCGGGATCGCGGTGGGGCCGTCCGACCTCTGGCTCGTCGAGGACGCCGACATCGTGCAATGGCTGCCGGAGCGCCCGGCCGAGACCAACAAGTGGCGCTCGGCATGCGCCGTCGTCGCAGGCTCCCCCGGGATGCTCGGCGCGGGCCGGTTCTCGACGAGCGGGGCTCAGCGCGCAGGTGCCGGGATGGTGCGCTGGTGCGTGCCCGGGGCGCCTCCGGACTCACTGCCGGCTACCGAGGCCGTGGCGCGTTCGGTGCCGGCGACGGACTTCGCGGACGCGGTCCTCGGTGAGCTGGCCCGGTGTCAGGCCCTCGTCGTAGGCCCCGGGCTCGGCTCGGATCCCGGCGTGGTGGCCTCAGTGCGCAGCCTCGTGGAGAGGGCCGAGGTCCCGGTGATCGTCGACGCGGACGGCCTCGGCGCCCTCGGGCCCGCGGACAGGGCACGCGAGGTGCTAGCGGGCCGCAAGGTGCCGGCCGTGCTCACCCCCCATGACGGTGAGTACGAGCGACTGGCAGCGGGCACGGACGGCGCCGACAGCCACCCCGGCCCCGACCGTGTCGCGGCGGCACGCTCGCTCGCCTCGCGCCTCGGCGCGGTCGTCTTGCTGAAGGGGTCGACCACCGCGGTCGCCGCCCCCGACGGGGCGAGCTTCCTCGTCACCTCCGGCTCGCCCCGGCTCGCCACCGCCGGCACCGGCGACGTCCTCTCCGGGGTCGTGGGCGCGTTCTTGGCGCGAGGCCTCGACCCCTTGCGGGCGGCCGCGCTTGCCGCCCACGTGCACGGGCGGGCGGCTGGCCTCGGCTTTGCGGAGGGCCTCATCGCCGGTGACCTGCCAGAGCTTGTGGCGACCGTGCTCTCGAACGCCCGTGCCTGAGGCCTGGCACCGCCGCGCTTGGGCGGAGGTCGACCTCGAGGCGATCTCGCAGAACGCGGCCGTGCTGCGCGCCGTGGCCGCCCCCGCCGAGCTGTGCGCGGTCGTGAAGGCCGATGCCTACGGTCACGGGGCCGTCCCGGTCGCCGCCGCCGCCCTCACCGGCGGGGCGACATCGCTCGCTGTGGCGCTCGTCGAAGAGGGCGTCGTGCTGCGCGAGGCGGGCTTCGAGGTCCCGATCCGCATCCTCTCCGAGCCCGCCGTCGAGGCGATGGAGGAGGTCGTCGTCCGTGATCTCATCCCGACGGTGTACACCGCCGCCGGGCTAGGCGCGGTCCGGCGGGCGGCGCTGGCGGCGTCGCGGGTGGTCAAGGTCGAGGTGAAGGTCGACACGGGCATGCACCGTGTCGGCGCCGAGCCCGCCGAGGCGCGCCGTCTCGTCGAACAGGTCGTGAGCGCGCCCGAGCTCTCCTATGCCGGGCTGTGGACCCACCTCGCTGTCGCGGACGAGCCGGCAGACCCGTTCACCGGCGAGCAGCTGGCGCGCTTCGAGGCTCTCCGCGCCGAGATGGCGCAGGCCGGAGTGCCGGCACCGGCGAGGCTGCATGCCGCCAACTCGGCCGGGGCGATCGCGCACCCGGGCTCGCGCTACGACATGGTGCGCTGCGGCATCTCGCTCTATGGTTACCTGCCCTCGGCCGCGGTCGGTCCCGCGCTTGTCGAGGCCGCCGGCGCCGGCATGCTCCGCCCGGCGCTTAGCTGGAAGACACAGGTGAGCTATGTCCGCGAGCTCGGCCCGGGCGAACGCACAAGCTACGGGCTCGCCTACAAGATAAACGAGCGGACCGACATCGCCACGGTCCCAGTCGGCTACGCCGACGGTGTCCCCCGCGGCCTGTTCGAGGCCGGCGGTGAGCTGCTCGTGGGCGGCCGTCGCCTGCCGGTGGCCGGCGTGGTCACGATGGACCAGCTCCTCGTCGACTGCGGCCCGGACTCCGGCGTCAGGCGGGGTGACGAGGTCGTGCTCATCGGCTCGCAGGGCGACGAGACCGTCAGCGCGCAGGAGTGGGCCGCCCGGCTCGGGACGATCTCTTACGAGATCCTCTGCCGGATCGGACCCCGTCTCCCGAGAAGGCACGTCCGCGGGCACCTGGGGCCGAGCTAATGGCACCGAACGCGAAGCGCGCCGTGGCCTATGTGGCCGCGGGCGCCTTCAGCGCGGCCGGTGTCGCCTTCGCCCTCTCGCACGAGTACTCAAGGCGTATCAGGCGCCGGTCGGCGCCGACCGATCCCGATCTGTCGATGCCCGATGGCGTCACCGACCGGGTCCTGCCCATGCGGGACGGGGGTGAGACGCACCTTGTGGAGACCGGCGAGGGCCCGGCCTTGGTCCTGTTGCACGGGGCGAATCTTTCGGCGCAGGTGTGGAGCTACCAGCTGCGCGATCTGTCAGCGGACCACCGCGTGATCGCCCTCGACCTTCGCGGCCACGGGCGCTCGAGGGCCGGGTCCGAGGACGTCAGCATCTCGGCCATGGCCGGCGACATCGCCGAGGTGCTCGACGCTCTCAGTCTCGAGCGTGCCGTCGTCGCCGGCCACTCGATGGGGGGCATGGTCAGCCTGCGCCTTGCCCGGCGCTACCCGGAGCTGCTCGGCAAGCGGATCGGAGCGCTCGCGCTCGTGGCGACGAGCGGCGGCCTCGGGCTGCCGGTCCCGAGCTGGGGGCGGCTCGCGAGCGCGGTGAGCCTCGTCGCCGGTGCCGGCGTGGGGATCTGGCGCCCGGGCGAGGTCCTCCCTACGGCCGATGCCGGCTATCTCGCATCGCGCCTCGGCTTTGGGCGTCACGCCCGCCCGGCTGAGGTCGCCATGACCATGCGCATGCTGAGGGCGATGGAGCCGCAGGTGTTCGGCAAGCTCGTCGGCGAGGTGCTCGGCTTCGAGGAGAGCGTGCACTTCGGTGACCTCGGCGTGCCGGTCGTCGTCGCCGTCGGTACGAGCGACCACCTCACTCCGCCGCTTTATGCCCGCAAGATGGCGGCGAGCATCGAGGGCGCAAGCTTGACCGAGTACCCCGGTGCCGGCCACATGCTCATGTACGAGCGCCGCCGAGAGCTCGACGAGCTCCTCGCGTTGCTCTCGGCCGAGGCGCAGGCTCAGGCGCCGGGCTCCAGGAGCACCTTGACCGCCCCGGTGGACCTGGCGTCGGCAAGGGTGAGGACGGCCTCGCGCCAGCGCTCGAGGGGGTAGCGGTGCGTCACGACCGGCGTTAGGTCCAACCCCGCACGTGCGAAGTCGAAGTAGTGCTCGAAGGCGTGCTTGCGAACTCCCGCGACCTCCTCGATTCCGAAGCCGTTGGAGCCGACAACATGGAGCTCTTTGAAGTACATGGGAGTCCACTCGAAGCGCTTTGGCGGCTCGACGCCGCTCACAACAAGCGTGCCGCCGCTCGTGAGGAGCCGCAGGGAGGTCTCCACCGTCTCGGTGCTCCCGATCGTGTCGTAGACGACACTCGGGCCGTCCTGCAGCCACTCCTTGCCGCTCCACGGCTTGAGCGGGCTCTTGCCGGTGCGCGAGCTCACCTGGTGGACGAGCTCGTCGGGCGATGAGCTCAACACGGCGTCGGCCCCGAATTTGCGGGCGAGCGCGGCCCGGGGCCCCGGCCGGGTCGCGGCCCAGACTTCGAGGCCCGGGTACATATGGCGCAACAGGCCGATGGCGGCCATGGCCAAAGTGCCCGAGCCGTAGACGAGCACCGGGAGAGCTTCATCGGGCGGGCAGAGCAGGATCGAGCGAAGCGAGACGCTGACGGGGTCCGAGAGCACGGCCGCCTCGTCGCTGAGCTCGCTGGGCACCTCGAACAACTGGCTTTCGTGCGCGCAGAAGCGCTGCGCGTGCACGCCTGGGGCCCCGGCACAGTTGCCGAGGTGGATGGCGACAGGGACATCGCCGTAGCGGAAGTTCCGGCACTGGGGATAGCGCCCGGAGGCACAGGCCACGCAGACAGGTTCGATGCCTCGCGGCGTGCACCACAGCCAGGGGTTGAGGACGACGCGGCCTCCGGTGTCGAGCCGGCGCGCGACAGCCTCGTGTCCAAGGACGTGGGGGAACGAGACGAGGGCGGTGAGGGGGTTGTCGCGGCGCCCGTTCATGAAGATCTGCTTCGCGTCCGAGCCGCAGACACCGCTTATCACCGTCTCGCAGGTGACCCAGCCCTCGGCGGGCGGGACGGGCTCGGGCACGTCCTCGAGGCTCACCGGCGAATAGCCCGAGACGAAGGCACGCTTGTCGATGCGGCCCCCGATCACCGCCGCCGCTTCCTTGGCGAGGTTGTGTTTGAAAACCAGTGCCCTCATCCGACCTCCTCCCGGCTCAGCTCGGTCCTAGCCGACCGGTCCGGGAGCAACCTAATGGCTAGGGACCGCCTCGTTGTGAGTAAGGCTGGTTTCGGCCCAGCGGCAAGATCGCCGCTGGAGTTGACTTACGACGAAAGCAGGACGACTTCGAGGTCAGGCCGCGACCGGCACACTCAGGAGCTTGGGCTTCTCGAGCTCTTCGGGGACTGGCTCGCCGTCGGCCAATAACCCGGGCCCGATCGTCTCGCCGCAGTGAACTGGGCCGTCACGCGACCGCAAGCGTGGGGTACTTGAGTTGAACATGAGAGCCCCTTTTTGTGACTACGACCCGGCCAGCCGACCTAGAGCCTGCTGAAGCTCCCGGCCCGTGACACGAGAGAGTGGCGGCATCGGACAAGACCGTAAACGACCTCCGTAAGGCTGCTGATCCGATGTGTTCGGAGGCATCAGGCCCATCCGTCCCGGACACATCACGTTTCGCCCGGCACCGGGCCGGCCTCGGCCCTTTGGCTACGATCGATGCCAGTGACGACGACCCTCTCCGAGCTGGAGGCGGTGGCGCTCGCCTGCGTCGCATGCCCGCTCGCCTCCGGTCGCACAAAGGTTGTCTTCTCGGCCGGTAACCCCGCTGCCAAGCTGATGCTCGTGGGTGAGGCGCCCGGCCGGGACGAGGACCTCGCGGGTGAGCCGTTCGTCGGCCGTTCGGGCCAACTCCTCGACAGGCTGCTCGCCGAGGAGCTCGGGATCGACCGGACAGGCTGCTACATAGCCAACGTCGTGAAGTGCCGGCCTCCCGGCAACCGTGACCCGCTCCCGTTGGAGGTCGCCACGTGCCGGCACTTTCTCGAGTCACAGGTCGAGATCGTGGCCCCGAAGGTGATCGTCTCGCTTGGCAACTTCGCGACCCGGACCCTTCTCGATGTCACCTTGGGGGTGACCTCCCTCAGGGGCAAGGCCTACCCCTACCGCGGCACGTACGTCGTCCCGAGCTTCCATCCCGCCTACGCGCTTCGCGGCGGGCCGGTCGTAGTCGCCGAGATGCGGGCCGACCTCGTGCGGGCGAAGAAGCTCCTCCGGTGATGACGCTGCGAAGCGCGGGGCCGGGTGAGACCCGGGCGGTCGGCGCCGGTATCGCGACCGTGCTGCGGGCGGGCGACGTCGTGTTGCTCGTCGGCTCGCTCGGTGCCGGCAAGACCACCCTCGTCCAAGGCCTCGTGGCCGCACTCGGATGCGACGACGACGTGACGAGCCCGACCTTCACGCTCTCGCACAACTACAAGACGGCACCGCCTGTGACACATGTCGACCTGTGGCGCCTCGAGCACCTCCAAGAGGTCGTCGACCTGGCCCTCGACGAGGAGCTCGAGGACGGGTCCGTCGTCGTGGTCGAGTGGGGTGAGGGCGCAGAGCCGCTGTACGGCTCCGACGCGCTCGTCGTGCGTCTCGGCTGGGGCGCCGAGGATGGCGAGAGGGCCGTCTCCTTAGAGGCGCACGGGGAGAGCTGGGCGGCGCGCGAGGCGCTCCTCGCCGAGGCGGTGGGCGCCGCGGTGGTGGGCGGCGAGAGGACGGGCGCGCCGTGAGGATCCTCGCCATAGAGACGGCGACGATCGAGGTGGGAGTCGCGATCGGGGATAGGACCGGCCCTGTCGCGACGCTGACAGCGCGCCCGGGAAGGCGGCAGGCCGAGACCTTGCACCCAGCCATCGCCCACGTCTGCCGGGTCGCGGGCGTGGCCCTCGGAGACCTCGACGCGATCGCGGTCGACATCGGCCCGGGGCTCTTCACCGGGCTCAGGGTCGGCGTCGCCGCCGCCAAGGCGCTCGCCGGCGCCCTCGGGCTCAGCGTCGTCACGGCCACGAGCCTCGAAATCCTCGCGGCGGCCTGCCCGGCCGGCTTCGGCTCGGTGGTGCCGGTCATAGACATGCGCCGCGGCGAGCTCGGCTGGCTCATGCCCGAGCGTCTCCCGGGCGCGTTCAGAGTCGGCAGCCCCGATGAGCTCGCGAGTGACCTCGCGATGCTCACCGGTCCGGTTCTCCTCGCCGGGGACGGGGCGCTGCGTCACCGCTCGAGCCTCGAAGCGCGCGCGCAGACAGTGTTCGCGGGCCTCGAGCTTGCCGCCCCGCCGGTAGCCTCGCTTGTCGTGCTGGCGATGGCGGCGATGGACGCCGGGAGCTGTGTTGACCCTGCTGCGGTCCGTCCTGTCTACGGCCGGGAGGCAGACGCCCGCATCAACTGGAGCTCGCGCGAGAGCCGTGAGGCGGTGAGCGGGTGACGAGCGTGCGCTCGATGTTCCGCCTCCACTCGGCGCGTTCGCGAAGCGGACCTGCGGACCAGCCCGGCAGCGGCGAGCCGGTCCTCGAGATCGCGCCGATGCGACGCCGGGACCTAAAAGGCGTGATCGCGATCGAACGGCGCATTTTCCCGAGCCCGTGGTCGATCGGGCTCTACACGAGCGAGATCGCCCAACCCGCGACCCGCGCCTACTACGTGGCTCTCGTCGGCTCCGAGCTCGTCGGCTACGCAGGGATGATGGTTGTGGTCGGCGAGGCGCACGTGACCAACATCGGTGTCGCCCCGGACTGGCAGCGCCACGGCGTCGGACGGCGCCTGCTCCTCCAGCTCGCCCGTGAGGCGCGGGCGCGCTCTGCCCAGCACCTGACCCTGGAGGTGAGGGTGTCAAATCTGGGTGCCCAGGCGCTCTACCACGAGTTCGGCTTCGTGCCGGCCGGCATCCGCAAGAACTACTACGCGGAGGTGAACGAGGACGCCCTTGTGATGTGGGCGCACGACATCGACACCGAGACATACCGCTTGCGCCTCGACTCGATCGAGTCGCGCCTTCGCCCCCTCGGGCCTTCACGCTGGGGGCCCGTACCGGAGCCGGGCGCGCCCGAGAAGTGAGCAGCTCCGTCCCAGCCGAAACCCGCGGGCGCATCCTCGGCATCGAGACCTCGTGTGACGAGACGGCGGCAGCAGTCGTCGAGATGGGCCGGACGATCGTCTCCTCGGTCGTCTCGAGCCAGGTGGACCTGCATGCCCGCTACGGGGGCGTCGTCCCCGAGCTGGCCGGGCGCGCCCATGTGGAGCTCACCTTGCCCGTGGTCACCGACGCCCTCGCCGGGGCCGGCCTCGACCGCCGTGGGCGCAGCCTCGAAGAGCCGGGCGGCCCGCTCGGTATCGACGCCGTGGCGGCGACGGTAGGACCAGGGCTCATCGGTGCCCTGCTCGTCGGCCTCAGCACGGCCAAGGCGCTCGCCCTCGCGTGGGGCGTGCCGTTCGTCGGGGTGAACCATCTCGAGGGCCATCTCTACGCCGCCATGCTCGAGGCGCCAGAGCTCGACCTGCCCGTCGTGGTCCTGCTCGTCTCGGGCGGCCACAGCCTCCTCGTCTCGCTAGTGGCGCCGGGAAGCTACGAGGTGCTCGGGGCTACCGTCGACGACGCCGCAGGTGAGGCCTTCGACAAGGTCGCCCGCTATCTCGGTCTCGGCTACCCGGGCGGGCCGGAGATCGACCGGATCGCCGCCACGGGCGACGCGACCTCGATCCGCTTCCCGAGGGCTTCGACGGCCGGTGCCTTCGACTTCTCCTTCTCCGGGCTGAAGACGGCCGTCGTCAGCTACGTCCGGGCCCATCCGGAGGTGACCAACGCCAATGTGGCCGCCTCGTTCCAGGAGGCCGTCGTCGACGTGCTCGTCGCGAGGTCCCTTGCCGCGGCGGACGAGATCGGGGCCAAAGGTGCCTGCCTCGCAGGTGGGGTTGCTGCCAACAGCCTGCTCAGGGTTCGTTTCGCCGAGGCCTTCGCCAAGCGCGGCCTGGCGTCGTACCTTCCGAGCCGCGCCATGTGCACGGACAACGCGGCCATGATCGCCGCGGCGGGGTTTTTCCAGCTCGAACGCTCCGGGCCTAGCCCCCTTGACGCCGGCGCGGTACCTGACCTGCGACTTTCCAGCTCGAGGTAGCACTCTCGGGGTGAGGTTGCCAGAGGCGCTCGCTGACGGTATCGTTAGCACTCGTAAGTCGAGAGTGCTAACGGAGCCAGACAGGAGGCCCCTGAAATGAAGTTGCAGCCCCTGGACGACCGCATCGTCGTTCGGCCGAGCGAGTCCGAAGAGAAGACCGCATCCGGCCTTGTCATCCCCGACACGGCGAAGGAGAAGCCCCAACAGGGTGAGGTTCTTGCGGTAGGCCCGGGTCGGCGTACCGAGAACACCGGCGACCTCGTCCCGTTGGACGTAGCCGTCGGTGACAAGGTCGTCTACTCGAAGTACGGAGGTACCGAGATCACCATCGACGGCGAAGAGCTGTTGATCCTCTCGAGCCGTGACGTGCTGGCAAAGGTCAGTGCCTGATGGCCAAGATGCTCGTCTTTGACGAGAACGCGCGACGCCGGCTCGAGACCGGCGTCAACAAACTCGCCGATACGGTCAAGGTGACGCTCGGCCCGAAGGGCCGCAACGTCGTGCTCGACAAGAAGTTCGGCGCGCCGACGATCACCAACGACGGCGTCACGATCGCCCGTGACATCGAGCTCGAGGACCACTTCGAGAACATGGGCGCCCAGCTCGTGAAGGAAGTCGCCACCAAGACCAACGACGTGGCCGGTGACGGCACGACCACCGCGACCGTGCTCGCCCAAGCGCTCGTGCGCGAAGGCCTGCGCAACGTGGCCGCCGGCGCCAACCCGATGTCGCTCAAGCGCGGCATCGAGAAGGCCGTCGCCGCGGCCGTCGAGTCGATCGGCGCGCAGGCGAGAGACGTAGAGGGTCGTCAAGAGATCGCTCAGGTCGCCGCCATCTCGGCAGCCGATACCTCCATCGGTGAGGTGCTCGCTGAGGCGATCGACAAGGTGGGCAAGGACGGGACCGTCACGGTCGAGGAGTCCAACACCTTCGGGCTCGAGCTCGAGTTCACCGAGGGCATGCAGTTCGACAAGGGCTACTTGTCGCCGTACTTCGTTACCGACCCAGAGCGCCAAGAGGCCGTCTTGGAAGACGCCTACCTGCTCATCGTGAACGGCAAGATCTCTTCCGTCCACGATCTGGTCCCCGTGCTCGAGAAGGTCATGCAGGCGGGCAAGCCCTTGCTGATCGTCGCCGAGGACGTGGAGGGCGAGGCCCTCGCGACTCTCGTCGTGAACAAGATCCGCGGCCTGTTCCAGTCGATCGCCGTCAAGGCACCCGGCTTCGGTGAGCGTCGCAAGGCCATGCTCGGTGACATCGCGGTGCTCACGGGCGCCCAGCTCATCTCCGAAGAGGTCGGGCTCAAGCTTGAGAACACCTCGCTCGACCTTTTGGGCCGGGCGCGTCGCATTGTGGTCACAAAGGACGACACGACGATCGTCGACGGCGCAGGCGCCGAGGACGACGTGAAGGGCCGCATCTCCCAGATCAAAAGGGAGATCGAGGAGACTGACTCCGATTGGGACCGCGAGAAGCTCCAGGAGCGCCTCGCCAAGCTCGCCGGTGGCGTCGCAGTCGTCCGCGTCGGCGCGGCGACCGAGGTCGAGCTCAAGGAGAAGAAGCACCGCATCGAGGACGCCCTCTCCGCGACCCGTGCCGCGATCGAGGAGGGCATTGTCGCCGGTGGCGGCACGGCCCTCGTCCGCAGCCGCGCGGCGGTGAACAAGGTCGTCTCGAGCCTTTCCGGCGATGAGGCCACCGGTGCGGCGATCGTCGGGCGCGCTCTTTCCGAGCCGCTCAAGTGGATCGCCATCAACGCCGGCTTCGAAGGTGCCGTTATGGTGCGCGAGGTCGAGAACGCCGAAGGCGCCCACGGCCTCAACGCTCTCACCGGCCACGTCGAGGACCTCGTCAAGGCCGGCATCATCGATCCGGCGAAGGTGACCCGCTCTGCACTGCAGAACGCGGCCTCCATCGCCGCCCTGCTGCTCACCACCGAGGCGCTCATCGCAGACAAGCCGGAGAAGGCGGACAACTCCGCTGCGGCGGCTGCGGCGATGGCCGGCGGCGGCATGGGGATGATGTAGCTCGCAGTTCTCCGCGACCTAACGGAAGCGTCGTCGGCAGCCGGGCCTCGCGCCCGGCTGCTCTCGCGTCCGGAATGCTGCAGGCGAAAATGCCCGGAGCCTTGGCTGACTTAGAGGTCGCGCGGATAGGCGCTGACAGAGACCATCCACCGGTCGTCGTGTTGGCCCGGCTGTGATGTCGGGTGCAACCCAAACCCGACGACCAAGTGGAGGTCCCCTACATCATGCG
>JBEKMZ010000032.1:0-34160 GCA_049523315.1 Acidimicrobiales bacterium | reverse complement strand
TCGTATCCGCGATGAACACGTCACCGGAGGAGTCGACCGCCACGTCACCCGGGGCATCCAAGGTCGTCGTCGACGCCAGCCCGCCGTCGCCCCAGAACGCAGCAGTTCCGGAGCCGGCGACGCTGATGACGATCGCGCTCGAGGCCCCGGCGGGAGGAGCGATAAGCAGCACCAGCAAGATCGCCTCGGCTATCGCGACCCACCGCTTGTGCTCGCGCATCGGGCCCACGTCCGCTGTGCGCGGTCTCAACCCCTGCGTGCCGTCAGGGCAGCGGAGTGTCGCCCGCGGCCCCTGCCGCGCCGGGATCGGAACAAACCCATTACCGCGAGCGCCAAAGCGCATCCGACTCCGGCCGAGATGAGAGCGATCACGGAGCTGGGAAGGGGTCGCGGTGTGGCCACGCTCTTCGGATTCTGCACGCCGACCGTGCGGGTGGATCCCTCGAGATTCACCTCGACCGAGCGGCAGACAGTGCGCGCGAGGCCGCCGCCGGAGACGCACGACCTGATCTTGTAGCGGCCGTGGAGATGGTCCGGCCAGTAGATGGGGAAGTACGCCGTCCCGCCTGGGAGGAGAGTGTCGACGTGCCTCGGGACCGTCCTCTCGTAGCCGTCGGGCCCCGTAACCAAGACGGTGTCGACGGGTTTCCCGATCAGGCGACCGGTATCGGTGATGGGCGTAACCACCTCGCCGATCTGCTCAGGGCCCTTCTCGATGGCGGGCATTCCCACTTTCACATCGAACGACGCCGGCCCAGGGACCCGTACCAGCACACCCACCACCGACCTCGTCACGATGTTCACCCTCATGTCCCCTGAACCGGACTGAACCGCCAGGCCGCTCTGAGCGACGATTCCCGCCAGGTAGTCGCCAGGAGCCGCCTTTGCGGGAACGGTCACCTTGAAATGGACCGTTGTCTGCCCGCCAGCTTGGACTGTGACGGTCTGTGAGGCAGGTGTCAGCCAGGTGCCCGTCGCCCTCAACGGTTGCCCGAGATCGCTGTACGCGGCTCCAGATGCAGATGCTGTCAGGCCGTCTGCCGCATAGACGCGGATGGGCGTCGGCTTCGGGCTGCCATTGGAGACGAGAAGAACGGACGACCATGTGGAACCTGCAGTGATCGTCGGGGCGTAGTAGCCACCTCTGGCGAGCACTCCAGGAGCTCCCGGAACGGGAGCTGCTCCCACTCCACCTGCTCCAGGCTCAGCTCCGGAAGACGCCGGCCAACCGAGCAGGACCACAAGAGTGCAGACTGCCGCGAGTGCCAGCCGTCGGAGAACCGCGGCAACTGGTCTAAACCCCTTGGGTGGAAGATCGTTTCTCACGGCGCTGATTCGGATCTCACGACAAAGCAGGTCCTCTCAGGAGCTAGCGAGGATCTTACGAGAGGAGATCCGATTAGCTCGCGGATAGGGCGGAGAACCGCCAGTTATCCGAACTCGATCGGATACATCGGGTGGGGGTGTGTCAAGGTCCGCTGACGACGCTGACTGTCCACGTCGAGGTGTAGGTGCCCTGGACGGTGCTGGCCGGGATCGCCAGAGCGAATGTCGGCGTGACGACCTGGTCGCCCATACCTGTGGACGTTGCGGCGTCGAAGAACTTGCTGGCACTCGGCGGACCCGACCCGGCGGGCAAGGGGTACGGGTAAGCGATGCTATTGGAGGCCAAGGCACAGGTGGCGCCGGCGTCGCACGCGTCACTCGGAGCGCCGGCGACCGCCACCGAGTTGGTCGCCAAGGTGTTGCTTCCGGAGCTGAACTGGGTCGACGTCGCGGTCAGACTCCAGCCGGAGCCGGACCCTGTGGCGTCCCGCACGTCAATTCCCAAGCCGGCCGAAGCCGTCTGATCCAAGCCGTTCAGGGTGTCGGAGAAGGTGATGGTGGATGGCACCGAGACGCTGAGAGTCCCGGCGCCGATCGTCGCTGTGGCGACGGTTGAGGCCGAGGCGCCGCTGGCCAGCAGGCACGTGCCGAGCGTGAACATGATCGCCATCCCGACGGTCGCCACCACCGCCAGGGAGAAGCTTAGGCGTCGCTTGTTTGCATGAGTTGGGTGCACGAACGACATGGAAAGCCTTTCAATCGATTGACAACTGAACTTGTCGACATGCATTGCAGCCGGGAGCCGAATGCCACTTTGGAACCGTCTAAAGATCGGCACGCGAGACGCGCGAGTTGAGCAACTGACTGCCAAACTTGTGCGAATTCGTGGCAACACCGTTTGATGGCGCTTTCGGATTAGACAGCCCAGCTGCGAGAAGGTATCCGTCAAGAGCCGCGGTACGGAGATCTCCTCCGTAGGTACTGAGCGCTTCTACGTATGCTGGATCGAAGAGAACTATTTGAGGACCTTGAGCAAGGGGAGTCTCCTGAGGATCGGCCTCCCCGGGGGTTCGCCGCGATGCAAGACGTTCAGGTGAGTTCAGCGGTGCCGGAGAGTCTCCGAGCCGAGGTAGCTCCGTGCTTGGGTCGACCCGGCGAGGCCTGAGCTTCGCGCCCTCACTTCCCGGTCCCGACCTCGGCCCGCCAGCTCATCGTGGACTCGAGCCCGAGCTAGGACCCGCGCGACTATCTGGCGCTTCCGCAGTGTCGAGGAGACCAAGGGCTGGAAGCCCGTGTTCCCCGCCTGGCAGGCCGAGGTCGGTTGGGGGGTCAAGCGAATCGACCAGTGGTCGCGAATGGGCCGCATACATAGGTCGCACGCCATGCGAGAGGGGACCGACCGAACATGATCGCCGGATCAGTTCTCCCTGGTAGATGGAAGTTTTTCAGGGTATAGTATGAAGTCGGCGAGCGGGTTTGCAAACAGTCCCACGCACTCCGCTCGAGTTTCTTCGCCTCGTGTGGCGACAGAGGCCGCGCCAAGCCGAGCCCACATTCTTGTTCACGCCCGCGCCCACGAAAACGACCCAATCGGAGGAGAGACTCTTGAGCACAGCACCGCTTACCTTGATGGCGGTCCATGCACATCCCGATGATGAGGCGAGCTCGACCGGCGGGATCCTTGCTCGCTACGCCGATGAGGGAATCCGGACCGTGCTCGTGACCTGCACAAACGGTGAGCTCGGCGATGGGCACGAGGCCGTCAAGCCCGGCGAGGACGGTCACGACGAGGCGTGGGTCATCGCGACGCGCCGGCGCGAGCTCGAGTCCAGCTGCGAGATCCTCGGGGTCAGCGACCTCGAGATGCTCGGCTACAGAGACTCCGGGATGATGGGCTGGCCACAGAACAACGCCTCGGGGTCCTTCTGGACGGCACCAGTGGCGGATGTGGCTCGTCGTCTGTCTCAGCTCCTCGAGCGCTACCGTCCCCAAGTCGTCGTCACATACGACGCGAATGGCTTTTACGGGCATCCCGATCACATCCAGGCGCACCGGGTCACACTCGCCGCCTTGGAGGCGACGCCCCTGGCCGACAAGCTCTATTTTCCTGCCATCGCCAAGTCCGCCATGGCGACGTTCCGCGAGACGCTGCGCAGCGCTGGAGTTGAGGGACCGGACGACGATTCCGACGGAGACTGGGACTTCGGCGTCGATGACGAGCTGATCGCGGCGACGGTCGACTGCACCAGCCACACCGACAAGCAGTACGCCGCGCTTGCGGCACACGCGAGCCAAGCCGACAGCATGTTCTTCTTGCGTCTCGGTGTCGACGTCTTTTCCGAGCTGATGAGCCGTGAGACCTTCATACGCGCTTACGACCGCACCGGCGGACCCACGCCTGAGAGTGACCTCTTCGCCGGTTTGCGCTGAAGAGAAGGCCGTTTCCGCCACTCGTACGGCCTGGTGCCAGGTCTTTTGACCTCTATCCGGTCGAACTCGAGTCTCGGCATCATGACCAAATGGGCTACGTCGAGGGCGCGATCGAACAGGTAGAGCCAAAGACCGGTGTCCTCTACGGGCCCGGCAACGTCTCGAGATGGCCCAGGACAGCCGGGAGGAGGACGACGAGCAGCTGCGCCTGATCATGGCCGCGATCCACGCCAGCGTGCGCGAGGCCGCTGAGCAGTACGGTCAGGCCGGGAACTATGTGCTCGGCGCCAACATCGCCGGTTGCGGAACGTCGCCGACGCGATGCTTGACGAATCGATCGTCTGACGGCCCGGGTGGTCTGGGCCAGGCCGGTTTCTCGGTCAAGGAGGCTCTCGTGCTGATACAAGGTGGAGTGGTCATCGACGCCGCCGGTGAACGGCCGGCCGATGTCCGTACGGCGCAAGACGGACGCGTCGCCGAGGTCTCGCCCGGGCTGGACCCGCTCCCTGGCGAGCGCGTGCACGACGCGAGCGGCAAACTCGTCATTCCGGGGGGGATCGACGTCCATACCCACCTTCACATGCCAGTTGGCGCCGTACGGGTCTCGGACGACTTCGTGAGCGGAACACGCGCCGCCGCCATCGGCGGCACGACCACGATCATCGACTACGTGACAGTGATGCGCGGAGACGATCCGATGGCGACAGTCGCCACCTGGCGTTCGTGGGCCGAGCCGTCGGCGATCGATTGGGGCCTCCACCTCACCTTCACAGAAGCCGTCTCCGAGTCGGTCGTGGCAGCGGGTGTCGAGGCTGGGATCACCTCCTTCAAGCTCTATCTCGCGTATCCCGACAGGCTCCAGGTCGACGACGCCACCATCGTGCGCCTGATGCGGGCGGCTCGCCGCCAAGGCGCCCTCGTGACCCTGCACTGCGAGAACGGGGGCGCGATCGAGGAACTGCGGCGCGAAGCGCTCGCTGCGGGCCGTACCGACGTGATCGAGCACGCCCGGACGCGCCCGGCTGTGCTTGAGGCCGAGGCCGTCGCAAGGGCAGCTGCTCTCGCCGAGGTCACAAGCGCCTCCATCTACATCGTCCACGTCTCCTCGGCACCGGCCCTCGCCGCGGTGCGCGCGGCTCAAGAGCGCGGCGTCGATATCAAGGCCGAGACCTGCCCGCAGTACCTCTATCTCGACGTGAGCCGTCTCGAAGGTCCGGACGCGGTCGACTTCGTCTGCACGCCGCCCCTTCGCGATCCTTGGCATGCCGAGGAGCTGTGGCAGGGGCTCGCAAGTGGCTACGTCCACACCGTCGCCACCGACCATTGCCCGTTCTGGCGCGCTGACCGGCGCGCGGGCGTTGCCGGCCGACCTGGCGGAGTGGCCGACTTCACGGACATCCCTGGCGGCCTTCCGGGCATCGAGACCCGGCTCGCGCTCGTGTATCAGGGCGTGCGCGCGGGGCGCATCTCCGCGGCAGACTGGGTGCGGCTGTGCGCCGAGGCGCCCGCCCGTACCTTCGGTCTTTGGCCTGCGAAGGGTTCGTTGGCGGCCGGGGCTGACGCGGACGTCGTCGTCTGGGACCCAAACCGGCACCAGTCGCTCGCGGCCGACAAGCTGGACATGGCTGTCGACCAGTCGCCCTACGAGACGATCGTTTCGATCGGCTGGCCCGAGCTCGTGCTGAGTCGTGGCGAGCCGGTCGCCGCCGACGGGAGCTTCACCGGAGAACTGGGCTGGGGCCGTTACCTGGCCCGGGCGCCGCTCGAGACCTGAGCGGGCTAGCCGAGCCCTTCGCCTGACCTACGACCGGGTCCCTCCGCCAGGCCGCGCCGGCAGAGCTCGAATATCACAAGGGCCACCACGGCCAGGGTGATCACAAGCGTCGTGGTGTTGGTGAGCACCAGCAGGAAGGCAAGCATCACAAGCACGATCGCGGGGAGCGCGAACGACAAGGAGCGCAGCAACGCTCGGACCAGTGCCGCGTGTCTTCCGAGGTTTCTCTCCAAGGACCTCGTCAGGATCATAAAGTCGACGTCATCTGACATTGCGCTGCCACTCTTCAGGCTCGTAGTTGCTTTGCCTCGCAAAACGAAAGCGGAGCTCGCGGTTCAGCCCCGGCGGATAGGCCACCCCCAGGGCTGAACTTGAACCCCCCAAGTCGCGAGTTGTTGCGAGGTTACCCTTGGCGCGGAGGGAATAATCCGCGTGGAGCGCTTCGCGATGCCCCGGGGTCTGCTAGAGGTGGCCGAGCGCGACAACCGCCAGGCCTGGATGTCGACGCTGCCGGGCCTTGTGCACGACCTCGCTGCTGAGTGGTCGCTCGAGCTCGGTGAACCCTTCCAGCCGGGTGGCGAGACGGCGTGGGTCGCTCCCGTGGAGGGCCCTTCAGGCGAGCGTCTCGTCTTGAAGGTTGTCTGGCGACACCCAGAAGCCGAGCACGAGGCCGACGGGCTGGCCGCCTGGGCGGGCAGGGGCGCGATTCGCCTGCACGCGTCGAAGAGCTTCGACGAAACCCTCGTCCTGCTCGTGGAACGCTGCAGCCCAGGGACGGAACTGCGAAGCCGTCCGGAGCCGGAACAGGACATCGTCATCGCAGGACTGTTGAGGCGACTGTGGATACAGCCCGGGCCTGCCTACCGCTTTCGACCTCTCGGGCGCATGTGCGAGCAGTGGGCGGACGGCTTCGACACCAAGCTCGCTGACCATTGCCTGGAGCTTGATCCTGGTCTCGTGCGTGAGGCGATCGGGCTGTTCCGGGAGCTGCCCACGAGTGCGGCGTCGGAGGTGCTTCTTTGCACGGACCTGCACGCGGGCAATGTGTTGGCGGCAGAGCGCGAGCCGTGGCTGGCGATCGATCCGAAGCCCTACGTCGGCGATCCCACATACGACCCGCTCCAGCACATGCTGAATTGCGAGCAACGCCTGCGCACCGACCCGCGCGGACTCGCGACGCGCATGGCAGGACTGTTGGACCTCGACAGGGACCGCCTGCTCAACTGGCTGTTCGCCCGCTGCGTGCAGTTCTCGCCTTCCTGGCCGTTTCTCGCCGAGGTCGCCCGCGCGATAGCTCCCAACTGATTGCTCGCCTCGCAAAGAGGCCTCTCTGTGGGGCGGCTGCTGCAGATCCGACCCGCTTCTCTCATACTGAAGGTGTGGAGGCGAGCGGGGTCGAGATTGCGAGGGAGGCACCGGATGGTGACTTGGCCGCACAGCTGCTCGACCACTACTACGCAGAGCTTGCCTCCCGGTTTCCGGAAGGTTTCGATCCCTCGCTCACGGTTCCGGCGCCCGCGGCCGAGTTGATGGCGCCGCGAGGGGCGTTCCTGGTTGCGTACCTGGACGGGCACCCCGTCGGTTGTGGAGCGGTGCGCAGGCTGGAAGGGACAACCGCGGAGATAAAGCGCATGTGGATCGATCCGGTTGCGCGCGGTCGCGGTGTGGGCCGGAGGCTTCTTTGCTCGCTCGAGGACGCGGCTGCCGAGTCGGGTTGCAATTCTGTCCGTCTCGACACGAGTGCGCTCCTCAAAGAGGCCATCGGTCTTTACAGGTCGGCCGGCTATAAGGAGATCGCCGCTTACAACGAAAACCTCTACGCGGCTCACTGGTTCGAGAAACGCCTCGGCTAAGCGGAGCAGCCGAGGCGTTGCTCCTCGGTTGCAGGCCAGGGACAATGGCCGGATGTCCCCAGAACGCGATCTCACTCGGCTCTTGCAGGCGATTTCCCCGCAGCTTCACCCGGGTGTCTTCGTATTCTGCGAACTGCCAGACCACGCCGTGCCGAAGGAGCTGGACATTCTGTTGATGTTTCGGGAGGACGAGGCGACAACGGTCGTCGTCGCTCAGGATCAGGCTGGCTCGATCGGTCTCGTCGGTCAGTTCCCGAGCGCCTGGATAACTCTCGGCGCCACCTCGGACCTGGAGGCTGTCGGTTTCCTGGCGGTGCTCACGGCCAGGATGGCGGCGGCGGGGATCAGCGTCAATGTCGTCTCGGCGTGTCGTCATGATCACCTGTTCGTGCCGGTGGCCATGGCGGACAGGGCGATGGCGGTGCTCGCGAGAATCGAGGAGATCCATCGGGGCACACACATCGGGCCGAGTGAGGAGACGGCCGACGCCAATGCGAGCGTTGAGGTTCGTCCGGCGAGGGTTGCCGATGCGAAAGCTCTGGTTGCGCTTTGGGAGCTGTGCGGCTTGCGGTTCGATCCGGCCCGGGTTAAGGCCGAGTTGGAGAGCTGCGTTAGGTTGCACGGGGAGATCGTGCTCGTGGCAAGTGTGGGCACGGCCGTCGTGGGAAGCCTCTGGGCTACTTATGACGGGAGGAGGGGCTGGATCCAGAGGCTCGCCACCGATCCAGAACATCGAGGACAGGGCATCGCCAGAGCGCTCATGGCTGAGGCCGAGGGTCGCCTCGACCGTTTGGGGGCCACGAAGGTGAACCTACTCATAGAGCCCGACAATGCCGGCATAGCAGGTTTCTACGAGAAGTTCGGTTATGAGAGGGACCAGTTGATCTTCATGGAGCGTTGGCTGGACCCAGCCATGGGAGTATGACCCGGTGGAGCTGCCTGCTCGGCCTGTCACTCTCGTCACGGGCGGCAGCCGCGGCATCGGGGCCGCAACGGTGCTGCAGCTCGCCCACGAGGGCCACGACGTCGCCGTTGGCTACCGCACTGATGCCGACGCTGCCGGACGCGTCGTCACGGCCGCGACCGAGTTGGGGGCGCGAGCCGTCGCTATCTGTGCAGACGTGTCGCTGGAGAGCGACGTCGAAGCGCTCTTTGCCGCGGCGGCCGAGCAGCTCGGGATGCTCACGGGACTTGTCAGCAATGCCGGCATCACCGCGCATCTCGGGGACCTTGCTGACACGCCGGTGGAAGTGATCCGCCGGGTCATTGACGTGAACCTCGTCGGTGCCGTGCTGTGCGCAAGACAGGCGGCACAGCACATGTCGCGCAGCCGTGGCGGTCTCGGCGGCGGCATCGTGAACGTCTCCTCTGCGGGGGCGACGTTCGGCTCGCCGCACGAGTACGTCCACTATGCAGCGGCCAAGGTGGCTGTCGAGACTTTGACGGTGGGGCTCGCCAAGGAGCTGGCTGACGAAGGTGTCCGCGTCAACGCGGTCGCGCCGGGACTGGTCAACACCGAGATCCACGCCGGGGCGGGCGACCCCGATCGCCCGGCCCGCTTCGTTTCCCGGGTCCCGCTCGGCCGGGCGGCGGAGCCAGACGAGATCGCCCCGGCCATTGCCTGGTTGCTCAGTCCGGCTGCCGGCTATGTCACCGGTGCCGTGATCCGCGTGGCCGGCGGACTGTGAGGACCGCCAGCCTAAGTTCGCCGGTGTCACCTCTTCGCCTAGCCGGAGCCCGCGACTGCTGCACCCGCGTCAGGGTTGAGCAGACCATCCTCGGCGGTGGCAGGGAAAGCCGCGACAGCAAGGAGGAGAAAGGCCGCGCTGAAGGGCCTTCCGCCGGTCGCGCTAGATCTAGCCAAGCGGTCGAGAGCACCCGCCCGGATGGCAAAGGCCCGGACCGACCGGACTGGCCGTGGCCCGGATCATGATCCCGGCACAGACGCTGTAGCGGGAATGGTCGTCGAGACCGGTCGGCACCTTGCACTCGGTGCCGTGGGCGAGGAACACTCCTCCAACGACGTCCATCTGCCACAATTCCATAGCTCGGCCCCTCTCCCATTTCCTATAGGTGGGGAGGCGCTTGCATTTGGACTTCTCCTCGATGCGGCCGTGGCACAACAGGGCCCGTAGATACCTGAGATCGACGGAATGGCCTGAGCTGTTCGCGTCCCAGTTGGTGCAACAGTCGTGCCGGGCCCCAGCCCACGTTGTCCTAAGACGTTGTCCAGTAAATGGGATACAGGCCTTGTGGAGCCCGAGATGGGATTCGAACCCATGACCTGCGCATTACGAGTGCGCTGCTCTACCACTGAGCTACCCGGGCCTAGCTGGGACTTTACCGGCTGCACCGAATCCAAGACCAACGGCACCGCGTCCTGGGCACGTACGCCCCTTATCGCAGCCGGATCGACGTGATATCGCAGGAGGTAGTCGAGGCGCGCATCGTCGAGAAGGAGGCCCTAAGTGCCAATTTGAGCGGGAGCTTGGTCTCAGGTGGGATGCGAGCGACTCGCCCGCGGTCGAGCCAGAAAATGGCGGTTAGCTAGTCGGGACCCCAGAGCGTTATGTTGTCGAGTTCCTCCTCGACAGCGCCGTCGCGGTCATACGGTGGTTCCCGTTCAGCGTCGTCAGCACGGCGCAAGTCGTTACCGTCGCTTGCCTGGTTTGATGTTTCGCTCCGGACAAGCGTCGTGGGGAGCGGGGAATCAGGAGGCGTGTCGCGGGACTCGATTCGGCCGTCGCGGACCAATGAAGTCGGCTTGCCATCCGAGAACCAACGGTCGTCATGCTTGCGGTAGGGGTCGTTGTACCAGCCTTCTGCTCCGACAGGTCCGGTCACCTCGTCGAGCCTAGGCTCTCCATCGCTGCCAGGCGCAAAAGGCCGATGACCGTCGAGGGCTGGAGAGGGTACCCAGGGACAAGAAATTCGTAGCCCAATGTCGCGAACTCGACGGGAACTTCAGCGTTGCCGTGCTTACGAGGACACCGTGTGGCAGACCTTGTGCGGATGACCAGCAGGTGTAATTGGTTGAAACACATGAGTGGGGACGCCCGGTTTTGTCAAGGGCAACCCCTCAGGTTGTTGCCCGGTGAGCTGGTTGCGCGCGATCGAGCGGTGGGCACCGTTCGATCGCCTGAGCAGCTCGAAGATCGCTGTTTCTCAAAGTTCGGCGAGAGCCGGGCGATGATGGTCCCGTGAGCCCCTCAGGCCTCGACGGGCGCCTCCGGTGACGCCCGGTTTGCCGGCGAGGGTCCGGCGCCTTGCAAGAGTCTCGCCGCGGAATTTGCGACTCGCCTTTAGATCACGTCGAGTTCCTTGTCTTTCGCTGGTGGTTCGTCAATCAGGTGCTGTCGGCTTCTGGCCTGGCCTAGTGCTCACCGCCGGCCTTTGCTGGCGGGTGCTCCGACTCATCCGCGAGCAACCGCGCGGCTATCGCGATCGCTGGGCCGTGAGCCTTTTGTGATTAGACGGCCGCCCTCGGGCCTGCCTAGAGAGTGTGGCGCCTGTAGCGGCGGACCGAGACCGGTGCCAGCACCAAGAGAATCCCGAGTGACCAGATGACCGCCCAGAACACCGTCGAGCTCGTGCGACCGGTGCTGACGATGCCCGTGAAGGGGAGGAAGACCAGGTGCGGGTTCGGCACCCCCGACATGAGATCACGTGCGGCGTTCACGACGATCGAGACCGGCTGATGGCGGGCGAAGCCCTGCAGCCAGCCCGGCATCGATTGCAACGGGACGAACGCTGAGGAGGCGAAGGTGAGCGGGAAGAGCAAGGGGAACGACATCAGCTGTGCCGTCTCGCTGTTGGGTGCCGAGAGCCCGATGAATGCAAAGCCCCAGCTGAGGGCGTAGGCGAAGAGCAAGAGGAGCAGAATGCCTGCCAGGTACTCTCCGACGTTGGTCCCGATCCGGTAGCCGACGGCGTACCCGACCGCGGTCATGAGGGCCATCACGAACACGTTCCGGCAGAGGTCGGCCGTCGTCCTGCCTGCGAGCACGGCCCACCGGGACATGGGGAGAGCCCGGAAGCGTTCGATGAGCCCCTTCTGCAGGTCTTCGGCAAGACCTATCGACGTGCCGATCGACCCGAAGGCGACGGTCTGGACGAATATGCCCGGCATGAGGAATTGCACATAGTGGTAACCGGGCGTTGGGATCGCGCCCCCGAACACGTAACGGAACAACAGGACGAACATGATCGGCTGCACGCTCGAGAAGAAAATGGCCTCCGGGACACGCGTGTACGCGATGAGGTTGCGCTTGGTCATCGTCAGCGCGTCGACGATGGCCCAGTAGAGCCGTCCGCCGGAGGGCGAAGCGACCGAAGGCTGCGGCACGGGAACTGATGTTGTCGTCATCAGCTTCGTCCTCTTTTCAATCTCTGACCTCGCCCGTCCGAGCTCGGGGCATCTGCTGGGTGCGCGTCAGGCTCCGCCTCAGCCCGGTGCCCGGTCAGGGCTAGAAAAACGTCGTCGAGGCTCGGTTCGCGCAGCGCCAGAGTGGTCGGGGCGATGCCTTCCGCCTCGAGAATCCTTAGCGCCTCGGTGACGACCCGGGGGCCATCGTTCACGTTGACCTCCACTGCACTGCCGAGCACCACGGGAGGCTTGTCGGTCACCGTCTTGAGCACCTCGCCGGCGCGAAGCGCCGTCTTGTCGTCGACGAGGCCGAGGTCGAGAACCGTCGCTCCCATGCTCGCCTTCAAAGTCGCCGGGGTTCCCTCGGCGATCACCTTGCCGTGGTCGATCACGACCAACTGTTCGGCGAGCCTGTCTGCCTCCTCGAGGTACTGGGTAGTAAGTAGCACGGTCGTCCCCTCCGCCGCGAGGCCTTCGATCATGGCCCACACGTCTGCGCGGCTGGCCGGGTCCAGGCCCGTCGTGGGCTCGTCGAGGAACAGCACCTTCGGATGGGCGACGAGGGAGGCCGCCACGTCGAGGCGTCGGCGCATCCCTCCGGAGTACGTCTTGGTGGGACGCTCCGCTGCGTCGGTGAGGCCGAACTGGTCGAGCAGCGACCAAACGCGACCTTTGAGCTGAGCCTTGGACATGTGGTTGAGCCGGCCGACCATCCAGAGGTTCTCGGCGCCGGTGAGGTTCTCGTCGACCGCCGCGAACTGTCCCGCGAGCCCTATCAGGGTGCGGACGACATCGGCCTGGGTCCTGACGTCATGCCCGAGGACGCGAGCTTTGCCGCCGTCGGCCGCGAGCACGGTCGTAAGGATCCGGACGACCGTGGTCTTGCCGGCCCCGTTCGGTCCGAGCAGTCCGAATATGGTGCCCGTCTCCACTCCGAAGCTGACGCCGTCGAGAGCGCACACGGTGTGGCCAAAGGTCTTGTGCAGGTCCTCCAGCTGGATCGCGAGCGTCATGGGGTCTCCTTGCGGGTCCGCCGGACTGGTGTCACGGCGAAGATGGCGTGGGATGCCTAAGAAGCTGTACTATTTAGATACAAAATATCTTAGCATCTAAGGTAGGTCATGGGACACGAGGAACGCAAGCGCAGTCTCGAGGAGCTGCCCCGCGCGCTTCGGGCTTTTCTCTCCGCTTCTGACGCTTTCGACGAGGCCCTTGGCAAGGTCCTCGGGCTGAACCCTACCGACGTCCGCTGCGTCGACCTCCTCGACCAGTACGGCACCATGACGGCGGGTGCCCTCGCCGAGGTCGCGGGGTTGAGCACGGGGGCCGTCACGTTCCTGCTCGACCGGCTCGAGCGCGCCGGCTTCGTGCGCAGGGTCCGTGACCTCGAGGACCGTCGGCGCGTTCGCGTCGAGCTCGTCCCGCTCGCCAGGGATCAGATATTCGAACTCCATGCCGGCCTCGCCGAATCATGGCGGGCGTCCGCGCAGCGCTTTTCTGCATCCGACCTCGAGAGCATCATTTCGTTCCTACGAGAGGGGGCCAAGCTGTACGAGGCGCAGGTCCCTGTACTCTGCGCGCAGGTCCCCTCTTGGAGCGGTTCGAGCACCTCCGAGGGGAGGGCGGCAATCAAGGCGGCGTTGAAGGCGCAGGCGAAGGCGGAAGCCCTGGAGAAGCTCGAGCAGACCGCCCGCAGGCTCCAGGCGAAAGCGACCGAGTTCCAGCACAAAAAAGGGCGGTTCCAGTCCTCCTGACCCGGCTGGCCGGCAGGCTTAGGAGTCGAGAGGGCGTCCGGCCACGAGGTTGTTCAGCAGCGCCACGAGCTCGGCTTGGGGGACCTTCCCGAGGACTTCGCCGAGGATATGGCCGGACGGGCTCACAAAGACGGTGGCCGGAAGATCTCCGACTCCGAAGCGAGTCGCCAAGGAGATGCTCGCCACCCCGGGAGCCTGCGCGACAGGGTATTTGGCCTTGGCCCGCCTCACCATCGCCAGAGCCGCCGAGGCCGACGGGTCGTTGATGTCGATGCCGACGAAATGAACCTTTGTGCGTTCCGAGTCGGCGACGGCCGCGAAGGACCCGAGTTCGGCCTGGCAGGCCACGCAGGTCGACTGGAACCAGTTCACGACGGCCGGGCCGCCGCTGAGAGCCGCCGAGGTAACCCGCCCGGTGCTCCCGAGGCCTGCGAGATCGAAGAGGGGGACTTTGGCAGGTGACGCGTACACGACCAGGTTCGCGTACTTGGGCGTTGGCACCGACCGGGAGACACCGACCGCGTACGCGACAAAGCCCGCGCCGAGGAGCACCGAGGTCACGAGGCCTGCGACGGCGGCCCGCTTGCGGAAAAGGGCAGCTGGCGCTGCGCGTGAAGACGCGGGAGGGCTCGCGCCTTGGTCACCGAGCAACGCTTCACCTCCGGCCGGCCCCCCGAGTCCCATCGGCGCATGGTACTTCCGGGCCGCCGGTCTCCGGCATTCGGGAACTGTCGGCCGCCGCCCCTTATTGTTGCGTTGCCGTCGTCTGAGACGGCGGCCGGGGCGGACAGAGGAGGTAAGCGGTGAGTGTGTTGGCCGTCGACGTCGGTACGAGCGGCGTCCGCGCGGCGGTCGTGCGGCCCGACTCCACGGTCGAGCAGGTCCATCACCGCCATGTGCTACCGAGCTCGCCCTCACAGGGCTTCGTGGAGTTCGACGCGGCCGAGATCGCAAGCGCCGTCCTCGAGGTTTCGACGGCGGCCCTTTCAGGAGGCACCAGCGTGGACGCCGTCGGGATTAGCACCCAGCGCGCCTCTGCGGTCGTGTGGGAGCGGGCCACGGGCGAGCCCGTCGGTCCCGGCATCGGCTGGCAGGACCTGCGGACCGTCGGCTACTGCCTCGCACTGCAGTCTCAGGGGATCCGCTTGGCTCCGAATCAGAGCGCGACGAAGCTAGCTGTGCTCCTGGACATCGCCGACCCTGACCGGTCGCGTGACCTGTGCGCGGGCACCGTCGACTCCTGGGTTGCCTGGACGCTCTCGCGGGGCGGGGTGCACGTATCCGACCGCACGAACCTTGCTGTCACCGGCCTCCTGGACGGCAACGCCGCCGACTGGGACGATGCCGTGCTCGAGGTGCTTCGAATCCCGCGCCGTGTCCTCCCATGTCCCGTGGACTCCGTGGGCGAGTTGGGCGAGGCCACCGCCTTGCCGGGCGCCCCGCCCATCACCGGGCTGGCCGGTGACCAGCAGGCCTCGCTTGTCGGCCAGGGCTGCGTTCGGGCCGGCCTCGCCAAAGCGACCTTCGGCACCGGCGCGATGCTCGATCTCTGTGTTGGCGACAAGCGGCCGGTATTCCCAAGACGCGGGCCGGGCGGGACGTTTCCGATCGTGGCCTGGAGCCGTGCCGGCCTGATCACATGGGGCATCGAGGCGATCATGATGTCGGCCGGCACCTGTGTCGAATGGCTGCGGGACGATCTCAGAATTTTGTCCTCGGTCGCCGAGTCCGATGAGATCGCGGCGTCCGTGAGCGACTCAGGTGGCGTGTGGTTCGTGCCGGCCCTGCTCGGCCTGGGAACGCCGATCTGGGACTACGGGGCCCGGGGCACCCTGCTCGGGCTCACCCGCGGTTCGGGCAGGGCCGAGGTCGTCCGCGCGGTGCTGGAGGGCATAGCGCATCGCGGCGCGGACCTTCTCGAAGCCGCCGAGACGGACTCCGGGCTCTCGATAGACGCGCTCCGCGTGGACGGCGGCATGAGCGCTAACCGAACGTTTACACAGGCGTTGGCGAACGCCATCGGCCGCCCCGTAGAGACTTCGGCGGTGACAGAGGCGACGACTCTCGGCGCCGCTTATCTCGCCGGCGTCGGGGTCGGCACGTGGGCGAGCCTCGAGGAGGCAACGGCCGATCTCGAACCGAGGGCGGTCGTCGAGCCCACCCGGCGCGCGGACCGCGCGCGCTGGCTCGAAGCCCGCGAGCGGGCCTTGCGCACAGTTCCGGAGCTCTCAGACCTGGACTTCTGAGCGCCCCGCTCCCCGTCCGAAGGGGCGGGAGCGGGGGATGCTCAGTTGACCGTTCTCTTCGGTCCCGACCCGTTCTCTCCCGGCGCGGCCGCGGCTCGCCGCGCGGCGCCGTTTCGGGGGCCTTTCCCGTTAGTCGCGACGGTTCTGACTCTTGCCACGGCTCCGATGCCCGGCTCTGGACTCATGGGCACCTCTGCTTCTGGATCGGTCCCGTGCTCGGCCTTCCCGGTCCCGTTGCGCTTCCTGCGGCGCTCGCTTCTGATGCCCGGGCGGAACCAGGTGAAAAGCAGCAGGCCGAGCACGATTGCCGCGAACGGGATGATGGCGTTCGACTCAGGTGCGAAGAGCGGGAACAAGACGAAGCCGGAGAGCGCCGCCGTCCAGGTCCACAAGATCACCACCGTGCGGCGGGGACCGTGGCCAAGTCGTACGAGTCGATGGTGTACGTGGTCGGTGTCAGGGGTGTCGAAGCTGGTGCCCTTGGCCACCCGCCGGATGTACGCGAAGGCCATGTCGGAGATCGGGACGCCGAGGATGAACAGTGGGAGGAACAAGGGTGCATAGAAGAAGTAGGTCTGCCCGCTGACTCCCTCGGTCCGGCCACCGATCTCCATCGTGGCCGCCGCCATGAGAAGACCTAGGAACAGCGCACCGGCGTCGCCCATGAATGCCTTTGCCGGATTGAAGTTGTGGGGCAGGAACCCGAGGCAGATCCCACATGTGATCACGGCGATGAGGGGCCCGAGATTGGTCGTCTGGAGCACGCCGAGCTCGACCAGTCGCAGGCCGTAAACGGCGAGGGCACCCGACGCGATGGCGACGATGCCCGCCGCCAGCCCGTCGAGACCGTCGATGAGGTTGATCGCGTTGGTGATGCCGATCACCCACAGGGCCGTGATGAGCGGGGTGAGGTCCGAGGAGAGCACCACGGTGCCGGCCAGGGGGATCTTCAGCCAGAACATGGTGGCACCGAGGAACACGAGGAGCATCGCCGCCAGCACTTGGCCCGCCATCTTCGCCGGGGCCGAGATCTCGCGGGCGTCGTCAAGCAGTCCGACTGCGAGGATGACCGCCGCGCCGAGCACGACGCCGAGAGGCTCTGAGGAGCCCTGGAAGATCCCGTGCAGGCTCGCGATGTGGTCGGCCACGATGATCGCCGCCAGGAAGGCGATGAACATCGCGAGCCCGCCACCGTAGGGGACAGGCCGTTGGTGCAGGCGGCGCTCGCCGGGCATAGCCACGAACGAGATCCGCATAGCGATCCTCCGCAACGGGAAGGTCAAAAGGTAGCTGCACACGGCGGCAATTCCTCCGATGAGGGCATAGTCGCCGATCGGTGGCACGGGGAGCCTTCGCTCAGACGACGACTGGTTGAGTCGTCGTCGTCGTGCTCTTGAGGATCGTGGAGAGGGGGACCGAAACCGCCGGTGGCACCACGCGGACCGTCTCGCCCCACTTGCTTACCACGAAGCTCGCCGTGAAGCGGGCCGTCTTCGTACTCTGTGGTTCCTCTCCGCTCCAACGTATCGGGAGCGACGCGGTGCCAGTCGTGACTTCGAGCTCGGCGGTCGCGTGGTCCTTTGCCGTGATTCCCTGGCCGATCCAGGCTCCGGAGATCTCCACGGCAGGGCGCCCACCGACCGCTACCGCCCGTGCGCTGGTGATCGGCGCCGAGAGGGCGAGCTCCGACATAACCGAAGAGACGGTGAGAGCCGCGGCGGTGCTCTGGTAGTAGGCCGAGTTGGCCGGCACGACCGATACCCACTGGCCGGAAGCCGCGCTCGACTGCAGCACCGAGAGGCCGATGATGTCAGCGATCGCGGCGGCAGACCCGCGGAAATAGGCTTCATTGCCGACCAGCTCGATCTCCATCGAAACCGTGGCCCCTTTGTAGGAGACGGCCACCGTCTGGGCTCCGGAGGTCCTGTTGACATCGCCGATGATCGTCGTCGTCACGCCGTTGCCAACCGAGGTGCTGACATAGTGCAGGGAGGCCAGCGACCCCCCGTGACGCAGCGCCACTTTCATGTCCGAAGTGGCGGTCCGGCTGCCACCGGATCTGGGCGCAGGCGCGAGCGTCGTCGCGGAAGCCTTGGCGTTTGGCGAACCCGAGGTCGTCGTAGGTATCGCCGTGGAGGTCGTGGTCGTGCTCACCGAGGAGGAACCGCCGCACGCCGAAGTCCCGACGCCGACGGCAGCGAGACCGAGGACGACGAGCAGCCTAAGCACGAGGAGAGGCTACCTCCGGGGATCGCCCGGAGCCCTGGCGCCAATTGTTCGGGTTTGAGCCTGGGCGGCGTGGCCCCGGCTCGGCGCCCACCTCAGTTCAGCCCCGCACGCTCGCAGATGTGGTCGGCGATCGCGAACGCGGCCGTCGCAGCCGGAGACGGGGCATTGCGGACGTCCAGGACACCGTCGCGCGCCTCGAGCCAGAAATCGTCCACCAGCGAGCCGTCCCGGCGCATCGCCTGGGCCCTTATGCCGGCCACGGCCGGCTCGAGGTCGCCGAGGGTCAGCTCGGGGACGTAGCGGCGTACGGCCGAGGCGAATCCCCGCCTGCTCATCGAGTGCGACAGCTCCCGGGCACCAGCACGCCAGTTCGTTCTCGCGAAACGTGCGAAGCCTGGCCATGTAAGTGTCTCGCGGACGTCAGTCCAATCGAACGCCCAGCTCGAGTAGTTGTCACGCGAGAAGCCGAGAAAAGCATTCGGCCCGACGAGCACGCCGCCGTCGACCGTCTTGGTCAAGTGGATGCCCAGGAAGGGATACCTGGGATCGGGTACCGGGTAGACGAGACCGCCCACGAGATGCCGGGCCGAAGGCCGAAGCCGGTAGTACGAGCCTCGGAACGGGACGATCCGGGGCTCCGCGTCAGCGCCGGAGCGAACGGCCACCCGGTCAGACTGGAGTCCCGCGCAGACGATCGCGAAGTCGCAGTCGAAGTGCCCCGCGTGGCTTCCGGCCAGTTCCAGGCGGACGAGGCCACCGGGCTGGGGCAGCACGGATACAACCTCGGTCCCCAGCCACAGCTGGCCCGAGGCGGTGACCTCGGTGGCTAGGGCGCGCGTCACGGCCTTGTAGTCGACAACAGAGGTGGTCGGAGAGTGGATGGCCCTCAGTCCTGCGACATGTGGCTCCAGCTCGCGCAACGCCGCGCCTTGCACGAGTTGGAGCCCCGGGACCCCGTTCTCGAGGCCGCGCTCGTAGAGGGCCTGCAGCCGGTCCAGCTCAGAGGCCTCGACAGCCACGACCAGCTTGCCGCACGCCTCGACGGGGATGGAGTGCTCGGCGCAATAGCTCCTCAACAAGTTGCCGCCCGAGACGCACAGCCGCGCTTTCAACGAGCCGGGCCGGTAGTACAGCCCGGAGTGGATCACGCCGCTGTTGTGGCCGGTCTGATGCGCACCGACGTCGTCCTCGCGCTCGATGACAACGACGCTCGATTCCGGATTTGCCGTCAGCAGCTCACGAGCCACGGCCAAACCGACAATCCCGGCACCGACGACGGCCAAGCGTGTCACGTCCCAAGTCTCGATCTTTCCGGGCGAGCCCTCAAGCACGGTCCGAGCCGTGGTTTACAGTTAAGGGTGGTGACGTCGAGACCGAGGTCGACTACGGGAGGCTGCGCGACGGCGGATAACACCGAGGGGAATGTCTCATGAAGCCACACGACCAAGCAGATGAGGCCTCCCGCGTTGACGGGGCCTCGTTTCGGCTCGACTGGAACGCTGCCGCGGGCCAAGCCCGCCAGGCGAGCTTCCGGCGGCTGCGGGCACTCGGCGTGGGTGACGACGAGGAGGAGGCAGAACTGCGCTCCTCTGGCGCCTTCGGCGAAGGATCACGCTCGGTCGATGACGAGCCTGCCGCCCTCGTCTACGACTCGAACCTCGACCCTCACCTCCTCGCCACCGTTAGGGCCGGTTCACGCCCGGCGCGGCAGCTCACCTTTGAATCCCGAGATCTCGTCCTGGAGCTGGAGATCTCCGGGGCCGGGCGGCTGATGGGCCAGCTCGTGCCGCCACAGGCCGCTGTTGTGGAGCTGCGCCATCGCGCCGGTACGACATCGCTCGACACCGACGAGCTCGGTTGCTTCCACGTCCAGGACATGCCGCCCGGGCCCGTGAGCTTCCGGTGCCAACCCGCCGACTTCGCGGCTCAAGCGGTGGCGACGAGCTGGATAGCGCTCTGAGATTTGCCAGGGGTAAACCCAAGGCCTGATTTGATGCGAAGCCTATCTGCGAGGGGGTCACTCGAGGAGGCCGAACGCGCCCTCGCTTCGGTCGCCAGTTACCCGCTTAAGGCAGAGGCGGCGGCGCTGAAGGTCCTCGCAGACCATGGTGTCGAGCCGGAAGCCGCCTCTGTCGCCCAGCGCACTGTGGGCCTCGTCGCCCGCGAGACGGGTCGTCTCGACACGGCCCGACGGCGCCTGCGCAGGGCCATCGCCATCGCCGAGGCGGGCGATCTCGAGATTCGCGCAGTCGAGGCGCGCTTGAGCCTGGTGCTCGTGCTGTTGCAGGGCGGGTACACAGAGGCCGCCCTGGCCGAGCTAGACCTCGCTGCCGAGCGGGCGCCCCGGGAGCTGCGCGGGCAGGTGCTCGTGCAACGGGCCCTGGTTCACATCCGCATGGATCGCTTCGAAGACGCCCTGGAGGACAGCCGGCGCGCCGTCCCGCTGCTGCGACGGGCAGGGGACCGCCTGAACGAAGCGCGCCTGTTGTCCAACCGGGGGATCCTGCACGCCTATCGCAACGAGCTCGGCCTCGCGGAGACGGACCTCAACAAGGCCCTAGGCCTCTACCAGGCGCTCGGAGGTGAAATCGCCGCGGCGCAGGTGTTGCACAACCTTGGTTACGTCTTCGCATTGAGGGGAGACGTGCCTGCTGCTCTCCGGAGCTACGACCAAGCGGCCCGCGCCTTCGGGGAACAGGGGCTGGGGGCGCCGGCGCTGTCGGTCGACCGCGCCGAGCTGCTGTTGTCGGCGCGGCTGCTCCCAGAAGCGCGACAGCAGATCGAGATCGGCGTGTCCGGGCTCGAGACGACAGGGAACTGCTTGGACCTGACCGAGGCGCGGTTGCTCTTGAGCCAGATCGCCCTTGCCCAGCACGACCTCGCCGTGTCGGGTGAGGCTGCCCGCGCCGCGCGTCGCCAGTTCGCACGCCAGGGGCGAAGGCGCTGGGCGGCGCTGGCCCGGTTCGTGGAAGCCCAGTCCCGGTGGGCCGCTGGCATGCCGCCCGAGCGCATCGCGGTCGAGTCGGTCGCGGTCGCGGAGGCCCTCCACGCCGAGGGCTGGCTGCTCCCGGGTCTCGAGTGCAGCCTGCTCGGGTCGCGCGCCGCGTTGAGGGCGGGCGACACCGCCACTGCCGCGGCGCTCGTGGTCGCGCTCGACGGCCGGGCCCGCTCGGGCCCGTCGTCACAGCGCGTGCGTGCGTTTTACGGCGAGGCTCTCGGCCGTCTCGCGACCGGCAATCGCGCGGGTGCCTTCGCGGCGCTGCGGGCCGGTCTGGCTGTTGGCGAGGACTACAGGGCGACTCTCGGTGCGACCGAGCTTCGCGTCCGCACGGCCACGACGGTCTCGGAGCTCGCCGACCTAGGCCTCGGCCTCGCCTTCGAGTCCGGACGCCCGCTGCAAGTGCTCCGCTGGTCGGAGAGATGGCGCGCAGGTGCGCTTTTGAGCCCGCGTCCGACACCTCCGAACGACGAGACGCTCGCACGGCAGCTCGCCGCGCTTCGCGACACCGTCGCCCGCCTAGAGCGGACTGAGCCCGGAGACGACGGCGCCGAGGCGCTTGTCCTCCAGCAGCGCAAGCTAGAGGCCACGATCCGCGAGCACACCCGCGGCGTGCACGGGGACTTCGCCCGCGCGCCGCGTTTTCCGGATCCGGCCGACCTGCGCGACGCCCTCGGCGACCGGGTCCTCGTCGAGTACATCGAGCACGACGGGCGGCTGCATGCGCTGATCGGCGACCGGAAGCGGTTCCGGCTGCGGTGCCTTGGCAGCGCCGTCGCCGCCGAGGAGGAACGCCTCACGCTGCAGTTCGCTCTCGGTCGGCTCGCGCGCAGGCGCAGTTCCGGTCCGAGCCTGGAGGCGGCCGCGGCCGTTTTGGAACGGTCATGGCGACGATTGGCCTCGCTCCTCGTCGAGCCGCTGGCGCGTGACCTCGACGGCCGTGACCTCGTCGTCGTGCCGACAGGGGCGCTGCACGCCCTCGCCTGGGCTCTGCTCCCGCCGCTGCGGGGTCGGACGTTGACGGTGTCTCCTTCCGCTTCGCTCTGGTACGCCCGCCAGGACGGGGGACGAGGCGCATCGCGCCTGAGCCAAGGTGCCAGAGCCGTACTCGTAGCTGCGCCGAGGGTCGCCCAAGCGGAGGAGGAGATCGGCCGCATCGCTGTCGCCTTCTATCCGCGGGCGCGAGTTCTGCAAGGATCGGCGGCTACAGCCCGGGCCGTAGCGAGCGCCTTCGAAGGCCGCCGCCTCGCCCATGTCGCGGCTCACGGTACCTTCCGAGCGGACAACCCGCAGTTCTCCTCGCTCGAGATGGCTGACGGGCCGCTCACCGTCTACGACCTCGAGCACATCGCCCGGCCCCCGCGGTGGATGGTCCTGTCCGCCTGCGACGCCGGCCGCTCGGCGGTGCACCCGGGTGATGAGCTGATGGGGACGAGCGCGGCCCTGCTGGCACTCGGGACACGGGCGATCGTGGCGAGCGCGGCGCCTGTCCCCGAGGATGGAGTCACCCCCGTGATGATCGACCTGCACCGCCAGCTCGCCGGAGGCGCCGGCCTCGCCCAGGCTCTCGCGACCGCCCAGTCGCGCGCGCTCCCGGCCTCCCTTCGGCCTGGAGATCTCGCCTCGGGCGACGAAGCGGCCCGGCAGGCGCTGGCAGCAGGCGCCTTTGTCTGCCTGGGCGCGGGTTGACGCGGGGAAGGAGGGGCACTCGGTGGCAGCTGACCGCGCACAGCAAGCTCCCAGGTGCTGGAATGATCTGGCCGGCGGCTTCCTCAGAGCTCGGAGGTGACGGGCATGGATCTCGGTACCCGGGCGGGGCTTGACCCTCAGCAAGTTGAATTGATCGGGGACCACCCGGTCCTTGCCGACGCGGCCGAGGCCGCCGGTTTGCTTGAGGCGATCGTCGCTAACATCGCCCGGGTCCTGCAGGGCAACGAGGAGGCGATCCGGCTCTCGGTCATCTGCCTGGTCGCCGGCGGGCATCTTCTCGTCGAGGACGTCCCCGGTGTCGGCAAGACGAGCCTCGGCAAGGCGCTCTCGGCCTCGGTGTCCTGTCGTCACCGCCGGATCCAGTTCACATCCGACCTACTGCCCTCGGACGTGACCGGAGTGAACGTCTTTGACGTCAACAAGTCGAGTTTCGATTTCCGGCCAGGGCCGATATTTGCGAACATCCTCCTCGGCGACGAGATCAATCGGACGCCCCCGAAGACCCAGTCCGCCCTGCTGGAGGCGATGGAGGAGCGCCAGGTCACAGTCGACGGTGCGACCTACCACCTGCCTGAACCGTTCATGGTCATCGCCACCCAGAACCCCCTCGAGCACGAGGGGACCTTCCCCCTCCCGGTGAGCCAGCTCGACCGTTTCTTGCTCAGGATCCGGATCGGCTACCCGGACGCCGAATCCGAGATGGGCCTGCTCGAGACGCACGGAGTGAGCGAGCCGCTCGACGTGCTCCAGCCAGTCGCAACGCCCGAAGACGTGATCGCACTCGCGGCCAGGGCACGAGGCGTGCATACCTCGGCTTTGATCCAGCGCTACATCGTGCAGATCGCCAACACGACCCGTGCGCACCCGGCCGTCTTGCTCGGGATGTCGCCCAGGGCCGCGCTCGCACTGCAACGTGCCGCTCGGGCGCGGGCGGTGCTCGAAGGCCGCGAGTTCGTCTCGCCCGACGACGTGAAGGCCATGGCGGAGCCTGTGATCGCCCACCGGCTCGAGCTACGCGTGCCAGCCGGCCGCGGGCGGGACCACGTGGGAGAGGTTCTCGAAGAGATTCTTCGCCAAGTGCCCGTGCCCGAGCCTCCCATCGGGCGCTCATAGCGAGCAGCATGCTGACAGCCCGAGGCCGGTGGACGATAGCGCTGGGCCTTGTCGCGGGGCTGGCGGGGCGGATCCTCGGGATCCCGGAGCTATTCGGTCTGGCGGCCGCCGCGGTCGTCATCACGCTCGTATCGCTCGTCCGGGTGAGGATGACCAGGGCAGAAGTGACAGTGAGAGCCCGGGCGGTGCCACCTGTCGTCGCGTTCGGCGAGGCTGCCCTGCTTGAGCTGTCGATCGAAGAGTCGAGCGTCGCCGGATCGCTGGCGAGCGCGGTCGTCCTGTTCGCGGACGAGTCGGCAAGTGCCTACGCTTGCCAGCCTGAGAAGATAATCGTGCCGCGCCTTTCTCGGGGCGAATGGGCCGGGGCGACATTCGCGCTTTCGACCCACAGGCGCGGCGTGGTCGAGGCCGGTGCCTACGAAGCCGCCGTCACCGATCCGCTTGGTTTGGTGCGGCGACCCATTGCGACCTGCCGCGCGGTTAGCTGCGTTGTCCTCCCCCGCGTCGAGCCGCTGGCGACGGTGGTGCCGAGAGGACTCGGCTGGACGGGGACCGGGAATATGCGCTCGGCCGCCGAGAGACTCATCTCCGGCAGCTCGACGCTGCGTCGCTATGTGCAAGGCGACGACCTTCGTCTGGTGCACTGGCACACGACGGCGCGCGTCGGCGCGCTCATGGTCCGCGAGGGCGGCGACAGGCAAGATCCGGAGCGGATCGCGACCACCGTCCTGCTCGACACGGGTGACGAGACCACGCCACCGGACGATCTCGACCGGGCCGTCGAAGTCGCCGCGAGTGTCTTGTCGGCGGCAGCAGACGCTTCGGACGGTGGCGTTTCTGGTGCCTGGCGCCTCGTGACCACGGCCGGTCTGGACACAGGGCCACAGCATGGCTACGAGGATCTTCAGGACGCCCTCATCGCCCTGGCCGGTGTCGCCAGCTCTCCGGGCAGTGCCCGCGAGCGGTTCGCGGTGGCCGCGCGGGGGCTTCGGCGTCCGGACGAAGACGAGGTTCTCGTCATTGTCGGAGCCTTCGGAGGATCCCCGCCCGACCAGGAGCTGCTCGACGATATCGCGGCCGCTTACTTCGGGGCAGTGCTCGTCTTGGTGGGTGCCGGGGCACCTTCGCCCGAAGACGGCTGGCACGCGGACGCCGGGAATGCCGGCTCCCAGGGCGTCCTCGGGATCCACCCGCGCCCGGGGCCGCCCCGCACCGCCAATCGCCACATTGCCAGGACGGGGACGGGCCTGTTGACGGTGACCTTGCCCGCAGGGCGGTCGCTAGCCGCCGCCTGGGGCCTCGAGCCCGCGGCGGTGCAGCCGCCGGATGCCCTGACTGGGCGCGCGCCCGGGGCGGAGGTCGTGGCGCGATGAGTGCCTGGCTCGCGCTCGTGCTCGTCGACGTTGTCGCCGTCGCGAGCCTCGCCCGGTGCTTCACCGGCCCGGGGGAGCTCACGGCCGCGCTCGCGAGCCTCTTGGCGGCTCACCTCGCAGGTTTCGCGTCTCGACTCTCCCTACGGGGGCACCGCCGCGGTTGGAAGGCCCTCGGTGTCGCCGCGGCCGTGCTCTTGCCCATAGGCATCGTTCTCGGGTCCACCTTCTTCTCCGGAGTCCCCGGGGTTTCAACTTCGCACGCCCTCGACAAGGACCTCAGGGCGGCCTGGAACGTCTTTTATCTCAAGGTCGCTCCGGTACCCGAACTACCCGGCCTCGTGCTCGTGACGGCATGGGCCGCGGGTGCCGCCGGCCTGCTTGCCGAGCTGATCTCGTCCAAGCGGAGGATCCCCGCCGTCTTCGCGCTGACGCCCGCCGTGGCGATCTACCTGTTCGCCTGCGCCCTAGGCACCGGTGGCTGGCGCGTCGTCGGGCTCGCCTGCATGGCGGGTTTCGCCTGCTGGTACCTGGTCGCGGTCGTCAGCGAGCGCGAAGGCACCCGCGAGGTCCTTGTCGCCGTGCTGGACGCGAGCCCCCGAGCACGTCGCCACTCTGCTTCTCGGCGTGCCGGGGCGGTGGTCCTGCGCATGGCGGTCCTCGCCGCCGTCGCGGCCGCTCTCATCGGTCCCAACCTCCCGGGTGCCCGCAGTGCGGCGCTCGTGGCCTGGCACGGGCTGGGAGGACGGAGCACCAAGGGCACCACCGTCGCCCCGGGGAGTGGTCCGGCTCCGCGGGGGATCGAGATCAACACGCTCGTCCAGGTCGGCCAGGAGGAGGTGGACGATCCGTCCGTCGCTTTGTTCCAGGTCTACAGCAGCGTTCGCACCCTGGAGCTAATCGCGGCGTTCGACAACTTCGACGGCACGAGCTGGAGCGTGTCGCCCGCGGGCCGCCAGCCTGGCCCGGGGGGCTTTGCGACCTCGCTCGGCGCCGACGAGCAGGAGCCGCCGGCGCTCGCGGCGGACGGTCCCGGTCACGCGAAGCTGGTCCAGGTGTTCAAGGTCGCGGGGCTCGGCGGTCATTATGTCCCCTCCTGGGGCGTCCCGGTCGGGATCGACGACGTAGGCAGTGTGAGCCGCGATGGTCCGGGCGGTTCGATCGTCTCTGGTACAGCACTTCGGGAAGGCCTTGTGTACGCGGTGTCATCGGCCATAGCCGACCCGTCGACGCCTGAGCTCGAGGCCGCCAGCACCGACACCTCGCAGTCTCAGTACCTGCAGCTGCCGGCCGGGCTCCCCCCGCGGCTCGTTGCGCTCGCGGACAGGATCGTGTCGCGGACAGCCACGCCGTACGCGAAGGCGCTCGCACTCGTCGCCTACCTGACCTCTTCCAGCTTCCACTACAGGCTCCCCTCGAGGTCCGGACTAGGGGCGGCATCGAGCGCGTCGGCCTATAGCGCTCTGGTGAGCTTCCTGTTCAAATCGAGGACCGGCTACTGCCAGCAGTTCGCCACCGCCTTCGCGGTTCTCGCCCGGATCGACGGCCTGCCGACTCGCATAGCTGTCGGTTTCCAGCCTGGCAGCCCCCTCGGCCACGACGAGTGGCAGGTCGAGGGGAGCGACACCCATGCATGGCCGCAGGTCCTCTTCAAGCAGTACGGCTGGATCGACTTCGAGCCCACCCCCGGCACCACGGCCGTCGGGACCTCGGGTCCGGGCGTCTCCACGACGACGAGACCGACCATCGCGACCTCGACTGTGACAACCGCCCCTCCGCACAACCGGTCGTCGACCGGCGGGGCCACGGGCCCGGGGACACGCGAGCGTGGAGCGCACAAGGGCTCCGGCCCGCCGGCTGCGCTCTGGCTCGTCATCCCCTTTGTCCTGCTCGCCTGGGCCGGGGGCGTTCTCCTGCACCGGCGCTTGATGCTGACGCGTTCACGCGCAGAGCCGCGCGCCGGCGTGCTCGCGGCCTGGGGCGAGGCTCTGAGGATCCTCGATCTGGCCGGGATCCGCCGCCGCCGAGGCGAGACCTGTCTCGAGCTGGCAACCCGGGTCTCCTCGGCGGGGGTGCTCTCCGAGGCGGCGGAGGTCGCCCTCAAGGACCTCGCCCGGCTCGCGACCAGCGCCGGCTACGCGGCCATGCCACCTGGGGATGCAGGTCTGCACCAGGCCGTTTTCGACGCCAAGACCGTCGGGCGAAGTGCCAGGCGCAGAGTCGCCCGTTGGCAGCTTGTCGTGGCCGCGTTCGACCCGAGAGCCTTTCTGGGATGACGGGCCCGCTTCCAAGCCGTCACAACCGGGCGCTAGGGTGCCTTTGTGGCTGATCAGGAGACCTTCTCGGAGGACACGACGGGCTTCATGGGCTCGCTGTACACGGCCGCGCTCCGGATGACGCGCAACCCGGCCGATGCCCAGGACCTGGTGCAGGAGACCTATCTCAAGGCGTATCGCGGCTATGGAGGCTTCGAGGCGGGCACGAACCTCAAGGCCTGGCTCTACCGCATCTTGACCAACACCTACATCAACTCGTACCGCTCGCGCGCACGGCGACCGGAGGAGACCGAGCTCGACGACGTCGAGGAGCTCTACTTGTACCGGCGCATGGGTGGCAGAGAAGAGGGGATCGGTAGAAGCGCCGAGGACGAGGCGCTCTCTTGGATCACCGACGATGAGGTGAAGGCGGCCCTGGAATCACTGCCGGAGAACTTTCGCATGACGGTTCTCCTTGCAGATGTCGAGGGATTCTCGTACAAGGAGATCGCCGAGATCATGGACGTTCCCATCGGGACGGTCATGAGCCGGCTCCATCGCGGAAGAAGGGCGCTCGAAAAGGCGTTGCACGACTTTGGAGTGGCACGGGGTCTCGTCGCGGCTCGGTAGAACTGATATGTCGGATGGAGCGAGCTGAGATGAACGGCGAGAAGGACGATACGAACATCGATTGCCGGGAAGCGTTGCATCGCGTCTACCACTTCCTGGACGGGGAGATGACGCCCGAGCGTCGTGATGCGATCGCCAAGCACCTGGACCGGTGCGCACCTTGCCTGCGGGCCTTCGGCTTCGAGACCGAGTTGCGCAGGCTCATCGCCGACAGGTGCCGTGACCAGGTCCCAGACGAGCTGCGCACGCGTATCGCCGAGGCGATCGACCACGAGCACAAGCAGAGATTGAAAGCTGGCGGTCCGGCCGAGGGAGCCGGGCTCTGAGCGCACCCGACATCGGCGGCCGGCCGCCCTACGATGCTGGGATGAAGTCGCAACCCGAGCCGGTCGCATGGGACGTCGCCGAACAGGTCGCCGGCCGGGTCGCGGGGCGCACCGACATCCGGGTCGACTGGGCGACGCTTCGGGGTCTCGTGACCGACTTCCAGGAGGTCACCGCCCAGGCGGAGGAGCTCGTAGAGGCTTCAACCGGGCTCCGCTCGCTCGTGGGGCCGGCCCGGGCGCAGGTCTCGACCCGGGAGGAGTGGATCCATGCCAACGTTTCGTCGTTTCGGCGCCTGCTCGGGCCCGTGCTCGAACGGGCCGGCAAGAGCGGCCACAACCTTCCCGGACTGCTCGGGCCGGTAGGCAGGGTCGCCGCGGGCGCCGAGATGGGCGTCGTCCTCGGATGGATGTCCGGACGCGTCCTCGGCCAGTACGACCTGTTGTTCGCGGAGGGTGACTCACCCCAGGACGCGGTGTACTACGTAGGCCCGAACATCGTCTCGCTCGAGCGCCGGCACGGGTTCGACCCTCACGAGTTCCGGCTCTGGATCGCCCTTCACGAGCTGACGCACCGCGCCCAGTTCACGGGCGTGCCGTGGCTGCGCGCGCACTTCCTCGCGCTTGTCGAGCACAGCGTCGCCATCGCCTCACCCGACCCGCGCCAGGTGCTCGACGCGCTTGGGCGCATGGCCATCGACATCCGCTCCGGACGCAACCCGCTCGCCGAGTCGGGCCTCGTAGGGGCGCTCGCGTCGCCCGAGCAGCTCGAGACCTTGCGCTCGATCCAAGGGATGATGAGCCTGCTCGAAGGCCATGGCGATGTGACCATGGACCGTGCCGCGGCTGACCTCATCCCGAGCGCGGCGCGCTTTTCGCAGGTCCTGCGTTCGAGGCGCGAGTCGGCGACAGGCCTCACGAGGTTTTTCCAGCAGGTAATCGGGCTTGAGGCGAAGCTCCGCCAGTACGCGGACGGCGAGCGGTTCGTGCGCGAGATCGAGCGGACCGGCGGCCCCGAGCTCCTCGCCCTCGCTTGGCAACGGCCGGAGAACCTGCCGAGCACAGCGGAGATCAAGGCGCCCGATCGCTGGGCATCACGCGTGCAGGGTCTGGCGCTCGAGCCAGGGTGACGAGCCCGTTGCGGGAACGGGCCTGCATGGCCGCGGCCCCGCTGATCGGGCGCTGTTCGTTCCCCGACCCGGGCTCGGAGATCTCTTGTGCTGTCTCCGGGGGGGCCGACTCCCTCGCCCTGTTGGTGCTAGCGGTCGCGGCCGACTGCGTCGCCGTCGCTCATCATGTCGACCACGGCCTTCGCGTGGGCTCCGAGAAGGACGTTCGCGCCGTGAACGAGGTCGCCGCAGCGCTCGGTGCGCAGGTCGTCGTCCACCGCGTTTCGGTCGCGGCCGGACCCAACCTCGAGGCGCGGGCGCGATCTGCAAGGATCGCCGTTCTTCCCACCGGCGCTGCCACTGGTCACACCGCCGACGACCAGGCCGAGACCATTTTGTTGAACCTGCTCCGCGGCGCTTCCACCGACGGCCTCGCCGCGATGCGCCACGGCCCGCGCCACCCGATTCTCGCGCTGCGCCGGACCGAGACCCACGCCCTGTGCGCCGAGCTCGGCCTTCGCCCCGTGAGCGACCCCACCAATTTCGATCCGGCTCACCTGCGCAACCGCGTCCGCCACGAGTTGATCCCGATTCTCTGCGAGCTCGCGGGCCGTGACATCGTTCCAATCCTCGCCCGTCAGGCGGGGTTGCTCGCCGACGACGCGGACCTGCTGGGCGAGCTCGCCGCGGCGCTCGACCCGACGGACGCGAAGGCCGTCGTCAAGGCGCCCGCTGCCCTCGGGCGCCGGGCGCTGCGCGAGTGGCTGCGATGCGACCATCCTCCGGATCTCGCGACCATCGATCGGGTGCTGGCCGTCGCCGCAGGCGAGGCGCTCGCCGCCGAGGTCGGCTCGGGCAGGAGCGTCCGCCGCTCACAGGGCAAGTTGAGGATCGACCCGCCGCCGAGCGAGGTGCCGACAGGCGTGCGGGATCCTCGCAGTCCACGGGGCAACACGCCTCGAACTGGCTGACCACGCCAGGACGGAGCTGGCCGGGAGCCATTAGTGTCGGCCCCCATGGGCGACCTCGTGGGCGAGCAGGCTGGCGGGTCGGAGTGTGCCCCAGGTGCCAGCTGGCCAAGCGCCACGAGCTACTGGGACGAGGACCCCGCTCTCGGCAGGGTCGTTCTTTCCGTGGAGCAGATCGCACATCGTGTCGCCGAGCTCGGCGAGGCCATCACCGCCGACTACGCGGGTCGCCCCCCGTTGCTCGTCGGCGTGCTGAAGGGCGCCTTCATCTTTCTCGCCGACCTCGCTCGCCAGATCCAACTTCCCCTCGAGCTCGACTTCATGGCTGTCTCCTCCTACGGCAGAGCCACCAAGACGAGTGGCGTCGTGCGGATCTTGAAAGACCTCGACATCGATCTCGGCGGTCGGCACGTCCTCATCGTCGAGGACATTCTCGACAGCGGGCTCACGCTGTCTTACCTGCGCAACAGCCTTCTCGCTCGCGGGCCGGAGAGCCTGGCGGTCTGCTCGCTCCTAGTCAAGCGCGCAGTCGCCCCGCGGCCGGACCTCGAGGTGGCCTACGTCGGTTTCAATATCGAGCCCGAGTTCGTCGTCGGCTATGGCCTGGACGTCGCCGAGCGCTACAGAAACCTTCCCGACATCCGCGTCTACACCGCCGGGGAGCCGGAGTGAGGCGCCTGGTGCCGCAGACCTTGCTCCCGGGCCAGCAGAGATGTCAATGACCACGGGTGCCGCACCTGAACTCGGGTCCGCCACCCGCGGACCAGTCGACCGGGAGCGGGTCTCCGCGGCAGTGCGCGAGCTGCTCGCTGCCATCGGTGAGGACCCCGAGCGTGAGGGCCTCATCCGCACGCCCGCGCGAATGGCGGCGATGTACGCGGAGTTGTTCGACAACGCCGGTGAGGATCCGGCGAGATTCCTGACGGTCACTTTCGCTGCCGAACACGACGAGATGGTCATGGTGCGCGACATCCCGTTCGCGTCCTTGTGCGAGCACCACCTCGTCCCGTTTCTCGGCCGCGCGCATGTCGCCTACATACCGAGCAAGGACGGGCGGGTCACCGGCTTGTCGAAGCTGGCCCGTGTCGTCGACGCGGTCGCTGGCCGCCTCCAGGTCCAAGAGCGCATGACCACCCAGATCGCCGACGCGATCGAGAAAGCCCTCACTCCCCGGGGCGTGCTCGTGGTCATCGAGGCGGAACATCTGTGCATGTCGATGCGGGGCGTGCGCAAGCCCGGAACCGTCACGGTCACCTCGGCAGTGCGCGGGCTTTTCCGCAGCGACCCGAGGACACGAGCAGAAGCCATGGAACACGTGCGAGGCAGAGGCATCTGAACCTCTACGCTTGCGACGTGTTTCCCCTCGTGATGGGCGTGCTGAACGTCACATCCGATTCATTTTCCGACGGCGGCCTCTACCTGGACTTCGAGGCGGCCGTACGCCGCGGCCGCGAGATGGTGGCCGAAGGCGCGGATGTTGTCGACATCGGGGGTGAGTCGACCCGCCCCGGCGCCGGCGCGGTGCCGGCCGAGGTGGAGCTCCGCCGGGTCGTGCCCGTCGTCGAGGCGCTCGCCGCCGATGTCCGGGTCTCAATCGACACCACGAAGGCCGTAGTCGCCCATGCCGCCTTGTCGGCGGGAGCGACCATCTTGAACGACATCTCCTCCAGCCTGGCGGCGCTCGCCGCCGAGCACGGCGCCGCCTTCGTGGCCATGCACCGCAAGGGAACGCCGGCTGATATGCAGCGCGACCCGAGATACGACGACGTCGTGCACGAGGTCCGAGAGTTCCTCGGCCAGCGCGCTGCCGAGGCGAGCGGTGCGGGTGTTACGGAGGTCTACATCGATCCCGGGATCGGCTTCGGTAAGACCATCCGTCACAACCTCGAGCTCCTCGCCGCCCTGCCCGAGCTCGTCGCAACCGGGGTCCCGGTGCTGGTGGGTACCAGCCGCAAGGGCTTCATCGGGCATCTCGGTGCCGGCGGTTCACCTCACGGACGTGTCGGCGACATCACCCCGCTTGGCGCCGACGACCGCATGGAGGGCTCGCTTGCCTCCGCGGTCTGGGCGATGGCTTGCGGGGTGGCGATCGTCCGGGTCCACGATGTGGCGGCAACCGTGCAGGCGGCCCGCCTGATCCGCGAGACTGCGGCATGAGAGGGCGTTGGGCGGCGGGAATAGTCCCCAGGAACTTCTGCTGGATCATAAAGGACCACCTCGCGGTGAGCGAGCGACCCGGGGGCTACGCACCTAACCATCGCAAGGTCCGCCGCCAAGAGGAACTGCTGTGGCTTCGCGCCCAGGGCTTCACGAGAGTCGTGTCACTCCTCGGGTCGACCCACAACCTGCATGCCTACGAAGAGCTCGGCCTCGAATGGTCCAGGTTCCCGATGCCGGCTGCGTCGGAGACCCACTTCGTCCTCGCCCGGCTGTACCCGTCCTTGCACGGCTGGTTGCGCAGCGGCGAGCGCCTGTTGCTCCACCAAGAGGAGCTCGGGGACTGCGTGATGGGCGTTGCGGCCGGCTACCTGCTCTGGAGCGAGATCCTCCCCGACGGTCCGCGGGCCATCACAGCTATGGAGCAGCTGCTTCGTCGCCAGATGGGCACCGTCGGACGGATGATCGTTGCCGCGGTGGACGACGTCCCCTCCGTGAGGACCGTCGCCAACGACCGTGGACGCGCCGAGGTGTTAGAGCCCGATACCGCTGAAGGCGGGAGTGCAGAGGCGCTCGGCGATGACGGCCGCGAAACCGAGGACGAACCGGGCGAGCGCGACACTACCGCCGCGACCGGGAATGCCCCGGCGAAGCTGGAGCGGATCGCTTATGGGCCTGGGGGTGCGGAGCCGGCGACGGATCGAGACGAAGGGCCCGATGCCGAGTCGGGACCGCCGCAAGAAGAGGTCGCCGCCGAGCCACGCCACGCCGAACCTGAGCCCGGGGGACCCGTCGCTGCCGGCACGGAGACGGCTCACGTCCCAGGTGGTGACGGACTGGCCGCCGGAGCGTCGTAGGTGACCGACCGGATCGAGCTGCGTGGTCTGAGGGTGCTCGGGCGTCACGGGGCGCTCGATGGCGAGCAGGACACGGCCCAGCCCTTCGAGGTCGATCTCGAGGTCGAGGCCGACCTCGCCGAGGCGGCCCGCCAGGACGACCTGGCCAAGACGGTCGACTACTCGCTTGTAGTCGACACGGCGATGGCTATCGTCGCCCAGCACCGCTACCGACTGCTCGAGGCTCTAGCCGAGGCGATCGCCGCCGGTGTTCTTGAGCTCCCGTCCGTCCAGGCGGTCACGGTCGCGGTCCGAAAGCTGCGGCCGCCGGTGGCGGCGGACATGGTCTCGGCCGGGGTGCGCCTACGCCGCGTGCGCCCCAGCGCGTAGCTGTGGCCACGGAGGCATTTCTGGGCCTCGGCTCTAACATGGGCGATCGCCTGGGCCATCTCCAGCTCGCCGTGGGACGCCTGCGCCTGCTCGATCCCCGCCTCGAAGTCTCACCGGTCTACGAGACCGCACCTCTAGGCGGCCCCGAGGGCCAGGAGCGTTTCCTCAACTGCGTCGTCCGGCTCGAGACTGATCTCGGCGCGCATGAGCTCCTGGAGCTGGCGCACGAGATCGAGGAGTCGGCGGGCCGCGTCCGAACCGTCAGCAACGGGCCCCGCACTCTCGATGTCGACCTGCTCTTGTTCGCAGACGAGCAGATCCGC